>DATFYI010000025.1:0-7368 GCA_035315125.1 Anaerolineaceae bacterium | reverse complement strand
TCATTTCCGGATCCAGAGCCGAGGTTGGCTCATCAAACAACATCAGGTTGGGTTTCATTGCCAGGGCGCGTGCGATGGCCACCCGTTGCTGCTGCCCGCCGGAAAGCTGGGATGGGAAATTATCCCGTTTATCCGCCAAACCTACCCGTTCTAACAGCCGCATTGCATCTGCTTCAGCCGCAGATCGATCGGACCTGCGGACATTCATTGGCGCTTCAATAATATTTTGAAACACGGTCAGGTGAGGAAATAGGTTGAAGCGCTGGAAAACCATACCGATTTCAGCCCTTTGGCGAGCAATATTCCGCTCTGACTCTTCCACTAACCGGCCATTTCTTTCGTAATAGCCAATCATTCGACCGTTCACAATGATATGCCCGCTGTTGATTTTCTCCAGGTGATTGATACAGCGCAGCAAAGTACTCTTTCCTGATCCGGATGGGCCGATCACCACCACAACTTCGTTTTTCTTAACAGTCAGGTCAATGTCTTTAAGAACATGCAGCCTGCCAAAGCTTTTATTAATTCTCTCGGCTTTGACGATGACCGTTTGATTGTTGTTAGAATTTGGTTGAAAGGTAGTTGACATAGTTACACTCATCTCGCAGCAAATAAACGTGAGAGCATGCCTGGGTTTTTCTCCATCGCCTTTCGTTCTCCCAAACCGGACTCGATCCTGGCCTGAATGATCGACCAGACGGTTGTCAATACCAAATAATAGATTGAACAGACGATAAAAAGCTCAAAGGGTTTGAAAAGCCGGGCATTGATCTCGTTGAAAGCGAAAAATAGCTCGCTTGCTGAAATCACTTCCATCAGGGAGGTAGTTTTCATCATGTTATTGAATTCATTTCCAAGTGGAGGAATGATCACTTTCGCCGCCTGGGGTAAGACAATCCGCCGCATGGCCAGGCCGTAGGTCATCCCCAGCGATTTGGCGGCCTCCATTTGACCAACATCAATTGACTCAATACCGGCGCGCACGATTTCGGCCATGTAGGCGCCTTCATTGATCCCTAGGGCCAATGTGCCGGCCTGGATTGCGCCCGTGATTGTAATTAGACCGATATGAATATCCGGAAAATCATACAGATGAATGACGCCAAACCCGAAAAATAAAAGCGACATTTGCACCAACAAGGGTGTGCCCCGAAAATACCAGATGTACGCTTCTGCCAGCCAATGAGCGACGGGCGCTTTAGACATCTTACCAAGTGCGGCAAAAAGCCCAAAGATAACACCCATGGCCTGCGCTACGATACTGACTACAATTGTGGTAATTAAACCGTTGCGAATGAGGGGGTCTTGAAAGGCGGATACTGGCCATAAATAATGAAAAAAGATTACCCAATCAAAATGGTACATGGTGTCCTCGCCAACATCCAAAATAATGTCGTCAGATCAAACCGGGCGTCTATCCCGATCTTTACCTATGTTATTATTTTAATTCAAACCAGGCCAGCCGGGACAAATTTAACCCGGCTGGCCTTTTTAAATATCTAGAAAAGCGCCAGGTCCAACGTTTATTGGGCGGGTACTGCGCTGTTAGCGAGATTCCACTTGGTGAGGATCTTCAAATAGGTCCCGTCAGTCATCATGCTTTTTAAAGCCGTCTGTACGGCCTGTCCCACAGGTGAGAGCGGAGCCTTTGTGCAATCAGCCGCCCCACAAGGAACTCCAATTCCTTCCAGGGTCGCATTTAACACGGTACCGGTCAGTTGGAACAGATCGGGGTGCTGGACGGTATAATAGGCCGCTACAGGTGAATCGGTAAAGTATGCCACCACCTTGTTCGCCTGAAGCTGCTGTAAGGCATCCGAGTCCTTCTGGGTTACCACTGTGGTAATCGGTTTCTTACCTGCCGCGGTGCAGGCCTGGGTTAAGCCTTTACCGGCATAATCGCCGGTGCCTTGCAGATAATCTGCCTCGGTCGTGCCGCTTTCGGCCGCCACCGATTGGCCGCACAAATCTGTCGTGGCGTTAATATTGGATGGATTCCCTTTTAAAACCAGGAAGGACTGCCCGGCATTGAAATAGGGGATCTGACTGACCTGTTTCTGCCGGTCAGAGGTGATGTTGGTGGCCGATATGACGACATCGCATTTGCCGCTGGTGACCGCTGCAAAGATTGTGTTAAAAACGCTGTTTACAAAGACGGCTTGCAGACCCAGCCGGGTGGCGATCTCAGTACCGATCTCAACATCCAAACCCTGGGGGTTGCCATTATCATCGTAGAATTCCTGGGGTGGGTACGGGAAATCGGTGCAGATTAACAACCTGCCCTTTTGGGCAAGCGAAGCAGGGTCTATGGTAGCCACAGGGGTCGGGGCTGCCATAGTGGGCGTGGCAGGAACTGCTGTGGGAGGAGCCTGGGTGGGTGCCACTGTAGGGGGCACGGCAGTGGGCATGCTAGTTGGTTGTGGAGCGGCAGGCGCTGAAGTTGCAGGCGCAGCAGGCGCTGCGGTTGGGGTGGCTGCGGGCGAACAGGAAGCCGCCAGCAATGCAAATACTACAAAAAAACCGAACAGACGAAAGCCTTTCATCGTTCTTCTCCTCGAATATCAATTTTTAATTAAGTGTGATTTTTTTTAGCCTTGTACCGATCTTTCAATATTACCGGTACCCAAACAGGTAAAGGTTATTTTGTTTGGCGTTTTTATGTTGATTTTCATACTCCCCTGCCGGGAGATTCCATGTATACCTCCGTATTATTATTATTTGGGCTAAACTATTTTCACGTTATTATATGATTTTATAAATAAGAATTCAATAATCAATCTGCAAATTTGGATATTCAAATTGGCCGTTTTCTGACATCAACTGGCATAGGTCTCCAAGCTGGCCTGATCGCCCTGCCAGCGATCGTAATCTGCCGATAAGCTGGCTACACCGATGGGTTTGCCCTGGTCGGTGGTTTGCTGCATTACAACGCGTGCACGATCGACACCCTGCGGTAAATTGGGTGGACCGGGGTCTTCATCCGGTGTTTTTAGATATTGAGCCAACCACCAATCGCAAAAATTCAGCCAGTCCGGCGGTGTATTTAATTTACCATTGCTGTAGCCGGTGATGAATTCATCCACCCATAACGCACGGCTGTAAATATTTGGAATCCGGCCGGCTTTCCGGGCAAGCTCCTGGATGCAGGCCAGCACTTTATCAGCAATCGCACTGTGACCAAGACCCTGGTCCAGCTCGACGTCTAATACCAGCGGTAGCTCGCCGTGATCCGCTCCTACAACGCTCATAAAATGGTCGATCTGGCGAACAGCATCTTCACCTGGATAAACAACATGGTAAGCACACCGGTAAATCGGCAGACTGCCGCGCGCCATTCGTGCCGCGCTGACCCTTTTCGCCTCGGACCAGTTGCGTGAAAACTGGGGGTCGATATATCCCCATGAAACTGTCGCCCGAGTACCGGCAAAAACAACCTGGGGAATGCTGTGTGCAGCCACAACATCCCAATTCACCGTTCCATCGTAAACACTTACGTCGATTCCAAAAGGCAGATTGGCGCTGGGCATCTAACCACCTCTCTCTGGTTCATAGTTTACCATTTTCATAAACCATTAAAACTGTGAAGGAGATTAGAATTTATTAAAACTGCCCCTGCATGGAGGCCGCATAGCCGGTTAATTCCACATAACCGCTACCAGACAATGCCTGACCGGCGCGGGAACCGTTGACCTTGACAGCCCCTTCCCAATAAATGAAAGAGACATTCAGCTCCTGGTCAGCCAGATACGGCTGTACCTGTAAGGTCAGGTTCTCAGAGGGGATTTGGACGGTCCAATCCGCCGGATAGACCGCTCCTGAATGGGGGCTGCGCCAGGTTGTTGTATGCGTTATCTTAAAATCACTTAGTTTAAACGATCGGGTGCTACCGTCTGGATAAATGACGGTCCCGCTGGAAAAAAGATCCTGGCTGCCATCGCTATGTCGCAAAGAGTACATCATCAGCTCGCTGCCGTCGTTCAACTGCAATGCATACCAATCCCAGCCGACTTCATTGGTTGAGAGTGCGCTGGTGCTGAATTCGTGATCCATCCAACTGGCTCCGTTCACCTGATAATTTTCCATGCCGACCGTAAGGGTTCCCTGCGTTTGCAAACGGGTCTCACTGTAATAATAAGAGGCGTTACCCACTTCCGCTCCCTTCTGGCTATAGCCGTGATCGCCTTCCAGGATTGGGCCCTTGAGGTCTTTCAACATTAAATCCAACCGGATATCCTGCTGCGAAGATTGGAGATGATATTCATCCGGGGCAATTTGCTGGACGGACCAGTTGTTCAACCAAACGCTAAAAACCGGCTGACCGAGCGCCCCCGCCAGACCGGCCGCGCCCCGGCTTAACTGCTCAAAATAACGAAAACTCCCGCTGGAAACATCCGTCAGTGTGAAATGCGCCATATAAACCTGTTGGGTCGCCCAATCCGAGTTGCGAGCTATCCTGGCGGAGGATGGTTGCAGGGCTCTCCGGAAAAAGGTCAGTTCAAAACCAAAGTGCTGCCCCTCAGAGCTATCCAGGTTACCGGTATAGTACCACCATTCGGTCTGGAAATCTGGGTGAGGGCCGTGATCTGACGGAAAAACAAAATTACGCGGAGCAATTGCCTTTTCGAAATCGCCGCTGGCGATAGGTAGTACAACAATTTGAGCTTGACTCTTCTGAGCCCCACCCGGAAATTGTGGGATGATCAAGACGGCTATTACCACTAACACTGCAGCAAAGGCCAGCCCTTTTATCACGACTGCCCTACTGGTTTTATTCATAACGGATCGCATCGGCTGCCTCCATATGGCTCAATTTTCCAGCCGGATATATCCCTGCTAAAAGCGCCGCAATCACTGCAATTGCCAATCCCTGTAAGAATGCAGATGGCTGGATGTCTTGCTGAAGAGTCCAACCAAATGAGCGCTGGTTGATGATATAGATCAGGATTAAGGATATTACATAGCCGGTTGGCGCCGCCAGCACCCCCGCCACCAGACCCATCAGCCCAGTTTCCAACATAACCAGCTGCCACAATTGCCTGCCTGTCAACCCAATTGCCCGTAAAATGCCAATCTCGCGCTGTTTTTCGAGCTGCAGGAGCATTAAGGTGCTCAGAATACCTATAAAAGCCACGACCGTCGCCAGGATGCGCAATGCCGCCGTTATTGCAAAAGTGCGATCAAAGACCTTCAATACTTCGTCACGCAAAGTCTGGTTTGATTCAATAATAACCTGTTGCTGCCGTCGTAGCTCCAGGCCATTTTGCAGATTATTCGTTATCGTATCTGGATTGGTCCCGGCTGGCAGGCGAATCCCAATGGCGGTGACCCCGCTGTCATGCCAGAAGCGCTGGTAATTATCCATCGCCATATATAGGGTGCCCTCACTCGATGCGTAATCATAATAGATTCCTTCCACCGGAAATGACTTCCAACCCTCCGGACTACTCAGTGTAATGGTGCTGCCAGTATTCAAACCCAATCGCTGCGCCAGCGGTTCAGAGATTAACACAGCGCCCTGTTCCATTGCCTTCCAGATAGCCTGGGGCGGATCCTTGACCGAAAAATAACTGCGCTCTAACCCAAAAGTGTAATTATTGGTGGCAGATACCTGGACAGTTCCCCGAGTAGATTGAAGATTGGTTGAGCGCTGTAAATCCACTCTGGCCAGGCCGGGCCAATGCTCAACCGCCTGTACTACCTGTGGATCAATTAAAACGGTCGAGCGGTTGGCCGTAAAGCTGGGTGCGGTGATATAAACATCCCCCTGCAAAGTTTGTTTCAGCCAGAGGTCTACGGTATAGCGGAAGCTATCGATCATCAAACTAACCCCAATCGTCACAGCTACTGCCACCATTAATGCTGCTACAGCTACTGACGTCCTGCTTAAAGTATTGATCAGATTACGTGGCGCCATTCGTCCCAGAAAGCCGAAGATCTTAACTAATAATGGCCCCAGCGCCCGCAACAGAAACACCATCGTAATTGCTGCCAGTAAGGCAAAGCCGACAACCACCGCCAGAGTTCCAGTAAAGCCAAATAAGATGGTTTGCACTGGAAATAAAAACAAAACACCACCCATCAAGATTAAACCAAAACCACCAAACGCCATCCACAACACATTGCGGCGGGTCTTCTTTTCGAGTCCAGAACGAGACAAGGCTGCCTGGGGTGGGACGGTGGATGCTTCCCAGGCCGGCAATGAGGCAGTAAATAAAGTCGCCAGCAACCCCGCCAGCCCGCCTCTCACCAGGCTGGAAAACGGAATGCCAACAGCTTCGACCGTAGTGGTGAAATAAAGATCATTGATTGTTTGGCCAACCATCCCGACTGTACGATATCCCATCAGAATGCCCAACCCGATCCCGAACAGACTGCCAATTACGCCTACAATAAAAGCCTCGCTCATCACCAGCAGAAAGATCTCTCTTCCGGTAAACCCCAGGCATCGCAAAGCCCCAAATAGTTCGCGTCGTCGCACGACTGAAAAGGTCATCGTGTTATAAATTAAAAACAACCCCACCACCAGCGCCAATAAACTGAGCGCGCTCAAGTTAAGGCTAAAAGCGGCGGTCATTTGAGCAATCGAACCGGTGGACGCCTCAACCGGATTAAGTTGAATGCCAGTTGGAAGATGAGCCTCTAAGGTTTTGACAATTGGTGTGCTGTCGGTAGGCAGGATCAGATCGATCCGGTCGATTTTACCCAACTCACCGGTAATTTCCTGAGCCGTCGCAATATCTGCCAGCAGGGTGCCATCTAAAGCCTGTTTTACTAAAGCATCACTGGGCGTGATCAGACCTGCTATAAAGGCTGGCTGAGCACGGCCGGCGACTACCAGGGTCAGTTTTGATCCAAGCTTCAAACCATAACGTTCCGCCAGATCAGATGAAATCATCAATGCTCCTGGCTGTGTCAGAAATGGTGTCAGTTGCTCCTGCCGCAAGTCATGTCCCGACCCGCTCAGATAATCATGGAAAGGTGCATCCACCAATGGATCGATGCCCAAAAGATCCAGCGGGCGGTTACCTATTTGAGGGGAAGACACGTAGGCAGAGATAACTGGTTCAGCCTGATCCAGTAAACCCTGGCGGCGTAGGTTGACATAGACCGATTCATCCAGGCCCAGAGGTCCACCTGTTATTTGGTGTGTTGTTTTACCGGTGATAGCCTGGGTGCTCAACTGGAAAGCCCGGCTTGCGCTGGCGTTGGCCAGGTCAATCGCTACCATAACCGCAACACCTAAGGTAATGCCCAACACCATCAGAATGCTTTGCCAGCGGTGCATCCACAAGAAGCGCACACCGATCTTCCACAACACAGGCGGGTAAAGGTTAGAGCGATTACGGCGAGCATTCATCGTTTTTTCTC
>DATFYI010000024.1:0-17404 GCA_035315125.1 Anaerolineaceae bacterium | reverse complement strand
AAGTAGCCTGGGCGATGGTCAGGTTGGCCTGAGAAGAGGAGATCTGATACACAGTATAACTGGAGCATGCCAGATAAGCCTGGTAATCTTTATTCACCAGAATTTTTTCCGGCACGACCTGGCTCAGATAATAAGCCGAATTGGGGTTGGATAGATCCATCTTGTCGAGATTGGCTTTTTCCAACAAATAAGTCTGGTAATAGGCATCCGTCGTAGTCTTATCACAGGGCGCTTCACCTGGCAGCTTCAAAGCCGACTGTGCATTGGTTAAATTGGTCTGGTCGGTCGACACCGTAAGCTGAGCATTTCCAAGCGCCAGGGCGGCTCCGTTCTGGAAATTTTGCAGCGTGGTTTGGGCGGCGGTTAAATTAGCTTGCGCCGAGGCGACATCCGACTGCAGAGACTGGAGATCGCCAAGATCGGCCAGGTCTTGCCCCTTTTTCACCTGCTGACCGACCTGAACATTCACTGTAGCCACCGTCCCGGACGATAAAAAGCCCAGGTTGGCCGTCTGGCCTGCGACTAAGGTACCGGTGGCCTGAGCGGATAGTACGATATTTCCTACTGTCACCTGGGCTGTCTGAAGACTGCTTGAAGCAGCCTGGGCCACGACACTCGTCTGTTGGCTTCGGAAGTAATAATACCCCCCACCTGCGGCAGCCAGAACGATCACCACCAGGATGATCCAGAATTTTTTTGTTTTTAATAAGGGCCGAGCTTTCGATTTTGCTTTCACGATTCCTCCGAATTACACTTTACTCGTTTCAATTAAGATGCATATTAGAACGGTTCAAATACCTTTGGTGATGACTAAATCTCCCTCTTTTAATCCACTTTTTACTTCTGCAGAGGTGAAGTTTGACAGCCCAATTTGTACGGCGGTTTTTACAGGCTTACCATCTGAATTTAACACGTAAACGTAATAATTGCCGTTCTGATCGGTGTGCAATCCATCCACCGGTGCCAATAGAGCGTTTGTGACCTGATTACAAATAACATCGGCCATGGCAGATAAACCCAACGGTAAGGTCGTTTTGGCAACCGTTGTGTCCTTGGCCAATTGCACCTGTCCCTGAATAACATTGTAGCCACGAGATGTAACCACAGTCGGTGTAATTTGGGTAACCTGGCCGTTAAAAACGTGCCCGGGAATGGAATTAAAAGTAATCTGTGCAGGACACCCCAGTTTTACATTTTGCAAATCCGTTTCATCCATATTGATCTGCACGGTAGGAGTAGAGAGATCCGCCAGCACGATAAATATTCCGGTATTGAATGTAGCTCCGGCAGTACCGGCCACGGAGACCACAACGCCATTGACCGGCGAAACCATTGTCGCTCCGGCCAGTTGGTTCTTAGCATCTTGCAACGATAAGGTATCTGCCTTAACCTTAGCCTGGTCCAAAGCCAACGCATCCGGGTCAATGCCATTGTTGGCCTGCAGCTTGGCAAGTGTGGCCTGTGCTGCGTCCAGATTGGCCTGAGCCACCTGCAGATTAACCTGCGACGTAGTAATCTCGGCATCCGTATAACCCTGGCAATACGACCAGTTGGCATAATCGGCATTATATTGTGCTTGAGCCGAGGCTAAGTCTGAGATACCTCCACCTGTACTACCTGAACTATTTTTACTACCCGTACTGGCTTTGCTACCTTTACCACCCTTGCTACCCCCACCACCACCTGCTGCATCGATTATTGCGTGGTCGCCAGTCGTGGCAGTTCCATTCAGCAGATGCTTGTAGGCATTGATAAGCACCGTATCGTTGTACGACCATTTGACATAATAAGATTGTATGGTGGCGACAGAACAGCGTCCCAGCCCTTTTACACGTAAATTTTGTTGAGCGGTCTGCAGTGCGGATTGGTTCGTTGCCACAGCCAGTTGAGCCTGCCCCAGAGCAGCCGCTGCGTTACTTTGTAAATCATCCAGTGCATTCTGAGCAGTCTGCAGCGCCAGTTCATCGGCCGTTACTGCTAGCTGTAGCTGATCCAGTCCGGTCATGGTTGCCAGGACTTCTCCTACCTTGACCGTATCCCCAGGTATGACATTGATTTGGGCTACGGTTCCGGATACCGGAAAACTTAAATCCACCACATTATTGGAAACGATCGAAGCCGATCCGGTGGCAATTTGCGACAAACTGCCGCGCGTGACTGCTGTAGTTGTATAGAGAGACAATTTCCTGTCGGCGGCTGCCTTTTGCCCGGCCTGCCAGGCATAATACCCGCCTCCACCTGCAATTAATAAGGTCAAAATAACAATGACAGGCCAGATTTTACTATCAAAAAAGCGTTTACCCGCTTTCATATGCTTTCCTCTCAACCCTAATTCCAGTTAACTGCCACTACTGTTGGTGCTTCTTCCAGAATTAATTTTCATCGTTCCAGTAGAAACTACGTCACCTTCTTGCAGTCCACTGGTAATCTCGATATTGTTGGCATCCTGAATACCCACCTGAACCAGTTTCAAAGTGAGTTTTGAATTTGGACCGACCACAAACACGGCGTATTGTCCGCCGCCCAAATCTCGCACCGCAGTCAACGGCAAAATCAGCACATTGTTGGCCTGTTTGCTGATCAGGGTTACCGTACAATCCAAACCCAACGGAATTTGTTGGCCATTACTATCTGTAATAGGCTGGTCCAGGGCAACCTGACCATTAACAACCTGGAAACCGCCTGAGGTCGTCAATTGAGCATTCGCCTGGACGACCTTACCGGTGAAAGTACGATTTGGAAGCGCATCAAAAACCACATCGGCCACGTTTCCAATCGCCAATTGGCTCATATCCGCTTCAGCTACACTTACATTAATCGTGGGATGATCCAGATCAGCGATGGTTATGTAAGCGGCCCCATTGGTCGAAGCGTTGTACATTTGTCCCACACCTGCTGCGATGCTCACCACAGTCCCATTAATCGGCGCGATCAAAGTAGCTCCTTGTAAATTCTGCTGAGCATTTGCCAGTTGCACCTGGGCCTGATTTAATTTAGCTTGATCCAGTTGAAGGGTGTTCGGATCGATACCGTTATTATTCTTTAATGTGTTATAAGTCAGTTGATCTTGATCTAAAGTTACTTTTGCTACATTCAGTGCTGAATTGGCGCTGGTGATCTCGTCAGATGTGTAAGTAATGCAATATTGATAATTGGCATTGGCCTGGTCATAAGCATTCTTGGCATCGATCCAGGATTGCGAACCGGGCTGAGTTAAACTCAACTGATCCAGAGTTTGTTGAGCAGCTGTTAATTTTTGAAGATTTTGGGTATTGACTTCTTTGCTACAGCGGGCGCCAGTGGATGCCTGCTGGTTCTTTTGGGCGGTGGTATAGGCAGTCTGTGCGGTGACATAAGCCTGATAAGCATTGGCCAGGTTAACCTGGGCGTTGGTAGTCAGCGCAGTCAGGGCTTGCTGGTCCTGGATCACTGCCAATTGTGCGTTGGCAACCGCTGCATTCAATTGATCCTGGTTGGACAGCTTAGCCAGCACCTGGCCTTTAGTGACTTTATCACCCAGCTTTACATCCAATTCTCCCACCGTGCCAGATATTGGAAAACTCAAGTTGGCTTCATCGCTGGTGGAAAGTGTTCCGGAAGCGGTGGCAGAAACTTCAATGTTTCCTCTCTGGACAACGGCTGTATTGATGGTAGGGGTAGCATTCGCGGCCGATGCATTGGTTACGGAGTTATTCCAAAAAAAATATGCCAGGCCACCGGCCACCAACACAACCCCTAAGGCTATAAAAAGAGTGGTCTTTTTTTTCCAAAAAGGAATTTTTTTCTTCGCAGATTGTAAGTTTACATTCATTTACGACCTCTGATAAATTTAACGCCTATTTTTTATATCCCAAGCAAACATAATCATACAAATGAAGTATTCAGATTTGATTTAGATGGAATTGAGATCTGATTTATCTTTATATCAACAATCAAACCAACCTTGAATACCCTCTAAATCAAATCTAAATAACTTTATGCTATGTTTTTACAAGAAATGGTATGATAAAAATCAAGTTTAAGAAGAGCCAGCATACTTCTTCTGTAGAGGATCAAAATGTCAAATGTTATCCTTGTTGTAGACGATAAGGAAAGTGTTCGCCAGCTTCTAAGCGAATATCTTACCGAGCAAGGTTTTCGAGTCGTGACCGCCGAAAACGGCCAGGATGCATTATACGTCGCCCGTCATGAAATGCCTGACCTGATTTTGCTGGATATAATGATGCCCAAAATGGATGGATATCAATTTTTGCGTTCCTTCAGGCAAGAAAAGCGCACTCCCATAATCATTATCACCGCCCGAGAAGAAGAAACCGACGCTGTTTTAGGTTTGGACCTGGGCGCAGATGATTATGTAATCAAACCCTTCCGTATGCGAGAACTGGCTGCCCGCATCAGAGCTTTACTCCGCCGAGGTGGAGACACGCCAGAACTGCCTGAAATCCTGAGGATCGGTCAGATAACCATGGACCAATCCGCCCACACGGTAACCGTTCACGATGTTCCCCTTCAGTTAACTCCGATCGAATTCGATCTTCTGGCGGTATTGATGCGCTCACCAGGCCAGGCCTTCACCCGCACCCAATTGGTGGATCACTTGCTCGATAGCGGTTTCACCGGGTTGGAAAAAACACTTAATGTGCATATTCGCAATTTACGCAAAAAAATTGAAACCGAGACGGGCGGGGATGACTATATCGAGACAGTGTTTGGCGTAGGATACCGTTTTAAGAGGAATGGATTTTCATGAGGCGTAACTCTCTGATTTGGAAGCTCGTTCTATCCTTTATGCTGGTCTCATTGCTCTCTGCGGCCCTGGTAGCTGTATTCATTCGTCTGACCAGCAGTAGCCGGTTATATCAATTTGTCATCGATCAACAAAAAAGCGAGTTAAAAACTTCATTGGTCGATTACTATACAACAAAAGGCTCCTGGGATGGGATCGCCACTGCCTGGACACAGATCGAATCTGAATTGCCACATCCCACCCCACCAGCCAATGGCGCTGCTCCGGCAGGTAATCCGCAACCTTTTTCAAACCAATCCCCCAGTGAATTCCGGCGCAGATTATTTGGGTTGAGCGATGCTCAAGGCAACGTTCTTGTATCCGTATCACCTGCGTTTCCATTGGGTTCCCGTGTTGATCCGGCTGTATTACAAGCAGGTACCCCAATTCAAGTAAATGGAGTGCAAGTCGGTACCATTCTGACTGTTCCGCAGCAACCCAATTTCACACCTGAGGAAAATCTTTTCCTTTCACGTACTACTGATGCGCTGCTCTACGCCACCCTCACTGCCCTGGTAGCGGCTTTGATTGTTGGAATGATACTGGCTCGAAATTTGATCCGGCCGCTACAAGCCCTGACTCAGGCCGCCGAAAATATGGCGCAGGGCGATCTAGATCAGAAAGTGATGGTAAATTCCAATGATGAGATCGGCCAGCTTGCCAAGACCTTTAACTGGATGAGCCAGGAAGTCTCGCATGGCAACCAGCTTCGCCGTCAGATGACGGCTGATATTGCCCATGATTTACGAACTCCGTTGACAGTGATCGCCGGTTACATCGAATCGATGCAAGATGGGGTTCTGGCCCCAACTCCACAGCGGCTGGCATTGATCTACACCGAAATTGAACGCCTTCAAAATCTCGTCACCGATCTTCGCACCCTCTCACTGGCAGACGCCGGTGAGCTGCCCCTTAACCGCCAACCCATCCCTCCGAAATACTTGCTGGAGAGAGCACAAGCACTTTTCGAACACCAGGCCGAGCAGCAAAAAGTTGCCCTGCGTATCGAAACTGATGGGAATCTGCCTCAGTTCTGTATGGATGAGGCCAGAATGGTTCAGGTTTTAGGTAATTTAATCTCAAACTCCTTGCGCTACACCCCAGAAGGCGGCGAGATAGTGCTTTCAGCCAAACCAGTGAAAGATGGCGTAGAAATAGCAGTTCGAGACAATGGCAGTGGAATTGACGCCGATCAACTATCCCATATCTTTGAACGTTTTTACCGGGCTGACAAATCACGTTATAGCGACTCAAACAGCAGCGAGGAATCAGGTCTGGGTTTGGCAATCGTAAAAGCTCTTGTCGAGGCCCAGGATGGCACCATTCGAGCCGAATCGGCGCCTGGACAAGGCACGACGATCATTATCCGATTCCAATCGAAACCATCCCTTGTTTATAAAGGATGATTCGATATAACCGATCAACTATCGGTTATTTTATGACCATTATGCTATACTTTCCTCTCAGATTGAAATTGTGAAACATCGCCAGGGGCCGTAGTATTTTTTAAGGCCTTATATAACAAGCTGGTATTTTGGGAGGACTTTATGCAATCGATTCGTGTGGCCATGATCGGTTTTGGTAATGTAGGTCAGGGCTTTATTCAAATTCTGCGCGACCAGGGCGAACAGCTTGCTCGCCAATATGGTGTCCAGATCACCGTGGTCGCCATCAGCGATATTCAAAAAGGCAGCCTGTACAATGCTTCCGGTCTTGACCCCACCGCATTATTGAAAGCCGTAGCCGCTACCGGCAAACTCGACTCGGTTTCCGCGCCCCACCATGGCTGGGACGCCCTGCACACAATTACTGGCACGACCTCCGACACCATCCTGGAGCTGAGCTATACAGATCTCAAAACTGGCGAGCCGGCTTTTACGCACCTGAGCCATGCCATCAAGGCCGGCAAGCATGTCGTCACATCCAATAAGGGACCGATTGCGCTGCATTATCCCGAATTAAAAGCCCTGGCAGATGCCAATCACGTCCAGATCGGTATCGAAGGTACCGTCATGAGCGGCACACCCGCTCTGCATCTGGGCAGCGAGTTTCTCTCGGCAGCCGGGATCGAAAGCATCCAGGGCATCATCAATGGCACCACCAATTACATACTCTCCCAAATGGAAGCTGGCTCCAGTTATACAGCTGCCCTGGCAGAAGCCCAGGCTGCCGGATACGCTGAAGCCGACCCGACCGGCGATGTGGAAGGTTATGACGCCGCTGGTAAAACTGTCATCCTGGCTAACCTGTTGATGGGCGCCTCTCTCAGTATGGCTGATATCGACCGCACCGGTATCACTCAATTGACGCCCGCAGATATTGCCTCCGCCCAGGCCAACAACGAGCGCTGGAAGTTGATCGCCAGAGTTGAGTGCCGTGATGGCAAAGTAATCGGCAGCGTTCGTCCGACCCGCCTGTCTATATCCCATCCACTGGCATCGGTCAGCGGCGCCACCAATGCCATCACCTACACCACCCAACTGCTCGGCGATGTCACACTGATTGGCCCTGGCGCAGGTCGCCTGGAAACCGGCTATGCCCTGCTGACCGACTTGCTGGCAATGTACAGGGCAAGCTAAGAACGTCTACGGATGACTGAGCCAGTTTATACCATTACCGGCGTTTCAACTATCTCGGCCCGGCGCGGCCCGAGTATCTTTTCAAGATCCTCCCGTCCGACGGTTTCTTCCTGTAACAAGGTCTTCACCAGCAAATCCAGTTGCTCACGGGCCGATTGCAGCACATGTCTGGCATAGTCATAGCGCTCTGACAACATACTTTGCATGTCCCGGTCAATCTTAGCGGCAATTTCTTCGCTGTATTCGCGACCTTGCGATAGCTCATACCCCAAAAACGGCTGCTGGTCATCCGTAGAAAACGCGACCTGTCCCAAACTGCCCATGCCCCAGCGCGTTACCATACGCCGGGCCAACCGGGTGGCTTCGGCCAGATCACTCTCTGCGCCGGTGGTAATGCTCTTCAAGGCGATCTCTTCGGCCGCACGGCCGCCCAGCATGACGCCCAGGCGTGTCATCAAGTAATCCCGGCTGTAATTGTACTGGTCTTCACCGGGGGTTTGTTCGGTGACACCCAGGGCGCGCCCGCGCGGGATAATGGTCACTTTGTTGACCACATCCGCTTCCGGACTGAGCCAGGCAACCAGGGCATGGCCCGATTCGTGGTAAGCAATAATATTCCGGTCTTTCTCATTCAACAGCAAATTCCGCTTTTCGCCCAAGAGCACACGGTCGATAGCCGCTTCAAAATCCGACTGGTTAATCTGTGTATTGTTCTCACGGGCCGCGTTTAAAGCTGCCTCATTGCATAGATTGGCCAGGTCAGCGCCACTGAAGCCGGTCGTTGAGCGCGCCAACGTCTCAAGACTGACATCAGGACTCAACGCCAGGCCTTTGGAATGAATTTCCAGTATTCGCTGCCGGCCACGCCGGTCGGGCAAACCCACAGTCACCTCCCGGTCAAACCGCCCGGGACGTAACAGCGCCGGATCGAGCACGTCTGGCCGGTTAGTCGCTGCCAGTACGATCGTCTCATGATGTTCATCAAATCCATCCATTTCAACCAGCAACTGGTTGAGGGTCTGCTCACGCTCATCGTTGACGTTGCCTAAACCGGTGCCACGCCTGCGGCCGACTGAATCCAGCTCGTCGATAAATACAATTGCGGGTGACATGGCTTTTGCTTTGGCAAACAGATCACGCACCCGGCTGGCGCCCACACCTACGAACATTTCCACAAATTCTGAGGCGCTGATACTGAAGAAAGGTACCCCCGCTTCACCGGCCACCGCACGGGCCATTAAAGTTTTCCCGGTGCCAGGCGGTCCGACCAGCAAAACGCCGCGCGGGATGCGCGCCCCAATCTTGTGATACTTTTCCGGTTTACGCAAGAAGTCCACCACCTCTTGCAATTCCAGCTTGGCTTCATCCACACCGGCCACGTCGTTGAAGGTTACTTCCGGGTGATCCAGATTGTACTCGCGCGCCTTGCTGCGTCCGATATTGGAAATACTGGATTGGTTGACGCCCGAGCGGCGCATAATCCACCACATCACCAGTACAAATAGCAGCAGCGGCAGCACCGATGAAAGTAAAGCGCTGACAAGCGGATTGGGGGGAGGAGTCACATCGATCTCTACCTTTTTACTCTCTAACAACGGCAGCAGGGTGCTGTCCCCTTCCGTGTCTGGAAAGGTAGTCGTGAAATCGGTATAAGTGGCTGGAGTAATACTTACAGCACCGGGTGTTCGCAGCTCCGGTGCAACGGTGGGCAATATTTCCGGCACCGGGCTGAGGAACTTGCCGCTGATGGTGCTACCAGAAATCTGCACGCTGGATACATTACCGACATTGACCTGCGTTAAGAAAGAGCTATAGGGAATTTCTAGCTGGGGTTTGCTTTTGGGTAGAAGTGCGATTACATTCCAAATCAATAAACCGCCTGCGATGATCCACCAGATCCAGGGAATGCTGGGCCTGGGTGCTGGTTGGTTGGGGTTTGGCTTTTCTTGCATTTATTTCTCCTTCGGGTCAGACCTTTCTATCAATTACATCATTACAATAAGATCACTAACCCGGTGATTATATCAACAAATTTGATCAATATTATAAGATGATTATATGACGGAGATATGACAATAATATTAAGCACAAGGTCAAAACCTTGTACAAATTTGGTTATATCCAGGAAAACTCAGCGAATTTCATGCCACTTTAAAGTCAAAAAGCCAGGCGGGAATCCAATTACAACCCTGGCTCCACTTTTCGGCTATGCGGTAAATTTATATTGAGAATGTACCGGCAGGCGCAGGGTAACTACCGTCCCCTGTGCTGCCCGGCTGCGGATGATCGTCTGCCCGCCGTGGCGCTGGATGATCGAGCGTACTAATGCCAGACCCAACCCATTTCCAGGAATACCGCGCGCCCCCCGGCCGCGATAAAGCTCCTCACCGATATGACACAGCTCATCCTCGGGTATACCCTGGCCGGTATCGGCCACCTCCATTACCAGGGTTGAGCCATCTTCGAAAGCCCGTACCTCGATCCGGTTTCCGGGCGATGTATATTTGATGGCATTGTCCAATAGATTATGGACTACCAAAAAGAGCAAGTCGCGGTCACCCTGGATGACCGGCAGCGGCCAGGGCGCCTGCGGGATGGTCAGTTTCAACTCGCGTTCGTTGGCGTTTGGTTGATCTTTAGCCAGGTTAAATGCTTCATTTAACATCTCGTTGATGTCCACGGCAGTTTTTTCCAAAGGGCGCATTTCCAGCTCAGAAAGCTTACGCAGATCGGAAGATAGGCGGCTAAGCCGCAGTGTTTGAGCTTCCACGCTCCCCAGGGCCTGCTTCTGAACTTCTCCCGTACAAACACCTTCCAGATTGGCCAATCCAGCCCGGATAGCCATAATCGGATTTTTTAATTCGTGATCCAACCGCCTTAAAAACCTGCGCTTCTCATCCGCTGCTTCATATTGCACTCGATTGATGGAGTCTGTCAGCGCATGGTTCCATAAAACGATCAACACAATCCAGACCGCCATGATCACTGACCCGCCAATAAAGACCAGATTACCCAAGTCGATATGCACGACCAATATCAGATCCGGGAGGACATTGCGCCAAAATAGAATTGCAAAAATGATCGCAACGATCATCAAAATGACAGGATAGACAAGCGGCCAAAATTTTCGCACGGCTTATTTCCTCTCGGGCGAACTCAAAAAGAACACGTCAAGCGGTGATTCCTCATGAATGGGCATCCTGGATTCTCACTCCCCCGATAAACCGGTATCCCTGTCCGGATACAGTTTCGATAAAAGCCGGCGAATTTGGATCGTCATCCAACGCTCGGCGCAGCTCGGCAATTCTGGTGTCGATCGCCCGAGTTTCCACCGGATAGTCCCAGCCCCAAACCACATCCAACAGACGTTCCCGGCTCAACAATTCATCCGGGTGAGTCATTAAATATTCCAGTAAAACCAGCGCTTTAGGCGTCAGGGAGACCTCCTGGTCATTTAAACGCACCCGTTTGGAGCGCCGGTCGATCACCAGGCCTTCGCAAACCAACTGCAAGCCGGTTGTCAGGGGTGGCTGTCCGGGTCGCGCCCGTCGTAGAACTGCCTTGATGCGGGCGACCAGCTCATGGGGATCGAAGGGTTTGTTTAGATAATCATCCGCCCCTTCTTCTAACGCCATCGCTCTTTCGACCGAATCGCCTACCTGGGTCAATAAAATCACCGGCGTCCAGTTTCCATCTGCCCGCAGATGGCGCAACACTTCGCGCCCGTCCATTTTTGGCATGAGTACATCCAGAATTAGCAGATCGGGGCTGTTTGCGCTAACCTTGCGCAATGCCTCTTCTCCATCCGAAGCCACAGCCACCTCAAACCCGGCCCTTTCCAGAACCGGAGCCAGGTTTGCGGTGATTGCAGTTTCATCATCTACCAATAGTATTTTTGATTTTGTTCCCATGCATTTAATCTCTATTTATTAATCAGAATTTTGAATCTGACAGATTATCATCGCTTTTCTTAATTTTTATTGTATCTTAAAATGCCGCCAGCGCCTCTTGAGCGACCGTACAGCACTCTCTGCCCAACCATTTGACCTGTCTGATCCATATTTTGTTGGAGTTCATCCTTATTTGATGACTGGCTTCAAATCCGTCCAGAATTTTCCGCCGTTCGAGGTTTTTACCAATGCCTGGGTATTATTATGTACAGCAATTACCCAGCCATTCTCACCATCCACGAAATCTGGAGCGCCGCCCCAATTAGTGGGAATAATTGGCTGCCAGCTAATTCCGCCATCCGTTGTGGAATAGATCTCACCACCTGCTACACTATCTCTCTGAGCTGACCCTACAAAATAACCCTGCGACGAATTAATCATATCTAGGTTACCAAAGGCTACCGGCAGAACATAATCAAACCAGGTCAACCCGCCATCCGAACTGGTGTATAACCAGCTTTGGTTGGTATTATTCGTGGAATTCGTACAGCTCAAGATCAGAACCAGGTTGCGCGCTGTAGCATAATTTAGACTCGGGATGCCACAGCCAATTTGACTTTCAGAGAAATATTCAGCCGGTTTGCCTTCAGGAACCGGTAGGTCGACGGCGTTCCAGTTCGTACCGCTGTTGACCGTCTTGTAAATGAATAAGCTGGGCATCAGGCCGGGGCAATTTCCGATAATCCAGCCGATGCTCCCGGATGTAAAAGCCAGCCCGGTTTTTTGACAACCCATTAAATCTGGTTCTTTGTTTTCACCCAGCACCCGCGTCCAGGTTTTGCCGCCATCGCCTGTTATAAAAACTGCCACATAATCATGGCTCATGCCCACACCCAGATGCACCATGATCCAACCTTGCTGGTTGTCCAGGAAACCCAAATCGGACGGAATTTCAAAATCCGCCTGAATATCGCTTAAATCGAGCGCCTGGCTTTTACTCCAGGTAAGACCGCCATCAACGGTATACCAGATTACCAATTGGTCTGGCGCGCCTTGTGGCTGGCGGGGAGAAAATGAAACCCAGGCCTGTTGGATCGATTTGAAATAAGCTATCGCCGACCAACCTTCCACCTGCACAGGAGTGATTGCCTGTAAAGGTGTACGATCCAGCCAGGTCTGCCCGCCATCTGAGGTTATCAGGATATGGCTGTTAAGATCGTTTTCAATTTCCCCAATCCCCCAACCATTTTCATCATCGAGCATTTTAATTTGAACAATATTGACGGGCGTGCTGGAGCTATTTACCGGACCGGTCGGTAAAACGACGGGCTGCATAGTTGAAGCCTGGGTCGGTGTTGTTGAAAATTCGACTGTTGGCGATGGTTCCGTGGTAGCTATGGCATGTACCAGCGGGGTGCTGGTGGCCTGGGGTGGCAGGATGATCTGCACGTTCAGGGTTCCACAGCCCACCAGAACCATGACACTGGCCAGGATGCAGGCGAATGATAAAACTCTTCGTAATTCCATTTTCACGGTTCCTCGCAAAATCAGCCGAGATTAATCGATTTATAAAATCCACCCCCTTGGGGTTTTTACTATCATACCCACTGACCATCACTACAGTTTGACAAAGTTGTTACAGTTGTGTAACAATCCATTTCCATTCAATTGGGTCCCATTTTCCGCTATGAGAACCTGTCAAAATGGGTTCCAGGTAACCTTTCAATGCCCGATAAGCTACTGCCAGATCGGCAGTCACCAGGTCTGCTTCCAGTGCCTTTCTCTTAAAAGCATGTTCCCGGCTGGTGGGAGGCTCCGGTATCCGATGAGGTATCGATGTAGCCTTGTGAACTTTAAAACTGGCGGCGATAGCCTGAGATAACTCTGCTCCATCCATTTCTGCCAGGGAAGCAATGGTCAGCAGGTCAATCAAATCTTCCAATTTTGAAAAGATTCTATGATCTTGAGGGTAAATATAAGTATAAAATTTTTCCGCAGCCTGCCAGGCCAGCCCACAGCACGGCACAACGGGTGCTGCCAGACCCGCAAACCCAAAAACGCCTGTCATCTGAAAGGATTCTGCCGGCCAACCGCCATTCTCAACCATGCTGGCGTTCAGGTGAAATGTCTCAAAATCACGACCATCCAACAACGTCCGAATGATAAAATGCCTTTGTCCTGTTTCAATTTGATTATCCATTGAACCGGAAGCTTCAACTTCAAAAAAGAACCAATCCTGCAAATCCGTTGCCCCAATTTGTCCCAAGAATCGGAGCACCTGCTGCGGTGGGACAAATACCAACAAATCCAGGTCTTCAGGTGTTTGAAAACGGTTTCCTGATCGAAACTGTAACGCAAAGCCACCTTTTAGTTGCCAGCTATACGAAGTATCCGTTACCAAATGGGCCAGGAAGCGTTCTATCGACGCCAGTTTCCGCAGCCGGATTTGAGTCTGGCCGGTTTCAAAACTGACTACTCGAATTTGATCTTCCAATGCCGATCTAAATTCAGCACCGCTTTGATAAATCATAATAATCTGCCATTTCCAAATTCGATTGTAACAATAAAGGGCGATATTTAATATTTTTCCTTTTTTAAATTCAGCCTCGATGCCCGGCTCATTTAATAATCTAGGCGATTTGGCAGAATGGCTTACCAACTCTAATGATGTCTCATTGTGACGTTTCGGAATTTTCCTGACCAACCAGCTCGCGTGAGATGGCATTATATTGATTTACAGTCTGGTTATATTGTTTCACCAGGTTGTTAAATTGAGGAACGAGAGCGTTATAAGCCCGGATATTGCCTCGCGCCAGGTCGCCTCTCATTTTATTCCGCATTTGAATAATTTGACTTTCCAGTACGTTCAGCGAAGCCTGAAGCTGGGCAAAAACATTATTAAAATCCTGGGCATCTTTTACGATCGCTGCACGGTTGCTAAAATATTGGCTGTAATGATTTTCTAATTCGGAACTGAGTGGCGCAAACTCGGTACCCAGCAGCGAATGTAATTCATTATCGCGTTGGCCTGGTTCGGTTATCCGGTAAGCGCGTAATTCCTCTGTCAAATCTGCGTTGTGGATATGAGAGACCTGTGCTTCAAGTTGTGCATCCAGGGTATTTATCTCAGAAAGAGAGTACTGAGCGTAGGCGGCGTGCAGCATTTCGTGGGCAGCCACAACCACCATTTCTTCGCTCAGGCGTGGGTCGCTGATATTTAAAATATAGATGCGGTTATCGGGTGTGTAACAGCCCAGCTCGACGTTATTGGCCGAAACCATCGTCATGCAGTGCTGTTCAAAGCTTTGGCGATCGATATCGATTTCCGGTTTTGCCGCAAAGAAAATTGCTTTAGCCTCATTTGTCATTGTAGCTTCTTCCGCAAGCTGCGCAATCTCTGCCGGCACCTGCATCTGGAGCGATTGGGCGGTGGCTGTTTCTTCTAACGGAGCTGTAACGGTTTGGATGATGGGCGCTGACACAGTTTCAACTTGCGGTAGGGAGGTTGTAGACACCTGGTTTACTGCCTGTTGGATGGCAAGCGGCGCGTTGCACAGGCTGCCGATTGCAGCCAATAGAATTATTACCAATCCGATCAGCCAAATTTTCATTTCACCTTATCAGACGATCATTTGGGGCACTTATCTATTTTCCCCGAATAGCCGAAAAGCCATAATATTGTGCCATACATTGGTTAACCCAATAATCCGGAGCGATCTCAAGATCGCCGATGCCAAAGCGGTTGTTCAAACCATAAACAGTTATTTCGGTCTGACCTTGCTGGCGAGCTTTTAAAAAGTCAGCGGCGCGCTGGTCCCAGACACGCGCATAGGATTGATAGTCTGGCGCTGCTTGAACAGTTCTCCAGATAGAAATATCGGATGCAGCCATAACCATCGCCAGGAACGCAGCCGTTAAGATTCGTCGAAGTCCTGGTCGGGCTGACGTGTCCGGCAGAAAGCCCAGGCGGTGCAGACCGGCCCCCAGCAATGCGCTGCTGAGCACTGCGGCCACAACCAGCAATCCTTGAGGCACAATAATTGTGCGATCATCCGGATAGGCATTCATCCCATATACGACCGGGGTGCAGGCCGCAATTGCCAGCAAAAAAGCGCTGACTGGAACCAATATAAATCCGCGAAACCAGGATTGTAACCACAAGTTTCGCAGGCTCATATGAAAATGAGTTTCGACTGCACCAGGATCTAAAACCCATCCTGCCAGAAAAGGAGCCAGGACTGAAAGGATCGCCCAGCCCGGGTTCCAGAGCAGATATTTGCCGTATATATAAACTGCATTGCGCGTCGAAAAGGTAATGATCCGTATCAATCCGACCGCCACATGACCGATATCTACCAAACGCACCTGGTTACCCGGCGCGCTTGTTTCAATCACCATTGCAAGCAGCGCACCGACCAGCGCTGCACCCAAAATCGGCGTCAAACGATGGCGGGTTTCTTTTCCGGCCAGGATCAAAACCAACGCCAGTAACAATATCAGCAGAGCTACCTGGGTTGCATCGTAGATTTCAGCGAACCCGCCACAAATCAATGCCAGGACAAAACCGGTAACCATGTAGGCAGCCTGCGGCCAGGCAGGTTCACACCAGGCTCGCAAGATCATCCCACCCAGCAAGGTCAGACCGATCATAGGAAAGGTATAGTTGACCTGACCATCCCGCCAAAAAACTGACTGAAACAAATTGGGTGTTGTGGAGAACAAGATCAGCAATACCAAGCCAGAAGCCGCCAGAGCCAGCCAAGCAGGACGTGGCAGGTGAGCATGGCGCAGAAATGGGACCAGCATCCAGGACAGGGCCAGATACCAGATTGTAATTACAATCGGTGGAAAGATTGACGCCCCGAGCGGGCCGGTTACGCTGATCAGGTGACTGGCGGTGAAATACATAAAGCGACCTGCCCAGCCGTTGTACCAGAACGAAACAGAAGCCCAAAACCCTAAATGGGCCATACTGGAAGCCACGCAAAAATCATCCGCATGCAAACGGGTAAAAGTTCCCAGATAGGCCAGACCCGCCAATGCCAGGAGTGGTGACAGAATCGCCGCTATGAGGGTTCCTGTTCGCAATTTCATGAATTTGTATTAAAGCTCCACTGGGATGGTTTGATTGTCGCCATTATAACATCAAAAAACAGGGGCGATTTAATATTTTGATACTGTCGCGAGACGGGTGGCAGATCGGGTATTTCACAAGCAATCATAACCAACCATAATTGTATTAATCATACTAATATTACCCAATATACATTATTTGATAGGACTAACGTCACTTCGAATCCCGTCCACAATTGTTTACAATAAGAATCAAATATATTAGGTGAATTTACAAAAAGCTTCTTCAGGAGTTAAGGATGCCCATTTTGACCCCCGGCCGCCGCTGGCAGCCAACCTACTATCCTTTCAGACAGGAAACCTTTCTCAACCGTGTGTTGGAACAGGCCGAGCTGCTGGTCAAGGGCCCTCTGTGGGGCTGCCGGCAGTGCGGTAACTGCCTCCTGCAGGAAACTGCCTTTATCTGCCCGATGAACTGTCCCAAGGGCCTTCGCAACGGGCCGTGCGGGGGTTCCACCCTCGAGCACTGCTATGTGGATGAAACCCGACCGTGCATCTGGTACAAGATCTACGAGCGGGCCTTCAAGATGAACCGCCAGGAGCTGCTGCTGGAAGTGCTGCCGCCGCTGGATTGGCAGATGGTGGGCGGCGAGCAGGTGGCCGGTCTGTTTGAACAGGCCCGCAAAAACGGTCTGGGCAAAGTGATGAGCGGTTTTCTCTCGCTGGACAAAGGGAAAATGGCCAGCACCTGGGACGGTATTTTCCGACCGGTGCGCCAGCCGGACTGGTGGCAGGGCGACTGTGAATATCACGCCCCTCAATATAGCGAGCCGGTTTCTAACCTGGAGCGCCGTCTCAAAAACGGGGAGTTTGTCGTCACGGCCGAGATTCAGCCTCCGCAGACGGTCTCAACCAACAAACTGGGCAACAACATTGATCTGCTCAAGCCGTACGTCACGGCGGTCAACTTTACCGACAACGCCTCGGCCACGCCGCGCATGTCCTCGCTGGCCTGCAGCACGCTGGCGGTGCAGCACGGGGCCGAGCCGGTCTTTCAGATAACGGCCCGCGACCAT
>DATFYI010000023.1:0-5106 GCA_035315125.1 Anaerolineaceae bacterium | reverse complement strand
TTGCCCAGGGCTTTGGCTGCAGGAAAAGAACCTGCCAGAGTTTGACGAACCAGACTTTTCAAAGCTGTACGCCGTAGAATTTCTCCAACCAACGGAAGTTGGTTTCGGAGTAAATTTTCCAGGTGCTGTGCGGAATTATTCGCTCTGTTTTCTGATTGAATAGTCAATGTCGCTTATATTCACACCGCTGGCGTGAAATAATTTAAATAATCACTCAGGGTTTCTGACGAATATCAAGTTGGATGTTGACGAAGCGGTTGGCGGCTTCTTCTGCTTCAACGAAAGAGGCCGATTGAGCCCGTCCTTCGCGTAGCCAGTTGCGCAAAGCCTCGATATTTTCCCGCTGGGAAACTGAGAGAGGGACCTGCCGGCGCAGGGAGACATGGATATCCTCAGTTGTAAATTCACGCTGGTTGTCGTTGAAACCGATATACATGCCATCGATTACCGCTTGTTCGATCTCCGAACCGACATATCCTTCGGAATCAGCAGCTAATAGAGCAATGTCGAAATCTTGGGGCAATCGGTTACGCTTGCGCAGGTGAACTGCAAATATTTCCTTACGTTCTTCCTCGGTCGGTAAGTCCAAAAAAAAGATTTCGTCAAAACGTCCACGCCGCAGCAGTTCAGGAGGCAGGCTGGTAATGTCATTGGCAGTTGCAACTACAAAGACCGGGGAGGTTTTTTCTTGCATCCAGGTCAGGATTGTCCCAAATACCCTTGTGCTGGTGCCGCTATCCAATCCACCATGAGCCAGCGCTTTTTCCATCTCGTCAATCCACAAGATGCAAGGAGCGACAGTCTCAGCTAGGCGAAGGGCTCGGCGAGCGCGTTCTTCAGATTCGCCCACCAGACTGCCGAATAGGCTGCCAACATCCAACCGCAGCAGTGGCAGACGCCATAAGCCGCCAATCATTTTGGCGGTCAAGCTCTTACCTGTTCCCGGTATACCGATTAACGCAATTCCCTTTGGGGCTGGCAGACCGTATTTGCGGGCGTCTTGAGTGAAGGCGCGTTCGCGCATGCGCAGCCAATCCTTCAAAATCCCCAGCCCGCCTACGTCGTCCGGCGTTTCCGTCACCGCGAAAAATTCCAAGGCCTCGCTTTCACGGATGATCTCCTTCTTTTCTTCGGTTACCAGCTCGATATCTCGATCATCTAAAACGCCATCTCGTACAATTGCTTTTGCGAACACACGTTGAGCCTGAGAAGCGGTCAATCCCAAAGCCGCCTGAACCATTTTCTCGCGTCCAAGAGGAGTTAAATTGACCTTGACTTTAGGTGTCTTTGTCAGATTTGTGAGGACTTCTTCCAGGTCATCGGTGTTTGGCAGTGGATACTCCACAATCACTGCCTCATCCTTAAGTTCTTCTGGCAGTTTGTTGGCTGGAGCGGTGATCAGGATAGATTTCTTGGTGAATTTTAACCGCTGGCTGACGCTGCGTAATTTGCGCTTGATCTGTGGATTGTTCCACGCATCGTGGAAATCCTTTAACACGTAAACCGCATTCAGGTTATTGTCGCCTTTATCAACCATATCCAGAGCGGTCATCGGGTCACGGGCGGTGGGAGGGTTTCCATTGGCTGAAGTAATCCATAGGAAACCATCGGCGGCATCCCAGCTCAGGCAGGAACGCTGTGTACGCTCGCAGAGGGTTTTGATGCTCTGAATGGCTCGTTCTTCTTCCGTTGTAATTAATACAAGCAGAGTGAATCTGGCTCGCAGGTAGACGTCTAATTGCTCATCGAACTTCATGGATGTCCCTATTTGATCTTTTGTTGATTATTATAACAATTGTACCTTTTACAGGCCAATTTTCCAAAAATGGAGATTCCTTTGCAAAGAAGGCTCGCGACCACACCTCGAAGCTTTTCTAGAACGACTTCATATCGTGCAATTACCCAGCAACAGCGAGAAAAATGATTGACATTCTAACAGCTTTTCCTTTATGATATTGGCAAGGCCGAGCAGTTTTATCCTGGGTGGCAAACAAGTTGTGCCTGTCGATTGTCTCTATTTAGAATGTAAAAGACGTTCTTAGCTCTCTAAGCGAGTTCTAACAGATTTTTACGAGGTTTGGCGGGATGAAAATAAAGAATCGGTTAATCGCCTTGTTGCTGGCAGTCCTTTTACCGTTTCTCAGTTCTACAGCAGTCCTTGCCCAAACAGAGACGCCTTATCCTGAGGTTACACCGCAGGATTTGATCGATGCGTTTAATGCCCTGCGGACTGCCAAAGGGCTGCGTGCATTAATTGTCGACCCAATATTGATGCACACGGCTCAAGAAACCGCCGATTATATGGCGCTCAACCACATGACCGGTCATATTGGGGATGTGCGAGACCGAATTATGGCAGCCGGTTATGGAGTAGGAGATATTCCATGGGCAACTGAAAATTTCTTGATTGGACCGGCTCCACTGAACCAGATTATGCTGGCATGGTCAGACGATCTGCATATGATACCGGTTAATAACCCATATTACCGTCATATCGGGGCCGGTGTGTCGGAATATGATGGGTCAGTCTATTATGTCGTCCAGGCGGCCTATACCAGCAATAATATCTACCAGCCCGGCACTTCTCAACCGCAGCAGCCCACTATGGATTTAGTGTCGCAGGTCATTTTTCCGGTTCGTACCGTCACCCCGCAAGCGGATGGAAAGGTTATCCACATTGTAAAGCAAGGTCAGACGTTGTGGAGCATTGCAATAGCCTATAATACGAAGATTGCTGCGCTGACAAAAGCGAACAATTTGGCCTTTGATAACCCGATTATCTATACCGGCCAAATACTTATTATTCCAAATCCAGGTAAACCACAGGCGGCTACCTCAGCAGCTACTCAGATCGAGCCAACCCAACTTGGGCAAACGCACATGAGCCTGGCCCAAAACAGTCTTATGATAAATCCTTCTGCTACGACAGAACCTGCTGGTGAATCAGAACCGAGCCCGGCAGACGAAGCGGCAGTTTTTTCTATTATCCTACTTTGTATTGCAGGGGTGGTTTTTATTTTCAAAAGCGGGCTGATCAAAGTAAAACCAAACTGGAAATAATTTCTTTTGGTCTAGTCTGCATTGGGCTTGCTGCCGATCTCGACTACCTGAACCTGGATCTGATATCGTTTACCATCCAGTTCAGCTTTGGCCATGCCAAAAAATCCTTTCGAACCGGTCTTGAACTCTTTTGGTGAGACAGTGATAACGGAAAAAGGCTCATTTTTATCAGTTTTAATATCGGCGATAAGAAACATGGTTTATTCTCCTAGAATGGTTAATTAATTATTGTCACTGATTTTACCAGGATACTGTTGCAACCATTGTCTTCCCACCAGGCAAACCGATTGCCGTTCGGATCATATGCGTTAATACGTAGAATTTCTCGTCCGATTATTTTTACTTTAGTCCCATTCTGGATCTTTAATAATTGCTGATAAATTGTCATATTCAAAGGGACGGTGTGGAGTAGATTGATCGTCCCTTTAGGCGTGGCATTATCCAGGTTAATCCAGCTAAAATGATGGTCTGACACGTCGGTTGTTACAATCGATGGGTTGGAAAAATCTTCAGTAGTAACCAGGATATCATGCGATAACATCGGGAATTGGCTTAGCCGGATTGGCGAAACATGCCGGACTAGCCCTGAAAAAGTGGAATCCCCGGTGTAATCGTATTCAATCTTCCAGGAATCCTGATTGGAATCCTTGATATTATAGAATCCGCTATCAATGGAGAGCTGTTGGTAATCCGGAGCGCCCACTCCGAACAAATTAATATTGACATTGTTATAAACATAATCCCAGGCAAAATAGGCCAGCGCAAGAAGAATAAAAATAAAGACTGGCGAAGCCTTAAGCAAGCAGCCGATTGGCGTAAAGAGCAAGTCCTTAATGGTGATTTTATGGATATTTGGAGGTGAATTTGACACTGGTTACCTTGCTGAATCGATCAATCGTGAGGAGTAACAAATTTGCATGACTCTCAGGTACTCTTGAAATCTGGTAAAATAACTGGCATTGGGGCTGGTTTTACTTTCCCTTGTATTTAGTTTACAAGAATATTTGAAAAAACATAAACTCCGGGGAGGAAGATTTCATTGATCCGGAAAATAAGATTTCCTTTTGAGATCGTACTGGTTTTAATCGTATTTATTTCTCATCTCTACGTAGCCCTTGGCCCGGAAAACAGCTTAATAAACTGGTTTCCAACTGACGATGCATTCTATTATTTCAAAACGGCTCAAAACGTATCGGAAGGGTTTGGTTTCACGTTTGACCGAATTAACCTTACCAACGGTTTTCATCCCCTATGGGAGTTTATTTGTATTCCTATCTTTGCCCTGGCAAGAATTAATCTGATCTTGCCTCTGAGAGTGTTGATCGGTTTGATGGGGATAATTAATGCAGCCATCGCCATCTTGATTTTCCGTTTGCTTTCAAAGGTCTTCTCAAAAGAAGTCTCTGCACTGATGGCTTTATTTTGGATTCTGACACCGCGAATCTATAATGTGACCGATAAACTTGGAATGGAATCAGGCATCAGCGCGTTATGTATCCTGATTTTGATCTTTCTCGTAACACGCCTTGAGCTTAACTTCACAACCAGCCAGATCCCTTACAAGGAATATCTTCTGATTGGATTTGCTGCAATTTTTACTGTATTAAGCAGACTGGATAATATCTTCCTGGTTGGTCTGGTAGGAATCTGGTTAGTTTTCCGCTCCAGCCAGATCAGATATCTGCTGATTGGCGATTTACTGCTCATTCTGGCCAGTGTATTGTTGAGTTATGTCGCCCGGTTGGGTCTCGGTGCAGCCTATTACCTATACCTGCCTTCACTATACTGGATGTTGGGGATATCGATAGCGGTCAGGATTGTGGTCTATTATTTCTCAGGATTGTACAAACACCCGCAGGCATTTAACAGCCTGCAAACCCTGCTTCGTTCTACCGGAGCGGCAACTTTGGCAAGTGGGATAATTTCGTTGCTAATGATGGGTCTGTTTTTGACCCACCGCTTTGTTGGTTTTCCGCGGATCATTTTATTGACCAATTGGGGGTTTACAGTGTTTGCAGCAGTTTTTCTGCGTTTTGTGGCTCGCTG
>DATFYI010000022.1:0-13821 GCA_035315125.1 Anaerolineaceae bacterium | reverse complement strand
TCATTGTTGTTACCGATCCTTTCCATAGCCGGCGTGCTGAGGTGATCTTCGATGATGTATTTCGGTCGAGCGGTATCCAGGTTGCCATTCATCCGGTCGCTGCAGATTGGTATCGCGCCAGCACCTGGTGGATGAGCAGCTCTGGCAGACGGGATACCGTGCTGGAATACTCCAAGCTGTTTGGCTACCTGCTGGGTTTCAAACAAGATTAAAAAGATAGAGCTGCCTGAATGGCAGCCCTATCTTTTTTGCAAGAGAAAATATTTCGAGTTTTAGACTGGTGTCACATTAGCTGCTTGTAGTCCTTTGGGACCCTCTTCAATTGAGAATTCAACCTTTTGGCCTTCTTGCAAACGACGGTAGCCTTCCATTTGGATAGCCGAAAAATGCACGAACACGTCCTCACCATCATCACGGCTGATAAAGCCATACCCCTTGGTGGCGTTGAACCACTTCACGGTCCCAACAAAACGATCAGACATATCTTTCATCTCCATCTATAACAAAAAATATTTGGACGTCGATTTGCTTATTTTTGATAAAGCACCGCCTGCTCATACGATAGCAAAGCCATCAACGTCCCCTCTGCGCTAAGATTATCACTTGTTTTCAGGGCTGTCAAGGAATGACGAGCGCGCACCAAACCGCCTGAAACCGGCTTGCAGGAACCAGATCAGGCATTTCAACGTCTAAAATACAGGAGTTGTGCTCGTTTCTCCCAAATTTGTGTATGATTATCTAGAAGAGGAAATTATGCACCGGAAAACTCTCTTGTTTATTTTTCTGCCCGTGCTCTTTCTGGCTTGCGGCATTTTTTCACCGCCAGAAATCATCCCCCCAGCACCCGCCGGTACGCTGCAAGGGCATGTCACGATCGGTCCGCTCCAGCCGGTCGAGAGAATCGGACAGCCCACACCCACTCCGGACCCAGAATTTTTTACATCCAGGACGCTGAATATTTTTCAGGCGGACGGAAAAACCCTGATGACCAGCCTTCACTTCAATCCGGATGGCAGCTACCGAGTGTCACTGCCACCCGGCACTTACGTGGTGGATATCCCGCATAGCGGAATTGGATTTGCCAGACCCCTCCCCAAAACCATCATCCTTCATAGCGGTGAAACTGTCCAATTGGATATTGACATCGATACAGGTATCCGCTAAAAAATAAATCCAAAGGAGATTCTGCTCATGGTTCGCACAGATCCACTGTTACACACTTTTTCAATTGTAGCCCGCGACCCACAGACCGGCGAGTTGGGTGTGGCGGTTCAATCGCACTGGTTTTCGGTCGGATCGGTCGTCGCCTGGGCCGAAGCGGGAGTTGGAGCCATAGCCACTCAGGCCATGTCCGAGATCAGCTACGGCCCACTCGGCCTGGACCTGATGCGGGCCGGCAAGACTTCCAAACAAGCCCTGGCGGCGTTATTGGCCGCCGATGAAGGCCGCCAGCTTCGCCAGGTAGCCATGGTCGATGCAGGCGGACGGGTGGCAGTCCACAGCGGGGCACGCTGCATCGCCAAAGCCGGGCATATCGCCGGGGATGGCTTCTCGGTTCAAGCAAATATGATGCTGAACGCCACCGTCTGGCCCGCCATGGCAAAGACTTACCGTAATTCAACTGGCGACCTGGCCGAGCGGATGCTGGCAACTTTGCAGGCTGGACAAGATGCCGGTGGAGATATACGCGGCCGGCAAAGCGCCTGTATATTCATCATAAAAGCAGTTTCAAGCGGGCGTCCCTGGAAGGATACTGTCATGAACCTGCGCGTGGAGGACCATCCCGAGCCAATCCAGGAGCTGCGCCGGTTGGTGAAGACCCAGCAAGCCTACCAATTGATGAATCTGGGTGACGAGCATCTGGGGAATGGATTGGTGTCCGAAGCGCTACAGGCTTATCAAGGGGCGGCCGAGCTGGTGCCCGAGATTGATGAGCTGCTTTTCTGGCAGGCCGTAACGCTGGCCGAACTGGATCACCTGGACGAAGCCCTGCCGATTTTTCAACAGGTATTTGCCGCCAATTCCAATTGGGCATTGCTGGTCCAACGCCTGCCAGCCGCCGGTTTACTTCGAGACGACCCACAGTTGATGAAAAAGATTCTCAGCGCTGCCAGACCCGCCTAGTTTTCTGAAGTTAAAATTGGAATAAATATTGCAACCAGAACCTTGAATTTACTATCCATGAATAGCTCACTCATTACAGATAATCAATTCGGAGGGTTCTGATGGCGCAAATTGAGACAGTCAGGCAGGCAAAAACAATTTATCAACGCAAACTCCTTGCCAGTCAGAATGTCGTTGGCCTGGGAACAGCTTACAAAATGGTGGCTGGCCAGGCGACCCGAGAATTGTGCCTGGCCACCCTGGTGACAAAAAAAGTCTCTTCGGCCGTGCTGGCCCCAGAAGATAAAATTCCCCCCAAGATCGGCGGTGTTTATACAGATGTCATCGAAGTGGGGCATCTGGTTGCCCAAGCGTCCCAGACCACCCGCTGCCGGCCGGCTGTACCCGGCGTCAGCATTGGCCATTACAAGATCACGGCCGGGACGTTTGGCTGTGTGGTGCGCGACCGCCAATCGAATGCCCGCATGATCCTTTCCAATAACCACGTTCTGGCCAACAGCAACGCTGCTCTGGTGGGCGACCCCATCCTGCAACCCGGCGCGATTGATGGCGGCAAACAAGGCGATGATACAGTCGGGTTTTTGTCGCGCTTTCACCCAATAACCTTTGGGGATCCGCCTCAACCAACCGATTGGCAAAATACCGTCCTTCAGTTTGTCCAGCAACTCGGCCTGGCAAATCTACTAAGCAGCCTGGGTTTGCAGAATCTTTTAGGTTCGCTCGGTATTCACCAGCCCACCAACAATGTGATTGATTGTGCTGTCGCCCGACCGGTCAACGATACCATCATAGGCGATGATATCCTGGAAATCGGCAAAATCTCCGGCACTCTGCCGGCTTCGCTCGGGCTGCTTGTCCGGAAGTCAGGCCGTTCTACTGGCCTGACCACCGGTTCAGTGATTGTGGTGGACGCCACCGTCTCGGTGGATTATGAAGCAGGCCAATCGGCGCACTTCGATAACCAGATCCTGACTTCGCCGATGTCCAAGCCCGGCGATTCAGGCAGCCTGCTGGTCGCCGCTAATACACAACAGGCGGTTGGATTGTTATTTGCAGGCTCGGATCAAACCACCATCTACAACCCAATCCAGGCCGTATTGGACAGCCTGGAGGTAACCCTGTGACAAAGGCTGAAGGCGCGGACTACCAATCTTCCATTGAGCTCAAGCATGCCCGAGCAGTCAAGCAAGCTCACGAAAAAGAGCTGATGAAGTGCGCTAACGTGGTCGGAGTGGGTGTTGGTTACCAGAAAAAAGGGGGTAACTCGACCGGTCAGGTGGCGCTGGTTGTGCTGGTTACCAAAAAACTTTCGCCGGAACAGCTTTCACCCAAAGACCTGTTACCTTCGATCATCGACGGCGTTGCGGTTGATGTTCAGGAAGTCGGGCGGTTGGCTGCACAGCCATAGCATACTCTTTAATGATTACCAATGCCATGCTCCCCGCAATGCTGGTGCACTGGCAACCCTGTTCGAGCAGGATGGTCTATATTTGTCCGGAAGCTAGTATCCGGCGGTAATCTCGCGTAGCAGCGTAGAAACATACAGCGGATAATCGCCGATAATATTCTGGGTGAGCTGGATCAGCAAAATCACCAGCAGTGCTGCAATGACAACCGCCAGCAATATTCCCAACGGGCTGAGTAGCTTGATTGAGCGACCTTTATACTCTGCCAGTAGACCGGCCGGCAGTGTTAGTGCACTGGCAAACAGTGGGATCATGACCGGCAGCCAAAAATGGTCCGGCTTAGGCGCCACAAAATACAGTAAATAAATCGAAAATGGCAGGACCCAACTGAAGATCAACCGGTTTTGAAATCGATAAGCGCCCCAGAAACACCCAATTAATAACGAAATAACTAAGAACCCCAAAAACCAGGGCTGGCCATACCAGTTTTCCAAAGTAAACACCCACCATTTCGGCCCTTTCTGGTAATAGACCGGGTCATCGTGGTGGTAGCCTGCGTTCAACTCCACATTTTTCGAGGTCTGGATCTCGATCATGCGCTGGCGCGGCCCGCTGTAAAACAAAAACGGGTTCGAAAGGACAATGGTGGCGCACATCACTGCCAAAAATATGCCAGAAACGGCCACCGAGCGTCTGATCGATAATTTTTTTAAGATCAGGCCGGCTGCCAGGTAACCGATGATCGTCAGGAAAAAGAAAAAACCGAACAACTTGATGGCAGAGGCCAACCCACAAGTAAACGCCGCCAGATAAAAATTTTTGCCAAATCGCAGATGGTCGCGATCCAGAAAAAAGATGGTCAGCACCACCGCCAGAACGGCCAGCGCGTCCGGATGCCACCAGCTCAGATCGTTGCGGAAAACTCCTGGAATGGTGATCAAAAATACGAACAACCCGGCTGACTGCCAGGTGGATCGAAAGCGCGTCAGCACATGGACCATCACCCCGGCCGCCAACAGCATCGGCAGGACGCTGATAAACTGGCGCAGCAGCAGCATGTTCAATTGGATATGATCGGTGAAGCTCGCCCCAAAGATCAATCGCACCGGTAGAACCACCAGCGCCGACAGGAAATAAAATGGGTAGCCGTAGTGATAATCTCCATATATGATAAATTGTCCCCAATTTTGGTGCAAGTTGCTTGTAAACGATAGCATGCGCACCACAATCGGATAGGTCATATTCTCGTCATTCGAGAACATGAACAACATATGCGGGTCTTTTGCGCCGGTATTATTGGGAAAGCACAGCAGGATAAAAAAAGCCAGCCCAATCCCGCTTACGATCCACAAATTGATCTTCTGGGTTTTGTCAAATTTTTGTGTCTGCATAACTGCTATGGAGGTCTCTGATTGCAATCTGCCCCGCCCCTCTATTATAACGGTTTGTTGTGAGCTTATTCCTACCATTGCAGCAGTTAACAATTAGCGAGAATAGGATTTCCCTGCCAAAACTTCCTGGTGAGAAATCATATATGCGTAGACAAACAAATTCCGATGGTGGGTTGCGACCAAGAATTACTTACAGTTTGGCTGCAGGTGAACTTGACCCCCGATTTTTTGATCCCCTCTGGGCTGTACCCGGAGGGGATCAAAGTAACCTTTTTTACGAGCACTTTTCGACGGCAATTGATTTGGTCTGGTATCTGTAATTGATGAATCCAAACCCATTGCGCACCAGGGGATAGGCATCAAGGGTCAGCGAGAAGGCACAGGTGCCTGTCAGGCCAACCAGCAGCGGAGCACCACTGATGGGGAAGTTAACGATAGGCACTGCCAACCCTGACCCACTAGATGCAGATGCCAGGTACACTTCGCTCCCGGTCAGGCCTTTTTCGTAACGCAGGCTCCAATAGTACAGACGGTTGTGTATTTGGTTGACATTGACATCAAATGTCAGCCCAGGCGCCATAGACCATGGCACAACCCCGCATGCACCAGCGGCTGCCGGGATTTCCAGATCAACGATGGGTGGTTGGTTATCGATCAGGATGTTCAGATCGCAAGAGTCCACCATAGGTGGCAGCGGTCCAGGAGGCGGCACAGCCCCATTGAGATAATCCACCGACGCCGAGGTCAGCTTGACCCCATTCTCATTGAATACCTCCAGGCGAATCGTGTAAAAGCCCGTGTCCGGCTCATCGCTGGCGCTATCCCACCAACCAATCTTATCCAGGTTGTACCAGGAATAATGGGTGGTGTCACGCACCTCGTACAGGTTTTGAACCCCATTGACTGTCTGTGGCCCAAGGGCATAGATCTCGGTGTTCAAAGACGAGTCAACCCTGGTATCGGAGAGCGGATAGGTGATCGGTTTGAAGGAATTGACGCCCTTTTTGGTCGACAGACGGTAGTACCGTTTCGGCGCACCGGTGCTCAAGGCGCTACCGAACAGACCGCACACCAACAGCCAATCACCGTACGCCACATTGCTCAATCCTCCGCCGTAAGGCACGTTGGAAAACAGACCGGTTAACTGATCAATCTTATAGACCTCATCCAGGCCGATCAAGGTAAAGAAAGTGCTCGTGCCAACCGGCTGAGGCTGGCAACCGCTGCCACATTCTACTTCCTCGTTGTCCAACCACAGGTCAATGTTGGCATTGGTGACATTCCAGCGTGTGCTGGTGTAGGGATCCATATAAATGACCGTTTCGATCCCGTTGATCACCTGAGTGAGACGCACGATGATATCCGGCCGAGGATCAAAGCGCAAGCGTCCGTGACGAATGTGCCATGGATACCAGGTGAAACAGCAGCGGAAGAAGCCATCGCAGTCCGTAGTTGTCTCGCAGACTAACTGCTTGCTATAGAAGCAGCGCGGGAAGATCAGCCAAGGAGCCACTTTTGAGGTCAGGGTTAATTGATCCAAACGGGAAGCAACATCAACCGGCAGAGACGCCACCTCACCAACCCTGGAAGTTTCACTGGACAGCACGCTGGGGCTTAGAAATTGCGAACTCAGAGAGGCACGTGTTAGCTCAAGTTCTTTGGGGGGCAAAGGCTGGGGGTTAAGCGCCACGCGCTCCAACACAGAAGCGGGATTGAACCGTTCCACCGGGCCAGGTCCAGGGAGAGGAATCGGTTGTGCTGCCAGTAAGTCAGGGACGCGCACCACACGCTGGTCGAGGAGTTTGTCCCACCAGTTTAGGATGGGAGGCCAGAAGCAGCCTTCGCGATCGACATCGAATACCTCAACCTTGACAAAGGGCACCGGGCAAATCTCCGAACCATCACCGGAATTATTAATCTTGCGCACATGCCCGGTAACACATACCCGGATAGGCCGCCAAGGCCACCAGATGATGATTGGGATGAAGAAATCAGGCCGTAATACAAATCGGTTTTCCTGTTTGACCCAATCTTTGGGTGAGAAAGATTGGCTGAAAGAAGATGATAAGCGTACGGTTTTAGGGTCATCGGTTGGGCCGATCACCAGCTCCAAAGCGGGGGGTTCTTTAGCGTGGAGGTGGATGGTAAACCCACCTTTTGCATCCAGTCCGGAGCTGCCCAGCAAGGCGCCACGGCCATCGAAGGCATAAGCCGAAAGGCTGATATCGCCCGGGAGCGATTCCTGGCTCTCGAGCTTGACCTGGCCCACAATGCTAAAATTGGGGCCGCCGGTAGATTTTGTTTCTGTTCGATCTGAGGTTGCCATTGAAATATCTCCATTTTCTAACCAAATCTGATGATAGCAGGTGAAAGCCTGCCATTGATCATCCGTGCAAGGCAAGAGCAGCAGATCGAAATCACTTTAATAGATCTGCCAGGCAGGGATGGACTTCCCGGTAGCAAAATAAGGTTTTTAAAGAACTACTTATCGAAAAGAATCAAAGCTGGCACACATGAAATATATGGCCGATTCTATCTCTATTATGATAATTATAATATTAATTATCATAATATAAATGAGATTCCGGTGAGATTTTCTGTTCGGACCACACTGTTTGCCGCAGGATCAGGCTGCGGGTCGCCTTCATATCCAATCCTGCCATTATTCTTTTTATCTTATCCCCATCATTTCATTTGACTTTTAGACCGGCCGAATCTACACTTATCTGATGCTGGCCCGTGTCTATTCCTGTGCAGTCATCGGCCTGGAGGGAGTAATTGTCGAGGTAGAAGTCGATACCGGCCAGGGTCTGCCATCAATGGTTATTGTTGGTTTGCCGGATACGGCTGTCCAGGAAAGCCGCGAGCGTGTCCAATCTGCCGTAAAAAATGCCGGCCTGTTCTTCCCCCGCAAACGCGTCACAGTGAACCTGGCACCCGCCTCGGTGCGAAAAGAAGGTCCGGCTTACGATTTGCCTATCGCTCTGGGAGTGCTGGTCGCTTCTGATCAAATATTGCCCGAAGCTCTTGACGGTTGTATGGTGGTTGGCGAACTATCCCTGGATGGCAGCGTCCGTCACGTGCGTGGCGTACTGCCCATGGCGGCGGTTGCCCGTCAGGAGGGTTTCAAGTGCATCTTCGTCCCGGAAACCGACGCGGCCGAAGCCGCTCTCATCCCAGACCTGGAAGTGATCCCGGTTTCTTCACTGACCGGTCTGGCCTCACACCTATCCGGTGCGCAACCAATTGATCCAGCTCCGCCGGTTCAGGCCGAAGAATTGGACGTTATCGTCCAGACGGATTTTCACGATATTAAAGGCCAGGAGCACGTCAAGCGCGCTCTGGAAGTTGCCGCGGCAGGTGGGCATAATGTCTTGATGGTGGGGCCGCCCGGATCCGGAAAAACACTGCTGGCGCGTGCCCTGCCAGCCATTCTGCCGCGCATGTCCATTGAAGAAGCGCTGGATGTAACGCGCATTTATTCGGTGGCCGACCAATTACCACCCGATGTGCCGCTGGTGCGCAGCCGACCTTTCCGGGCCCCGCACCACACCATCAGCCATGCCGGGTTGGTCGGCGGCGGCAACTGGCCCCACCCCGGCGAGGTTTCACTGGCGCACCGTGGCGTACTCTTTCTGGATGAACTGCCCGAATTTGGCCCACGCGTTCTGGAAGTTATGCGCCAGCCGATTGAGGACAAAATCGTCACGATCAGCCGTGCCCAGGGTTCATTAACCTTCCCGGCTAATTTTCAATTGATCGCCGCCATGAACCCCTGCCCGTGCGGCTATTACGGCGATCCGCTCAAACCCTGCACCTGTTCCCCGGCCATTGTAACCAAATACCAGAAACGCATTTCCGGCCCGCTGCTCGACAGGATCGATATTCATATCCATGTGCCGCGCGTCGAATACGAAAAACTGTCTGATAACCGCCTGGGGGAAAGCTCTCATATCGTCCAGGCACGTGTCGAAATTGCTCGCCAGAAGCAGCGCGAACGGTTTAGTAACGGGAAAGAACCAGCTCAACATAGCACTGCTCTAACGATGACGGTCACTTGCAACGCCGATATGCGCCCGGCCGAAGTTCGCAAGTTTTGCGCCCTGGATGATACCGGCCGCAGCTTGATGAAGACCGCCATGAACCAACTCCAACTATCGGCGCGCGCTTATCACCGGGTGCTCAAACTGGCCCGCACGATCGCCGACCTGGCTGGTAGTGAGATCATCCAGCCCACTCATTTGGCTGAAGCGCTACAATACCGGCCAAGGATGAATGAGGAATGACAGCAAATTGTCTGGCCCTCACCTAAAAGATGGAACCGAACAATAATTGGAAAATAAGAAATAATGGCCACTTTCCAAAATCGCTCAATTATGAACTATCGTTTAGCTCTTAAGTCATTCCTGGAGAATCAGGCCATTCAAAAAATTTTCCGACTGGTATTCATCCTCGGGTTATCCTTTTTCGCCATCTGGTTTTTTAATTACGCCATAACGATCATAACAACGCCGGTTCCGGTGGAATTTCGTGAGGGCGCTATTTTATTATCTACCAATTACCTTCTTCACGGAATAAACCCCTACAGCCTGATAAATCAACCGCTTGGAATGAACGTGTATGGCATTGTCTACAATTTTGTAGTATTGCCATTTGCTGCAATCTTTGGCAATACCCTGGCAGTTCACCGGACTATTTCGATCGTTTGTCTTGTGTTGACAGGGATAATCATCACTCAATGGCTGCTTCTAAAGGGCACAGCGCCGGAATTTGCCATTTCGGGTGGTTTCATTGTATTTGGCAGCCTGTTATTTAACTTAATACCGATCACCCGTCCCGATGCCCTGGGTGTCTTGTTGTTTCTCAGTGCTATTTTTTTGCCAGAGAAATACAAATTTAACTCGAAAAGCTTAATTGCCAGTTCTATCTTGAGTATGCTGGCATTTTATACCAAGCCATATTTTTTTCTGTCATTCGGGATAATTTTTAGCTACCTGTTCTTTTTTATTTCAAAGAAAAAGGGGCTTTTTTATTTTCTAGGATCGTTGCCCCTTTTCTTGATTACGGCAGGATTTGTGAACTTAATATGTGAATGCTATTTTCTCGACACTATTCTGATTAACTTAAACAATACTGGAAATAATATCCAGTTCGTGCTCATGCAACTCCTGTACTTTATCATTGTATACTTGCCCATTTGGATCATTATTCTACTTATCGCTTTCTATAATCAATCAAGACAGGTATTAGTACCTTTTCAAATTTTCATTAAGGCTTTACGAACTCCTGGCAAGCATTTAGACATCTTCCATTGGAACAGACCGTTCTTTAGTTTTCGCATTGATCTGGCCTGGTTTTCATTCGCAATCTCTACTCTGGCAATCATATTGGTGCTTGGGCAAAATCTAAATAATTATATTGTTTACTTATTTGAAATCATGACGCCTTTTTTGATCATTGCCGGGTTTAAACATCTTAATCTTAAACGCAGCATTTCTATACTTGCCATACCATTGGTGATCACCAATTTATTTATAATCTCTCAATGGGTTCTAAATCCAAATAACCCGGAATCTTTTCAAATAGGGTGGAGCCGTCTAGAAGAAATCATCAGTTCTTCGAACAAAATATTAAATTCACCGGCAATTGCCCCGCTTCTGATCCAGATGGATAAGCCAATTATCGATTCGGGCCAGAGCGACCTTTTTTACCAGACCAGGCCTTATCCAAAGACAATTCTGGCACCAGCATACAATACAGTGAAACAGAGAGGAATTGACTATCAAAACCAAATCATCAGCGAAATTAATGCAAAGCGGTTTGAAAAAATTATCGTCACAATAGATAATTCTCACCTAGTCCCCTGGGCCGCCATCCAACAAAAATATCAATATCAAGAGACGATCTCTCTAGGTATGCCACAAACCGGGCAAGTTTGGAATGTGGAAGTCTGGATACCCAAAAATTAGGAATTTCACGAGGTCAAAAGCTTGATATAGCATGGGGAAAAAGCCACTTGGCCCATGCTTACAAATGTGTAATTTCGCTGTCATATCATCAAAATTTGTGGAAGTGATAAACTTTTAGTATGGAAGCTTATTTTATCAACATAAAAGATGGATTGAAAAATAAATTTGATCTTTTTAAGAATGATGAATTCAGGAATAAATTTATCAAAAATTTATGGTTGCTTGCTGCTATCTTTGTTTTTTTCTATATTTTGGGATTTTTTATTCCGCAGGGGTTCGATTGGAAAGCATATTTTAGTCAAGGCGTACTCTACCCAATCTGGACGCCCTGGACATTAGATGTCGTTCATTTTGTCAACTGGCCAATTTTAATTGGCATTACGGGACTTGCAATCATCTACCGAACACGCAAATACAGCACGTCAGTTCTGCCTGCCTTGCTGGCAATCTTTTCGCTGCCCACAATGTGGGTTATTTTTATGGGCAACTTGGATGGCGTAGTGTTAGTTGGTTTGATCCTCCTCCCAATCGGCGCACCTTTAGCCCTGATGAAACCACAAATCGCTGCCTTTGCACTGTTGGCCAAGAAAAATTCGATTATTGCAGGCATTATTTGGGGAATTATCTCGCTGCTGATCTGGGGATTGTGGCCATTAAATTTTTTAAAGGTTCTCACACCAGCCTGGAAAGTCGAGTGGATCCAAGATATTTCCATTTTTCCATGGGGAATTCTACTGGCGTTGCCTTTAATGTGGTTCTCCAGAGGAGATGAAGATTTACTGATGGCGGCTGGGAGTCTGGCCACACCGCATTTATTTCCCTATCATTTTATTTTACTAACCCCAGCCCTGGCGCGTATGAAACGACCCTGGATGATTGCCACCTGGCTGATCGCCTGGACACCTTTATTAGCCAATTGGTTAGGGCCAACTGCCTGGCATTTTGGAAATCTGATGAGCATTTTCTTCTGGTGCGGAATTTATTTCAGCCGAAAACAAGCGACTCGCCTACAGAATAGGAAGCTTGAAGAGGCTGTGGTGCAGGCCTGACACACTCTCTTCCCTGGTTCCCACGCTACGGGTGAAAAGGAGGGATAAGTCCAGCATCTGGAACCCATTTTGAGTGTTTGTACATATACAATTCATTTCTTATGGGAGGCGGGAAAAATGGCAACACAACAATCTGAAATTATCATCAGGGATCTTCTCTCACAGGCAGGTATCGAAGTAAATGGCCAAAATCCCTGGGATATTCAGGTACACGACTCAAGTTTATATAACCGGGTATTACGGGAATCCTCTTTAGGGCTGGGCGAAACCTATATGGACGGCTGGTGGGATTGCGATGCAATCGACCAATTTATATATCGCGTATTGAAAGCGAACCTTGAGACAAAGGTCAAAGGGAATTGGAAATTTGCCCTCCAGGTGCTTACATCCCGCCTATTTAATATGCAGACCCGCTCCAGGGCGCTTCAGGTTGGTAAAGATGTTTATGATCTGGGAAATGATTTGTATTGCGCATTTCTGGACAAATTGTTGAACTATACCTGCGGTTACTGGAAAAACGCCACCACGCTGGATGAGGCCCAGGAGGCCAAACTCGATCTGGTCTGCCAGAAAATCGGCTTAAAACCAGGTATGAGCGTGCTTGAATTTGGCTGCGGATGGGGCGGTTTTGCGAAATTCGCCGCCAAGAAGTACAACGCACATGTGGTAGGCGTTACTATATCCAGAGAACAACTGGCCTTTGCTCAAGAATTCTGCCGGGGTTTACCGGTTGACCTACGTTTTCAAGATTACCGCGATGTGGAAGGAAAGTTCGATGCCATCATCTCAATTGGCATGTTGGAACACGTCGGTTATAAGAATTACTCTACTTATATGCGAGTAGTGGATCGCTGCTTGAACGAGAACGGTATTGCCTTAATTCACGTAATTGGCAGCAATCAGACACTGACGGCGGGTGAACCCTGGACGCATAAATATATCTTTCCCAACGGAATGCTGCCATCCATTACCCAGCTTGGTAAAGCGTTCGAGCCAAATTTTGTAATGGAAGATTGGCACAACTTCGGCCCCCATTATGACAAAACTCTGATGGCCTGGAACGCCAAATTTGAACAAGCCTGGCCTGCCCTGAAAGATAGATATGGCGAACGTTTTCGCCGGATGTGGAGTTATTATCTTCTAAATAGCGCAGGCGCCTTTCGGGCCAGAGCGCAACAATTATGGCAGATTGTATTGACTCGCAGAGGTACTCCCCAACCGGAATGTCGATTGAGTTGATGATACATTGAGAAAGTATTTTCCCTCGAAGAGCGTGATAACCATTAAAGCCGGATGGATGACTGTGACATTAGCTGCTCGTCAAAAAAAGCAAGTATGAATGAAAACCGATAAATCAGGTTACTAATGCTGAAATTAAATACCCTGACCGAGCCGGAGAGTGCGATATAAAACGAGAACATAGCAAAGCCGACAACGGCTTGTGCCGTGAGATTGCACTCGGCGTGTATTATATGGAGACAGGCAAGGGAATCAGTCGGTCCAACGTTTACTTCGTGCAGTCCGGATCAACATGGGTCTTGATTGATGCCGCATCGGCGAATTACGGATGGTTGATTCGGAAGACCGCGGAGTCCTTGTTCGGAATGAATACGCGTCCAGCTATGATCCTGCTTACACACGACCACCCCGATCACGCCGGGTCAGCCCTTGAGCTAGCACGTATGTGGAATTGTCCAATTTATGTGCATCCTGATGAATTACCCCTTGTGGCGATTGAAAATCTTTCGACAATTGAGAAGTATGCCAACCCCCTCGACCGCTGGATCATCCTCCCGTTGCTGCATACAATGCCGCGACGGCGGATTGAGTCAATAATCTCAAAGGCGAGCCTCAAAGAAGTTACGCGGGTTTTCGATCCGTG
>DATFYI010000021.1:0-35258 GCA_035315125.1 Anaerolineaceae bacterium | reverse complement strand
AAGTGCCGCCTATAATGGCAAAAACGCCCTCGAACTGGTTGCGATGGAGCAACCCGATCTGGTGATTCTGGATATTTTACTGCCTGGCGGTATGGATGGATATGAAGTGGCTCAAAGAATACACGAGTTTAGCGATGTGCCAATCGTCATGTTGACCGGGAAGGCTCGCGAAAACGACATGTTGCACGGTTTCGACGTCGGTGCGGATGATTACATCACCAAACCCTTCAGTTCGAAAGAACTGCTGGCGCGGGTCAAAGCAGTGCTGAAACGGTCACAGAAAGGCTCCGATAAAACTCCTGATGATCACGAGATCATTTGTGGGGACGTTCGCATTGACCTGGCGCGTAGACGGGTAACGGTGGCTGAAAGAGAAATCCACCTGACATCGACAGAGTACAATTTGCTGCATGAGCTAGCCATACATCGCAACCAGGTGCTGCTGCACGAGCAGTTGCTCAGCACGGTTTGGGGCAGCGAGTATACCAATGACGTTGATTATTTAAGAGCCTATATTCATTCCCTGCGGCAAAAGATCGAAACGGATCCATCCAATCCAAAGATTATCCTGCGCTGTCCTGGGGTAGGATACAGCCTGGTCTGTTTTGAGAATTCGAATTAAGCGTGTTTTTTAACGTAATCTTCACGTACAGCCCGGTAATTTTCCCATAATCTCAACAAATAAATTTGATAATGGTAGGTGAGCCAATTCAGCGCCTGTCGGCTGCTGGATTATGTCTCACTGGTAGTAAGTCTATCCTTTCAATTCTTTTATTACAATCAGAAAAGGAGATCAAACAAATGTCACTCATCCAGGATGTTATCGCGAGGGTAGAGGAGAAAGATCCCTGCCAGCCAGAATTCCATCAGGCCGTCAAGGAAGTCCTTGGGACCCTGGAGCCAACGGTTGCACGCCACCCCGAGTTTGTAAAAGCAAAAATCTATGATCGCATTGTAATTCCCGACCGGACAATCATGTTCCGCATCCCGTGGGTTGATGATAAGGGCGAAGTACAGGTAAACCGCGGTTTCCGTGTGCAGTTCAATAATGCCATTGGTCCCTATAAGGGCGGCTTGCGCTTCCACCCCTCTGTAAATTTGGGGATCATTAAATTCCTGGGGTTTGAACAGATCTTCAAGAATTCCTTGACTACACTGCCCATGGGCGGCGGCAAGGGTGGATCAGACTTCGATCCAAAAGGTAAATCGGATGCCGAAGTCATGCGCTTCTGCCAGGCCTTTATGCGCGAGTTATACCGCCATATCGGTCCAGATACCGATGTACCAGCCGGCGATATCGGTGTGGGTGGTCGAGAAATCGGTTACATGTACGGCTACTACAAGAAGATCGTCAACGAACATACCGGCGTCCTGACCGGCAAAGGTCTCGAGTATGGCGGCAGTTTAATACGACCAGAAGCCACAGGCTATGGCTCGGTCTACTTCGCTGATGAAATGATCAAAACCCGCGGTAAAGATATGGTGGGTAAAGTTGCTGTAGTGAGCGGTGCAGGTAACGTTGCACAATACACCGTCGAGAAGTTAAACCAGTTGGGTGCCAAAGCCATCACACTATCCGACTCGGACGGCACCATCGTTGACGAAAATTGCATCGATGCTGAAAAATTAGCCTTCATCATGGATCTAAAGAATGTACGGCGCGGCCGCATCAGCGAATATGCCAGCCAATTCCATGCAACTTACTATCCAGGCAAGAGTGTCTGGGAAGTAGTCAAAGAGCAAGGCTTAAAATTGGATCTGGCCTTCCCATCGGCCTGCCAGAACGAAATTGATGAAGAACATGCAATGGCTATGGTCAAGAACGGCTGCTTCCTGGTTTCAGAAGGCGCCAATATGCCCTCTACTCCCGGAGCCATCCAGGTTTACCAGGATAATAACGTCCTGTTTGGCCCGGCCAAGGCTGCCAATGCCGGCGGTGTTGCCACCTCTGGGTTGGAAATGGTTCAGAACAGCATGCGTCTGTCCTGGACACGGGAAGAAGTGGATGAGAGACTGCACGGAATTATGCGCAGCATCCACAGTTCCTGTCTGGAAGCCGCGGCTGCTTACGGTCACAAGGGCGATTACCTGGCGGGCGCCAACATCGCCGGTTTCCTCAAAGTTGCCAATGCCATGCTGGCTTACGGGATCGTCTAATCGGAATATAAGTTGAGTTTGAAAAGCTCCTTTAGCGGAGCGCACTGCCCAAGCCTCTGATCTCTAATGTGAAACTGACCTGTTAATTGGAAAAGCCCACCCGGTTGGATCAATCAGCCGGGTGGGTGCTAAGGAGGACAATGATGCCAGGCACGCTAGATGACCAAGTTTTGGCCGATCAATTATTGGATAAGGCTATACAAAACTGTGCCGATTTAAAATTTCAGGGTGACCCGAAACTGGTACTGCAAGCCCTCAAAGTAGGCCGCTGCGACATTTGTGCGACAGTATCCGAATGCCTGGTTCGCCAGGTGGGCGACTATCTCGGTAAGGTTGACAAAACTGTAAAAGCTGTTTATCAGTATGGGCCTGAATATTCTTTCTTACGGTCAAAACCAGAGAACCCAACCCTCTCTTCTTCACAGGTAGGCATCAACCTGGTAGCCTGGGTTGGGCGCAAAAGCGCGGCTTTATCCGCACTGGGCACCACGCTGGAAAGCGCCATCTCGGAAAGTCGTAAGCGCATTCATTGCGCCAGCGCTTCCCCCTCCTGCTACACCCTGGATATCCAGATGATCGAAGACCGCGATGTGCAAGAAAATCGCGGATTTGGCATGCTGGTCAATCATATGTTCGTACGCACCAGTCAGATCTGGCAGCGAGAAGAAGCTCAAAGCCGGGTTGCGGTGGGATCTTTGGATGAGGAAGCGCGTAGAATGCAGGTTTTACTGGCTTCCTTCGAACCGGAATTCTCTCCGGAAAATACACTGCTTGAACAGGCGGCTGCCATCGAAAAACTTTCCGAGGCAGATCGTCGACCCTATGAACACCGTATCAGGGAAATCAAAGTCGCGCTGATCCGGCGGTTGATCAGCGACCAACTGACCTACATCAATATCGCTAAAGAATGGTTTACAATCGACGATCTGAGTGGAATTTTTCGCCGAAAAATAGGCAATGGTCGGATCGGGGGAAAGGCGGCAGGCATGATCCTGGCTGCCCGTATTCTTAATGAGGTACTGGAAGAGCCATTACGCAATTGCATTCAGACGCCGGAATCATTCTTTCTTGGGTCCGACCTGCTTTATTTGTTTATGGCAATGAACGGCTTGATGCATTGGAATAACCAGAAATACAAGACTGAGGATCAAATCCGCAGCGAGTATCCCCAAATTCGAGAGGAATTTATTGCCGGAGAATTCCCTCCGGAGATACTCTGCTCGCTGGGCGAATTGTTAGAACAGATCGAGCATAAACCGATTATCGTCCGATCTTCCAGTTTGTTGGAAGATAATTTCGGCACATCTTTTGCCGGAAAATACGAAAGTGTTTTTCTACCAAACCAGGGCAGCCCCCAACAAAACCTGCAAGCTCTGACCCGGGCAATCGCCAGGATTTACTCCAGCACACTTAAACCCGAAGCTCTGCTTTACCGTCGTGCTAATGGACTGCAGGATTATGACGAGCGCATGGCGGTGCTGATCCAAACGGTACAGGGTGAGCAATATGGCCGGTATTTCTTCCCGCAAGGCGCCGGCGTGGCATTTAGCCATAATTTGTACCGGTGGTCACCCCAGATTCGCAAAGAAGATGGCTTCGTCCGTCTGGTATGGGGTCTGGGAACCCGGGCTGTTGAGCGTGTGGGGAATGATTATCCGCGACTGGTGGCGCTAAGCCATCCCACACTGCACCCGGATGATACCCCTGAAGCCATCCGGTATTATTCCCAACAATATATCGACCTGATTGACTTGCAGGAAAACAAGTTCAAGACCCTGCCGGTTTCACAAGTCATGCGTCCAGATTACCCTGGTTTGCGTTATTTCGTGCAGATCGACGAAGATGGATATCTATCCACACCGCGCGGGCGAATTATGACGGACGATATTAATAAACTGGCCATTACATACGAAGATTTGCTGCGGCGGACACCTTTCGCCGGGCTTATGACCAAAATCCTTAAAACCTTAGAAGAACATTATCATGTCCCGGTAGATTTTGAGTTTACTTTACGGGTGGTGGAAACGGATAAAACAAAACCGGGCGTTCAGATTTCACTTTTGCAATGCCGCCCACAGAGTGTCCTGCGCGGCAGTCTCACGGCTGTTCTGCCCAAGAATCTAGAACCAGAACAGATCATTTTTACGACTTGCTTTATGGTTCCGCAGGGTACGGTAAAAAATATCCGTAAAGTGCTCTTTGTAACACCGGAAGGTTATTTCCAACTGCCAACCCAGGCAGTGCGGAATGAGCTCAGCCGGGTGATCGCTCATTTGAATAAAAAACTGGACCAAAAGTCGTTCATTTGTGTCGGTCCAGGCCGTTGGGGAACGATTAACCCTGACCTGGGTGTTTTTGTAGGCTACAGCGATATCAATAATTCTGCCGCATTGGTAGAACTTTCGGGAAAAGGAATCGGGCCCGCTCCAGACCCATCACTGGGAACCCATTTCTTCCAGGATTTGATGGAAGCAAACATCTATCCAGTGGCTATTAACCTGGAAGACAAAGGGGCTTCGTTCAACCGGCAGTTTTTCTATGAGATCCCCAACCGGATCGGCCAATATATCGAGACAAGCACTGCGATCAGTGAGTGCTTGCGCCTGATCGACGTAAACGACTACGCAGCAGGCTGCCACCTCGATCTGATTATGGATGATGATAAAGGCCAGGCGATTGCGTTTTGTGTTCCGGATGAGACCATGTAAGTATTGTGAATAGCAACAAATCTGTGTACAATCATTCTCAAATAAGTCATATTTTGAGGGTGATCTATGGCCATCAATCCGCCAATCTATCGAATTGGAATTCTGGTCGGTGGGGGACCTGCCCCAGGTATTAATGGAGTCATCCACTCCGTAACCAACGAGGCCGCAAAAAATAATTTGGAAGTCATCGGCATCTATGATGGATTCAAGCACCTCATGGAAGGTAAGATCGTTGGTCTGACGCTGACGCCTGAAAACGTAAGCTACATCCATAACGAGGGCGGCTCTATATTACGGACTGCGCGGGCCAATCCCACCAAATCCGATGAGGACTTGCGCAAATGCGTATCCGCATTACAGAACGCCGGAATTTCTGCTATGGTCTCTATTGGAGGCGACGATACGGCATATTCAGCCTCGCGAGTGGCTCGTTTTGCCCAGGAAAACATGGGGATTGCCTTACGCTCGGTGCATGTACCCAAAACAATCGACAACGACCTGCCTCTGCCTGAAGATATCCCGACTTTTGGATTTGAAACCGCTCGTGAAATGGGTGCTCGCCTGGTAATGAACTTGAAACGAGATGCCATCACCAACCAGCATTGGTTTCTGGTGATGACGATGGGACGCCAATCCGGTCATCTGGCCCTGGGTATTGGCAATAGCGCCGTGGCAACCATTACGTTAATCCCTGAAGAATGGCGAGGCAGAGATATTCGTCTGAAAGAAGTAGTCGATATTCTGGCCACTACCGTCCTGCTACGGCTGCAAGAAAATAAACCCTACGGAGTAGCTCTGCTGGCTGAGGGGATTCTGGAGCACCTTTCCCATGAAGATCTTAACACTTTAGATAACGTTGAAAGGGACGAACATGGCCACATCCGGCTGGCAGAGGTCAACTTTCTGGATATCCTGAAAAAGGAACTGGACAAAGAATTACTTCAATTAGGCGTCCAAACCCGCTTCATAAAACACGTGCTGGGTTATGAGCTGCGCTGCGCCCCGCCGACCGCATTTGATATTGAATACACACGTATTCTGGGCAGTGCGGCAATTGAATTCCTGTCAAAAGGCGGCACGAATGCCATTATCACCTTGCAGCATAACCAGATTGTGCCCATACCATACTATGAAATGATCAACCCGGAGACAGGCCGGACGGAAGTACGGATGGTTGATACCAGCTCATTCCGCTACCAATCAGCGTACCAGGCTATGACGCGTCTTAAGCCGGAATACGCCAATGATGCGCTGCTGTTTGAAAGGCTGGCCGTGCATACCAAACTGAGCGGGAGAGAATTGAAAGAGCGCTTTGGCTACCTGATCGGCGTTGGGCCAAGCCCATTTTCGGTCTAGCCAGCATTGCCAGGAAAGGTTATTTAGGCGTACCTTCGTAATAAAAGCCATCCTGAAAATGCTTACCACGCATGGCCACCGCCGGATCAGGGTTGGGAGCGCATGGAAAAGGGCTATATCCGCACACCGAGAACTGGTCAGCACACGAGATTTCGAAGTTGCGGAAATTGCAAGGATGGGTGGGAAGGTTGACATAATCTGCCGGCAATACCAACCGGCTGGTGAGGGTTTTTGTATCAAGCGAGAGTACCAATACACTGCTCTGGTACAAAATCAAAATCAGCAGTAATAACAGCGAGGTTTTTTTAAATTTGAGGGTCGCCCAGCGCAAGGCATAATACAAGGGCGGTAGCAGAACTAAAAGCAGCGTCATAATCAGGTAACCATATCCAAAACGGATGTCCGGAGCGGCGATAAACCAGAAAATCACTCCGGCATAGGCTACCAACACCACCGCTAAATAGGGTAAAAAAATGTGGATCGGACGGGCCAGTCTCTTTCGGAAAAACAGACCGAGGATAAGATAAACCGCTGGCGCCAGCAGTACCACAAATAGAATAATGCGCCGGTTGAAGGTCTGGCGGCTGAGCCAGAGACGTAGCCAGGTGTGTAGCGACATGGATCTGACCACATTCAATGGCAAGGTGGGCACCCTGGCCCAGGCCTGGATGGCCTGCTGCTCGCTAACGGCACGATCGTATGGGATTTTCCAATCAAATTGAAAAATATCAACGGCAGGAACGGGATATACCAAATAGCCGGACAGGATTACATTGCGCGCCAGCCAGGGCAATAGAATCAAGGCTGTAAGCAAGGCAAATTTGAACCAAAACCCTGATCTGGTTTTGAAGGGGTTATTTGTGTGTGGAATCTGTTGAGATGGATCACTTTCCAGGCTTAAGACCGCATTAGTTCTGCCTGGGTGGATAAAGGGAATAATTACTGCCAGCAAAAGCGGCGCGCCATACAACTTGATCGTTATCGTAAAGACTGACAGAAGCAGTAAAAGAATAGCTGGCAGCCCGGCGTTTTCCTCCCCTTTTTCAATCAGCTCCACCCAACCTAAAAGAATAATCCAGATCAGCAGCGCTGCCGGCAAATCCGTGCCCGGCGAGGAGGCCTCGCTGCCGAAGATGAGAAAGATGACCGGCAAGAGCAGCACTTTTAAGATTATGGACGGTTTAATCTCTCGGCGGATAAGCTGGCTGAGCCCGCCAATAAAATAGATCCCACAAACCAGCAAAAACACACTGCCCAGCAGATGAAAGGAGCGCAGCTTTAAAAACGAGAAACTAAATACGGCATTTGCGACCAACCAGGCCGAGTCAAAAGCCAGGCGGGTATGCAGATTTCCCAGGCCCGGAACGGCCGGATAACTTTCGATCCAATGGATAGCCTGTGCATGGTAGATTTCGGTATCCGGGTTGGCCGGTTTCAGAGTGGATATTTCCAGGAGGGTCAAGAAAGCCAGCAGCGCCAGCACCCAAACCAGCGGTGTAATCGCTTTTATCTTTAGCCAGGCAGATGCCATCCAGGAACGGATTTGGCGGAAATTAATTACCAGGCTCAATATCGCCCCTGCCAGCAGGATGCCATGTGCAGCCAGACCAATTTTCATAAAAAGCGATAAAACGGATGCCAGACTGGTCGCCAGCGCCAGGCCAGCCGCCCAGATTATTGGAAAAGAAAGACTTTGCATGTCTACGCATCCAAATAAGCGCGACAGCCATCTGGCGGCCAGCCAGCCGTACAGAAAAATGAAAATTAACGTATAAATCCAGATCAGTACAGAAAAAAGCATGCTTGACTACCGTTCTCCAAGGGTCAGGAACCAGTGGGAAGCAAAAAGATCCACAGCACCGGCGCCCCGTCGACGTCGATTTCGTGAACGGGCTTCAGTTTTTGGGTGCAGTATTGGGCTAAATTATTATAAAACCCGGGACGGTCGATAAACATGACGTAGACCGGATGGTTGGACTTATAGGCGCGCTCCTGTTGGTCGGCTGGCACTACCTGGATGTCCGGGCGCAGCCAGACCCGCCGGGTGATTTGAACCAACCAGTTCGCGACGGGCGCCTGCAAGCTGGAACCGGCTGGGACATTTTGATCGATCCAGGCTAAACCCTGGCGGTAGCTGGAAGCCCAGTAATCCGTTGCCTCAGACGCACCGAAGATCTGCCGGGCGCCCGGCAGCCCACCTATGAGACTATTGTAATAGGTGTATTCGTATGGATAATAGCGCGCCAGGATATTGGCGGTATTGATGCCCACGAAAAGCACAATAGCAAGGCTGAGCGCCAGTTGCCAGCGCGGCCGGGCCCGTGCAATCCACTGCACCATTGCAGCCGCCCCATAACCTGCCAGCAACATGGCCGCCGGCAAGAATTCCAGGAAGTGACGGATCCCATCGAAATTAATCATACCCGGCAACGAGATCCTGAAAATCGGCAGCAGGCACCAGACCAGTAACAGCCGCCAGATCATCGATTTTTCTTTGAATAGTTGGCGGCAGGCCAGCACCAGACCGATCAAAAACAATACCAGCAACACCTCAGGCATGGTAGTAAGAACCTGGGTCAATGGCTGCCAGCTCCAGCCAGGCCAACCTACCCGGCCCTCCTGGGTTGCCATATAGCTAAAATAGGTTTTCGCCAGCAGTGGGTTGCCATAGATATAAGGCCAGGACAGGTAATACAGGCCGGCACAGCTCAATGCCATCAGCACATAATGGGGAAGGCGTCTGAGCAGGTCCTGGCCCAAAGCCAGCCAGGTTTTGGGGTTGCTCAAATCCCAGGGCCAGACACCCAACAAAAGGATGATCGGGATAAAAACGGCATTTACCTTTATTGCCAGAGCAGATCCAGCCAGCAAGCCAACACCCAGCGCTTTGGCCCAATGCGGCTGCTCATACCAGGCCACATATGCCATGATACACAATCCAAAAAAGATCATCTCCGGTACATCTTTGGGATTGAAGTGCATATCGCCCCAAAAGCGGGGAAAGACCGCCAGAAACAACGTCGCAAAAAATGCCGCCAGTTTGCTTAAATATCTGGCTGCGAAGCGATAAAAGAACCATAAGAACAGCCCTGCCAGGACTACTTTCACCAGGTGAAAAGCATCCACCGGGTCCATCCAATGCAGACTATAGGAAAATAGATGCATACTGGCTGCCGAAAGTGTGTCTGCCAGCGGGGGGTAGAGATAAGGTTGATCGTGATAAGGAGAAGCAAACAAATCCAGCGGAAGTTTTTGAGTGGCAGCCAGGTTGGCTTTAAAGTCCAGGAATTTATAGGTAAAGGTGGTCAGATAATAAAAATAACGCTCGCCAAAGAACAAATTGCCCAGACCCTCGTCCCAGGTCAACCCGTATTGCGGCAGAGTTGCAATCCCACACACCAGGAAGACCAGCACCAGACCAGCCACAAGCCAATCCGAGGCACGTTCCAACCAGGCCAGCAAGACATTTGAAAAATCCGGTGATCGTGCGCTCCTGGCAGGATTAGCGGCACTCACATCGAGCGAGGCATCCAGGTTTTGTGCAGGCGTAAGCTCGTTTTCGTTTCCCACCACTCCAGTCAATATTGAATGATCCTGTTTATTCGGTCAACTATGCTGATGATGTCGTACGATCGCATCTGTCATGCGCGCCACCCGTACAATCGCCTCGACGTCATGAACCCGCACGATATTGGCGCCGCGTGTAATTCCAACCGCCACCGCGGCTGCGGTGCCTTCAATGCGCTGGTCAGGCGGCAGGTTGAGAGTATATCCAATAAATGATTTCCGTGAGGGGCCTAATAAAACCGGATAGCCCAGGGCGCATATTTCATCCAGGCGATCAATCAGCTCCAGGCTTTGCTCGACTGTCTTACCAAAGCCCAGACCCGGATCGAGGATAATCCGGTCGTCTGATATTCCGGCAGCATGGGCAATTTCCACACTTTCCAGAAGCTCTCTTTTTACGTCCTCCAGCAAATTTTGATAATGTACCCCCACGTAGTGCCCACCCAGGCGTTCCCGCAATTCAGCATTGGATGGCGTCATGCGGTTATGCATTAAGATAACCGGCACCCCTTGCCGTGCTGCCACAGCAGCCATTTCTGGATCGGCTCGCAACCCCCAAACATCATTGATCCAATGGGCGCCGGCCTGTAGAGCCTTTTCTGCCACTTTGGCCTTATAGCTATCCACGCTCAACAATACATCCAATCCCTCTTTGACAATCAACTGGACGGCAGGCTGGACTCGCTCCAATTCCTCATCTTCACTGACCAACTGGGCGCCTGGGCGCGTGCTCTCACCCCCCAAATCCAGAATGTCTACCCCGGCGCTGACAAAACGGCGAGCCTGCTCCAGCACAGCTTGCAACCAATCAGGTCGTGTTGCCAGACCGTCGCCGGAAAAGCTGTCCGGCGTCAGGTTGATCACGCCCATCACATACGTACGGCTGTTCCAATCTAACGGGAATGATAATTCAGACATTAATTATGTGCTCCATCACAGCCAGTTGGGGTTTGATTTGACCGGCTCATGAGTTTCGCAATACATTGATCATATCTGCCAGCAAACCATAAGCGGTGGTTTCTGGGCTTGGGTTGTTTTCAACAATTCCCAATCCGGGCAACACGTCTGTCTCGAACTCAACGTAAGAGCTGGTGCCATTGATGCTGAACAGCGGTGAATCAGGAGTGACTCGTTCGGGCGCCACGCGTGTGCGCAGGGCATTGCCCTGGCGATAAGCAGTGCAAACCAGTTTCCAGCGTTCCCCGGCTTGCTCGGCCTCAGCAATCATCTCACGAGTAATTTTGCGAATGCCCTGGCGGTCCACCTGATCGGGAGTAACCGGAATGCCCATCAAAACTGTAACCAGGGCAGCCACCTTTATTGAGGCGTCCCAACCATCCACATCTTCGCTTGGGTCGGTTTCAGCAATTCCGATGGATTGTGCATAGGCAATGGCCTGTTCCAGGCTCTCGCCTTTCTCCATCCTGCCCAGGATCATGTTTGTACAGGAATTAAGAATGCCATGAAAGCCACGCAGATCAACCGCAGGTAGTGCAGCACGAAAGATCGAGAAGATGGGGGCGCCATCCATGACAGTCGATTCAAATAAGAATCGTTTCCCCTTTGACTTTGCCAGCTCGGTGAGCTGGTTATAACCGTGTACAATCGGACCCTTATTGGCAGTAATAGCGTGCATGCCGCGTTCAAACGCCGCACTCAAATAGGCGATAGCGGGCTGACCGGTTTCATGATTGGTCGGTGAATTTTCGAAAAGAATATCCGCTGGAGCAACCTGGATAAAATCCGTGACTGAATCCGGAGCTGGCTGAGCGGATAGCGCAGCCAGGCTTTGGCCGCTTCCGACCAATGCCAGCGATTTTTCCAGATCAATACCGTCAGGATCGATGCAAATGCCGTGATGTCCGGTTGCAATTCCGACTACTCTAAATGTGACATCGTATTGGGCGGCCAGAGTAGCCTGTTTCCGGATTAATAATCGGGACAGGGCTTGGCCTACATTACCAAAACCGACCAGGGCAAGTGAAACTTGCGACATGCTATCCTCCAGGGAAATATGCTAACCCGAAAAAGTTTCAGTTAAAGGATGACTCGATCAGATGGGAGGCCAGGGATAAGGCCGGTGACCACCTCCTGGGTGAGGAAAGTGTCGGTTATCCAATAAACGGCGAATTCGCTTATCCATGGCATTGACTTCGCTCTGTGTCAGCAAAGCCTGTAATTGAAGAGTCAGATCATCTTTGCCTTGCAATTGTCCGTGCAATTTTTGTAAACAATTTAAAAGGGGCATTGGAATTTCCTGGCCGCCGAAATCCCAGATAACCGTACGCAGTTTATCTTCTTCGTGGAAGCACAGCCCGTGGTCAATCACCCATAAGTGATCTTTGGCATCAATCAAAATGTGACTGCCTTTGCGATCTGCATTATTGATTAACAAATCAAAGAGCGCTACCGGACGTAAACGCTGTTTATCTTTTTCAACAAAGTTAAAAAAGTGATATTCGGGGTCATGTTCAATGTACAGCTGTACAGAACCCGCACCCAGTGGGCCCTTACGCCGATAAACTGTAGGCGGCACCAATTCCCATCCCAGTGCTTCACTCATCCCATAAGCGGCCACTTCACGTTTGGCCAACGTGCCGTTTGGGAAATCCCACAGTGGCTGCTCACCGCGGACGGGTTTATATACAATCGCTACATCCAACGCCTCGTAAGCCAATCGAGCCATAAAGGTATAGTTCGATCCATTTAAGAACTGGCCTTGCAGGTCGATATCTCCTTTTTGCAAGGCAGTCAGGATTTGCTCTTTATCCGGTAAATTGCTCATAACTTCAAAACGATACGCAACTATAACCTATCAGGCTAGCGCGTTGATCAATGTTTGTGGCCATTCCGCTTTGGGCAAAAATGCCCTTCTGGTTCCATAGGCTCACCGCACTGCGGGCAGATTGGACGACCGCGCCCGGAGATTTCCAGGCCCCATTTACCCAGCACTCGTAGCTGGGAGCGCGTACACCAGAAACGCACAACACCGGTTTCTTCTGGATTAATACCCTCGCCCTGAACTTCACGTGCGACCAAAATCAGCAGGTCCTGGTCGGCATCATAAGCCAATCCTAACTCACCAACCCTGAAAATTGGGTCAACAGGCGGGTGGATGTGCATTTTTTCTTCATCAAACTTTTCTGAAGCTTGTGGAAGATCAGGATAGCGGGTCGTTAATTCGGATAAAAATTGTTCGATCCCAATTGCCAGGGTCTGTATCTGTACTTTTTCGACCAGAATACTTACAACACGATCGTCTTGCCAGGCCTGGATATAAAATGTACGCTCACCTGGTTTACCGATGGCGTCTGTAATAATATGAGTTACAGGATTAAGGTCAATTTCAACCCGCGGCATACGATTCTCAGCCCTCCTCCGGCTTTTACAATCCTAAGTATACCAGAAAGCCAATCGTTCACCGGAAACGCGCCTTGCAGTTCAATTCAAATAACCGATCCAAAATTTATGGGAAGGACACTAAAATTCACCAGCGCCAATCAAACGACCGTTTTCCCACAAGACTTGCTGCGCAACTAACTTTTCACCCAGCATAAATGGAAGCAAATCGGTGAATTTTTGCGGTTGTCCACTGGTAAACATCCTGATAAAGCCAGGCTGAGAAACATGGGTGGTCCATGCATGGGCTTCTAACTGGCGAGCGGTCTGACGAGCTATGGCAGGGGCCGGATCGATGACCCTCACTTCCGGCCCAACAATTTCCTGTATCAGCGGGATAACAAACGGATAATGAGTACAGGCCAGCACAACCGTATCAATACCTTGAGCGAGCATCGGTTTGAGAGCTTTTTCCAAAATTGAGCGGGTTGAAGAACCCTGTAAATTGCCAGCTTCAATCTCAGAAACCAGGCCAGGGCAGGTATCCTGCAAGATTTTCACACCCTGTGCAAAGCGATCCACCACCGAGGCATATAATGCACCTTGAAAGGTAGCAGGTGTGGCCAGCACCCCAACCACTCCGCTGGCAGTTTTTTCAGCGGCGGGTTTAACGGCCGGTTCCATGCCCACAAATGGTACTTCAGGGAAGGTGCTGCGTAAGCTGTATAAAGCCGCCGCCGAAGCTGTATTACATGCCACCACAATCAGGCGTGCCCCACAATCAATCAGAAAACGTGTAATGGCTTCTGAGAAGGAACGTACTTCTTCCAGGTCGCGTGAACCGTAAGGAACGTGTGCCTGATCTGCCAAAAAAATTACCGGTTGGGCAGGGAGTTGCTGGCGGATGGCACGCAGCACCGATAAGCCTCCCACACCAGAATCAAATACACCGATCCGTGATTGCTCGCTTTTTAAAGCCATCTTATTCACTCCATGTGCATTAGCGTGTGCTCAGGTTTGTAGCAGCCGCCTGGATAAATGCCTGGAAAAGTGACCGCATCTCGGGCGCAGCGGGCAGCCATTCCGGATGCCACTGTACCCCAAATCCAAAAGGATGGTCCTCATTAACCAGCTCAACCGCTTCCACCAGGTTATCCGGGGCAAAACCTACCGGGCACAGTGTGGCGGCGACCTTATTCAATCCCTGGTGGTGTAGACTGTTGGTAGGAAAAGAGGTCTTACCCAGAATATGAGCCAGCCGGCTTTCGGGTAGTACGCTAACCTGGTGGGCGTGGTAATCACGCGGCCAATCCGGATAGTAATCATGACGCAAGGCATTCGGATACTGGTCGGCCAGATCGGTGTACAGGCTGCCACCCAGTGCCACATTTAATACCTGAATGCCGCGACATATTGCCAGGAAAGGCCATTTTGAACGAACTGCTAATTGAGCCAGGCCGATTTCCAGATCATCACGTTTGCGGTCTACATCAGAAACACGCGCATGCGTTCTTCCATCAAAACGAGCCGGATCAATATCGCCTCCCCCGGTTATCAGCAAGCCGTCCAGATGGTTTCGCAGATTTTCGAAATCGCCTTCCGATAAGCCGGTCGGGATAACCACCGGCAGGCCGCCAGCTCGCAGAATCGCCTGAATGTAAGCTTCTGGAACAGAAATATGTCTGACCGTGATATTTTCTGATTCCCTCCCGCTGGTAACACCAATTAATGGTGCGGACATTTTAGTAACTCCTAAGAAAAAAGGGCGCAACCCGATTGAAGGCTGCACCCCGATAAAATTCAAATCCTCTATAAGCTATGAAAATTTCTGTTTGAGGCGGGCGCTCTTGCCCGTACGGCCACGCAGATAATAAAGGCGTGCCCGCCGGACTGTGTTATGTCGCTCAACTACCACTTTATCAAGGCGCGGGGAGCGCATCATAAAAGTACGCTCGACCCCAATGCCGTTCGAAGCGATCCGGCGCACCGTAAACGTGGAATCATTGCCGTTGTTGTGGATGAACAGTATGGTACCCTTAAACTCCTGGATACGTTCCCGGTTGCCTTCCTTGATCTTAACATGTACACTGACGGTGTCGCCAGGCTGCAATTCGGGAATATTGGCATTTTTGGCTGCTTCTACGGCTTTCATCAGGTCACTCATGATCTTCTATCCTTACCAAAATTTTCTTACACTTAGACTGGCATTCTTTCAGCGAGACTCACTGAACGCGAGGGCAGATTATATCATGCTCTCACACCCACGTAAAGGAATTTGCGATGGCAGATTCGATTAATTCTGATCCGGGCTTTTTAGTTCGCCGGTTACAGCTTTACGGCGTTGGAAAGCGGATTTAATAGCCATTTCCAGATCGGCAAAACTGACCGGCTTGAAGACGTAGCCATCAGCCCCCATTCGGATGGCCTGTTCAACCCTGGTATCCTGGCTTTCGGATGAAATCATCAATACCGGAACGTTTTGCCAGCTTGTACGCTGGCGAATGAACTGCAGTAGATCCAGACCGCTGACATCCGGCATATTGATGTCCAAAAACATCATATTTGGCAACTCACCTGCCAACAAAGCCTGGGCTGCGCTGCGAGCATCTTTGAAATCACGCGAATCGTAGCCCATTAAATTGAACATCATACATACCGCATGCCTTACTTCAGAATCATCATCTACCAACCAGATCATTTTCTTCATTGCCGGTGTCTCCATTTTGTTTTTCCTCGATCCACTGCCAGGTATTCAGATGAGCTTACTCAAGCTGTGATTTGATTGACTGGGCAATCTCCTCGGAGATCCCTGGAATTCGCTCTAATTCTTCGAGACTGGCTTCCTGGATACCCTGTATTGAGCCAAATTGGGTCAGCAAAGCCTTGCGACGAGCGGGGCCAATTCCGGGGACTGCTTCCAGGCGAGAGGCCAATCCTGCTTTGGAGCGCCGATTGCGATGGGCAGTGATGGCAAAGCGATGGGCTTCATCCCGGATGCGCTGAAGTAGATACAATCCTTGTGAATGGCGGGGCAGAAGCAGAGATTCGCTTCTGCCGGGTAAAAACAACTCTTCTTGCTGTTTTGCCAGACCGGTAACCGGAACTCTGCCGGACAGTCCAAACGCTTCCAAAACTTTGACGGCCCGGCCAAGCTGACCTTTTCCGCCATCTACAATCAACAGGTCAGGCAATAGCGAAAAGGAGGGGTCCGGTTTTTCCCCTGGGGCACTGACTTCCTGAGCAGCCTGCCAGCGCTTAAACCGGCGGGTCAAGACTTCTTCCATACTGGCAAAATCATCTGGACCGCTAGCACTCTTTATATTGTACCTGCGATACAAATTTTTGCTGGGCACACCCTGTTGGAAAACAACCATACTCCCTACCGCAGCCGTACCCTGGGTGTTTGAGATATCATAACATTCAATTCGATTGGGTGGGCTTGCCAAATGGAGCGCTTGCTGCAGTTCTGCCAGAGCCTCGGTTTGCCGGTTGGTGTCTGCCTCCCACTGAGTACGCAGCGCTTTGAGGGTATCAGAGGCATTTTCAGAGGCCATCTCGACCAGTTCCTGCGGGGTGCCAAGTCGCGGCACAACCAACTCTACTTTTTGACCCCCCCGCCGGGTTCTCAGCCACTGCTTGATAATTTGAGCTTCTTCTACCTCATTTGGCAGGAGCACCTGCGGAGGAATGGTGGCCGCTTCAGAATAAAATTGCTTGATAAATTCGCCGATGACGCGGTTATCCGCTTCATCTTCGGTGCCTTCCAGGATAAAATACTCGCGCCCGATCATTTTGCCAGCCCGTATAAAGAAAATCTGCACACAGGCTTCACCATCCGAACGGGCCATGGCAATCACATCCGAATCCATTTGCTCGCTGCTGATAACCTTTTGCTTTTCCACAACCTTATCAATGGCCTGGATCTGATCCCGTATAGTAGCTGCCTGTTCGAAGCGTAATTCTTCCGCAGCCGTATCCATTTGCTGGCGGAGGCGATCGACGATCGGCCCTGTGCGCCCTTCCAGAAACTGGCTCAGGTCCTCGATGACCTGCCGGTAACCAGCCTGGTCGATGGCGCCAATGCAAGGACCTGAACAGAGCTTGATATCGTAATACAGACAGGGCCGCGCATCTTTGCCGGTAATCACCCTATCACAGGTCAGATATGGGAAGATGCGACGCAGCACATCTAAAGTCTGGTGAACCGCCCAAACGGAGGTGTACGGACCATAATAGCGCGCTCCATCATTGAGCATCTGACGGGTGACGGTTACTTTTGGAAACGGATCGGCCCAATGCACCTTAATATACGGATAACGCTTGTCGTCTTTAAGCCGGATATTGTAGTGCGGGCGGTGCTTCTTGATCAGGTTCATTTCCAGGATCAAGGCTTCCAGCTCCGAACCAACTACAATCCATTGAATATCCGCAATGTGACGCACCATCTGGCGCGTTTTAATATCCTGGTCCCGGCCGTCCTGAAAATAGGAGCGCACACGGTTGCGCAGGTTGATAGCCTTACCGACGTAGATGATCTCGCCGTTGGCATTCTTCATCTGATAACAACCCGGTTTATTCGGGAGAGTATCCAGAATGCCTTGAATATGCTCCGAAACCATTCTCATAACAATTAATTTTACCGCAATCTTAAACCGCAGTTTTATGAGAGCAGTTTACAACTACTCCACAAAATTCCAGTTAGACAATTTCAATACCAGCACCAACCTCTACCTGTCCGATTTCCCAAACAGGCTGTTCGAGTTTCTCTGCCAGTTCAAAAAATGCAGCCAGCTTTTCTGGAGGGACTGCTAAAAGCAATCCACCGCTGGTTTGTGGATCAAATAATAGCATGCGATCAGCTTCGTCCAGGTTCATTTTAAAGTGCACGCTACTGCCATAATAAGCCTGGTTATCCCAGGCGCCACCCGGGAAAGCACCAGCCTGGGCGTAGCGGTGGGCTCCCTTGATAAAAGGCACCTTTTCATAGTTAAAACGCAGGCGAACTCCGCTAGCCTGCGCCATTTCATACGCGTGACCCATCAGGCTGTAACCGGTGATATCCGTGCCGCCTTGCAGACCGCTCTCAACCGCCAGCACACTGGCTGAACGATTCAGTTTCTTCATCCAGGCAACCGCGTCTGCCAGGTCTTCGGGGGCTACCTGCTCACGTTTGAGAGCCGTGGTAGTAACGCCAAAACCAAGCGGTTTGGTCAGCACCAACCGATCACCCACACGAGCGCCGTCTTTAGTCAGCATTTTGTGAGGGTCTACAAAACCAATCACCACCAATCCAAATTTGGGCTCTTGATCCTGAATGGTGTGACCGCCAGCGATCACTACCCCGGCCTCACGCGCTTTCTCGGCTCCGCCCCGAATGATCTCAGAAAGAACAGCAGATGGCAGGCTGGGGGGAAGCGCGGCGATATTCAGCGCCAGGAATGGTTGCCCACCCATGGCGTACACATCCGAGAGACTGTTGGCGGCGGCGATGGCCCCATAATCGTAGGCGTCATCGACCACCGGGGTGAAGAAATCGGTAGTCACTACCAGGGCGCGCCCTTCATCGAGGCGCCACACGGCGGCATCATCCGGTGAATCCATCCCAACCAACAGATCCGGATAATCGCTTGATCTAAAAACACCCTCTAGTGGGCGCAGAACTTGCGCCAGCGTTTCCGCATTAAGCTTGGATGCTCAACCGGCACAGTTTGAGAGTGTTGTCAGGCGGATTTGTTTTCCGCTTGGCGGCAAATTGATATCGCTCATAGGGCTTATTATAAACAGTATACCAGAGCTTAGCAAACGAATTGAGCTAGAACAGATGCTGCCGGCTTATCCAAATCCAGGCTGCCAGGAATGGCAGGATGATCAGCGAACCGCAACAAGGCAGAAGAGGACTATTGTTTTTCTTTGCGACCGTAGCCGCCGGTGTAGCCGAGACGATCTTCGTGGGTCTGAGCTGAGTAGTCTGTAAAGGTTGTGGCGCAACCGTTTCGGCCGGCGGCGGGATTAGAGTTGCGATAGGCGTCGCCGTAGCCTGCGGTGTATCCGAGTTGATAAATTCCGGCGTCAGGGTCGCGGTCAGGGCCAGGAAGTCATAACCTGTACCTTGGGTTGCAATGATGCCCGGCATATTACCGATCTCATCCGCCAGGGCCCGGGCTTGCTGGTTGGCAGGGTCGATCTGTAAGGCGCGCTGAATTTCTTGCAACGTTTGAGTCAAATAATTGTTATCCGGGGGATAAACGGTGTAACTGGCAGCCCACAGCAGCTCGGCATAGCCGGCATGCCATTTGGCTGCATCTGGAGCAAGAGCGATTGCTTTCTGATAAGCCTGGACTGCCAGGTCAAACAGCTTTTTACCCCCATCGTCCTGGCGTAGAAAGCCTTTATAGCCGATGACAGCATGTTTATAAGCCTTGGCCAGGCTGCCCCAGGCCTCTCCGCTGTTAGGCTGGCTGGTCACAGCCGCTTGAGCCGCCACCGACTCAGCCCATACACCTGGCTGCAGCATAGAAATTTCCAAGTTATCGGCTGAAGTGGGTTCCAGGTTATCATAATGCCAGGTCACTTTATTCCCAGAAAAAGCACCCGTAAATGGGACACTGTTGTCCAGGATCACATTCTCCGGCCCGGCCGGGTACGGCAGCACCAGGCTCAGATCGGCTGAGCCGATGGGCCCGTACCAGCCCGCTCCGGTTTCAAGAATATACTCAAACTGATCGACCGGTGCATAACCAGTAGCTCTCAATGTATAACTGACATCGATTGGAACATCATGACCAGCCGGGAAATTGACGCCAAACGAGACCCATTGTACGGGTGGGTTACTGCCACCCTCCGGATTTGGCGTGGTCGTATTAGTAGTAGTGACCCGAGCGCCGTTTACCCGCACGGCAAAATTCTGGATCAAGGGGTAATTAAAGAAGCCATCGCCCATGCCGTTCGGGTTCTCTAATGGGAACTGCACCTGCATGGTTTCATCAGCCGTGCCCTGGTTATGCATGCTAAAACTGGCATTGACCGTGGCCCAATCATTAACCACATTCGCCTGGCTGCTTTTGATGCTGTAAGGAGTCGTCTGAACCGTGATCACAACCGTTTCGGCTGCCATTTGTACCTGGGTTTGCGTCTGGCCCGGAGCCGGGTTAGCGCCGGGTGGCTGCTGAGGTGGAGCAATATCTGCCCGGACGGGTTTGGCATTCAATAATAATACGACGCAGGCACCAAGCACAATCACAATCTGCACAAAAAAACTGCTCGTTTTGCTCATTTCTATATATTTCCTCCCTGAGCTGGCATGAAGAAGATAAGCACGAAAGGAACAACCTATCTCCTCATCTTCCATTTTGGAAATATGATAACACACATAATAATTACAATCATTATAGAAGAAAAAAATCCTGATGGATTAAACTTGATGAGATTAGTTTGAATTAATATTTTTAAATTCGCTTGATTAAATCAAGATGCCCGCCAGAAATCGGCGGGCTTTATGATTGTTTTGTTTTATGCTGAGCTTCTTTAGGCTACTTTTTCAACCAGATAGTTTTGAATACCCATCTGATCGATTTGGTCCAATTGAGCTTCCAGCCAATCCAGGTGCGCCTCTTCATCCTTCAAGTTGCATTTAAACAATTCCGCAGTGCCATAATCACCCTGATCAGTTGCCAGGCGAACACTGGTGTTATAAGCCTTGATCGCTCCAATCTCTGATATCTTATCGTTCTTGAGCTGGTCTTCGACATTTGAGCCAATGACCATTTTATTCAGTTTGGTGACAACCGGCGTACCTTCCAGGAATAGAATGCGCTCGATCAGCTTTTCAGCATGCTTCATTTCATCAATGGCGCGCTTTTCGATGACCTGGTGGAGTTTTCCATAGCCCCAATTTTCACACATACTCGAATGGACCATATATTGGCTAACCGCTGTTAGCTCATCCGCCAGTTCGTCGTTGAGCTCCTCAATAACTTTATCGTTGCCTTTCATTGGAAATCTCCTTTCTTGTGACTTTATTCACTATTATATCCCAGACTTGCATTATACTACCGAATCTAATTTTCAGGATTTATAAGGAAGCTCAGTCCCTCTAGAACCTGTTTATCCCTCTAAAACGATCGTCACCGGGCCATCATTATCGATTTCGACCAGCATATGAGCGCCAAATTCACCAGTCTGAGTTGGCACGCCTTCTTCGGTCAAAAACCGTGCAAAGCTGTTCACCAGGGGGCGGGCCTGGTCCGGCATGGCAGCTCCGATAAACGAAGGGCGGTTCCCCTTTCGTGTATCTGCGTATAAGGTGAACTGCGAGACTACAATCGCTTCGCCATGCACATCCAGAACAGACAGATTCATTTTACCCTGCTTATCCTGAAAAATACGCATCAAAGCCAGTTTATGTGCCAGAGCCCGGCTGATTTCTGCGCTGTCAGTAGGTCCAATCCCCAGTAAAACTACCAGGCCAGTTTGAATTACGGCAATGCTGCGCCCTTCAACAGATACTTGAGCATGACGGACGCGTTGAACCACCAGACGCATAACTTTCCTCGCTAGAGAATAAAAGCTCTACCCAGCAAAAATAGCAACGACTCAGGGTAAACCAATGGCTGTGCGCACCTCTGCCATGGTTTCTCTGGCGATTATGCTGGCACGACGCGTACCGTCGTCCAGGATGTCCCAGACGTCCTGTGGATTGTGATCCAGTTCATTTCGCCTGGCCCGGAAGGGTTCCAGGGAAGCATTGAGGTTACGGGCCATCAGTTTTTTGCAATCCACACAGCCGATGCCGGCCCGGCGGCATTCTATGTTGACCATTTCGATTTCATCCGGGCTGGAGAAAATTTTGTGGAAGGTGAATACATTACAAATATCCGGATTACCCGGATCAGTCCGCAGCTTGCGAGCCGGGTCGGTCACCATGGTCATCACTCGTTTGGTTGTTTCCTGTGGGGAGGCAGCCAGCTCGAGGTGGTTGTTTAAGCTCTTGCCCATTTTTTGTACGCCATCCGTCCCAATCACCTTGGGCATCTGGGTCACTTTCATCTGGGGCTCTATCAGGACTTTGGTATTATAGCGGAAGTTGAATGATCGAATCGTCTCACGAGCAAACTCGAGATGGGGAGCTTGGTCAACGCCCACAGGCACGACATCCGTCTTATACAGGGCAATGTCAGCGGTCATCAGTACCGGGTAACCGACCAAGCCATAATTAATGTTATGGGGTTGTTCTCGGGCTTTTTCTTTAAAGGTGGGTAAGTCAGTCAATTTTCCCAGAGGTGTCACCATTGAAAGGATAGTGTGAAGCTCGGTAACCTGTGGGACGTGCGATTGGATAAATATGATTGATTCTTCGGGACGAATACCTGCCGCCAGCCAATCCAACGCCATATCGTACGTATTTTGTCGCAGATCAACGGTGGTCTCCAAGGTTGTCAGGGCATGCAGATCAACGATGCAGTAGACGCAGTCATAATCGTCTTGCAGGGCAACATAATTTTTAATTGCACCCAAATAATTACCCAGGTGCTGGCGGCCGGTCGGCCGAGCTCCGGAAAAAACGCGGCCTTTTTTACCGCTCATTGATTACCATCCTTAAGAAACCTCCTGACAAGCTCGAGGACTTCACCCTGATTCGGAAAACGATGAATACTTAGCTTGGAGAATAACAAATTTCCATTGACATTGATTTCAAAACGTCCTTCATTCGAAGGGATCAATGTAATACTTTCAATTTCAGGTTCGTGCTCACTCAAAAGTTCTGCCGTCAAACTGACGGCGCGGTCGGTATAGTGTCAGACTGCACAATATTCAATCGAGATTTTTAGCAACATAGAAAATCCTCTCGTGAAAAATTAGATTTCTGCCTCGAATTATATCAACAATCCACTTATTTGGTACAATGCCATTATGCCTGCTTCTCTCATCCCGGAAGGCGTGCCCATTCGCAAGCGGCTTTTCGATCTGGCGCTTACCATCCCGGGCTTCCTACTGGTTTCTCCAATTCTGTCCTTGACAGCACTGGCAATCAGAATCTCAGACGGCAGTCCAGTATTTTTCAAGCAGCCTCGCCCAGGTCTTAAGGGGCATATCTTTACAAACATAAAATTCCGCAGTATGCGCGATATCAGGGACTCGCACGAGCAGTTGCTGCAAGACTCGCAGCGCATTTCCAGCCTGGGACGTTTTCTGCGATCGACCAGCCTGGATGAGCTACCTGAATTATGGAATGTCCTGCGGGGCGAGATGAGCCTGGTCGGGCCTCGCCCGCTGCTGGTGGCCTACTTGGAACGCTATTCGCCCGAACAGGCTCGCCGGCATCAAGTACTGCCTGGAATAACCGGTTGGGCCCAAATCAACGGACGCAATGCATTAACCTGGGAAGACAAATTCCAAATGGATGTATGGTACGTTGATCACTGGTCGCTGCGATTGGATATAAAAATCCTGGCAATTACACTTTGGAAAGTATTAAAACGCGAGGGTATCAGCCAACAGGGCCAGGCGACCACCGAGGAATTCCAGGGAACAGCTCATTTAAGTTAATTTTATTGAAGCGGCACACTCAATGGGTCGATTAACCCGACCTGCAAGTCGCTCATGGTTTGCTGGACCAAATGCTGGCGCCCGGGGCTGAATAAATCTGGATTGATATCCGCCAATTGAAGCTGGGCATTTACGGTCATGCCGCCTTTACCCGCCATGACATCCGGCCAGATTGAACGCAGTGAAGCCAATGCATCCTGGCGAACAGTCGCAGCCCATTTTGAACGCAGTTGATCCGGTGGGGTCTGTCCGCCAACCAGGATAATTCCTTTACTGACCAAATCTACCAGCAGGTTGGGACTGCTAGCCTCAGGGGCAACATACATGACATTGATAACATCTTTTTCCATACCCGCAGCAGCCGCTTGCCAATCGGATGGATCGCTGTTAGATGGGAGCGTAGACGTCTCTGGAAAATGCACAATCGGGCCGTTGACCGGGTCACAGCGCCCGCATTGGTAGTAACCGCCATTTCGGAAAGTACTTTCTAAATTGGCCCCCAGCGCACCGTCATTGGGCAAGAGACCACCAACCCTCCAATCCGGTGCGATCGTTTCTGCCAGATAACCCGCCAAAAATGCTTGCTGTTCTACGTTCATACGGACAACGCTTAAATTGTCAGCCCCACTCAAATCTCCCGGCCCTATGACAATAAACTGGGTTTTAGGCGCAGCTTTCATCAGATCGCTCAGATTGGCGGGTACGCCCAGGAAAACCACAATTTTCCATTCGGGTTTAATATCACCAGGCTGGATCGATGGGTATGTTTCCAAGGTTAAACCAGCCTGTTTTACGAGATCACTCAAAGCAGCCTGAACATCCTGCGGAGATGGAGATTTCAGGGACGAGAGGGTTACCAGAATTACTTTGCCTATAAGTGGTGCTGAAGTTGCTGTGCTGCTGGCCACCGCAGTTGGCTGGCTGGGCAGCGGGCTCGCTTTTGGCAACTGGTTCGATGTCCCACCCGGCAAACTGCATGCGCCCAGGAACAAGATGAATAAAAAGCTGGCAGCTATCCGGATAAAGACAATGAGTTGAATACGGAAAAGCACTTTGTTGATGGATTTTAAAGACATAACATTGGGGCTCAATTCAATTTAAAATAGATTGATGCACTTTGCCATAGAATAGGATAGGTTTGAAAATACGATAAATTAGTAACGATAATAGATTGAATTTTACTCCATGAATTGTTTCTAAGGACTGTATTATAATTATAGAATGATCGAACTGAACATCCCCGGAAAGGGTACCTTTCAGTTAGAACAGCTTGTCTGCGATGTCAATGGTACCCTGGCTGTGGATGGCAAGTTGCTCGACGGGGTAGCAGAGAGACTGGCCAACTTGCGAGATCAATTGACAATACATCTCATAACAGCAGACACCCATGGTCGACAAAATGAAATTGACCAGATACTAAATCTCTCGGTAGTTCGCCTGCAACCCGGCAGGGAAGCTGAACAAAAAGCAGCTTATGTTAACAAATTGGGTGCAGAAAAGGTGATTGCCATCGGGCAGGGAGCCAACGACGCATTAATGCTTAAGACCGCGGCATTGGGTATCTGTATCCTTTCTCAGGAAGGGACAGCAGTTGCCGCCCTGCAGGCAGCCGATTTGGTGACAGCCGATCTGTTTTCGGCTTTTAATCTGATCGAAAATCCCACTCGAATAGTGGCCACTTTACGAAGATGAGCTTACCAACCAGCGAACCCTTACCACCAGAAAATTTTAAATCGTTACCGGCAGCCCGACGCCGCCGTAAGAGCAGAGTGCTTTTACCCAAGGAGAAAACCGAGCGTGCCGCCTTTTTAGATGAGCTGGCCCGCCGGATAACCCCATCCTTTGATTTCTTCCTTTTCTCTCTGCTGTCGGGGATTGTCATTGGGGCGGCGCTGCTGCTTGATTCACCTGCATTGTTTGTGCTAGGGGCATTACTGGCTCCATTCATGGCACCAGCTTTGGGCCTTTCACTGGCCTCGATCGTCGGCTCCTTCAACTTTTTCCTGATGAATCTGGGCAGCATGGCAACCGGAAGCTTGCTGGTGTTTATTTGTGGGGCTTTAGCCGGTTGGGCCACTCGCCTTTGGCCAACGCTGGTTTTTCACCAGGCAGTTTTCCACACCCGCTTTACCTGGCCGGATTTTATTGTTTTAACGCTGGGAGCAGTCCTGACAATCTTTTTACTGGTGCGCTCACCACAGTCCAAACCATTGGTTGCCAGTGTAGCCCTGGCTTACGAGCTTTACCTTCCAATTGGGGCGGCCGGTTTTGGATTGACCAGCGCCGTAGCGGGATTGTGGCCTGACGGCTTGATCGTTTTCATTGTATCTCTGGCCTGGGCAGCTCTGGCCGGCACACTGGTTTTGGCTATCCTGGGCTTGCGTCCGGTAACTTTCTTTGGATACACACTTGGCAGCAGCCTGGTTCTGATCAGCCTGGCGGCGGTGATCGCAATTAGCGGTATTGGGACAGCCCTATTTGCCAGAGTAGCCATGCCGCCGCCGCCGCCAACGAAAACAGCCACTATTACGCCTACGCGCACACCTACCCTGACGCCGGTTCCACCTACTTCAACGCTTACACCGACCCTTACCCTGGTCCCTTCTGCCACGCAGACTGCATCCATTACACCGCAGCCTACCCCCATTTGGGCGAGGATTTCGGCGGGACAATTCAGTGGTGCACTGGTGCGAGCCGATCCGAATGTGAATGGCAAAGTAATTAAAAGCCTGCTGAATGGAATGCTGGTGCAGGTATTGCCTGAAGCTGCCCAAAACGGCGGGATCACCTGGGTTCACATTCGCACTTCGGATGGAACGGTGGGTTGGATCGTTCGTTCTTTGTTGGAAACAGCCACCCCTTCTCCGGGTTGGTAACCAAAGCTCTCATGACATCAATCTGAATGGGTGTGCATGCTGGGTTATTTTTATATTAAAGCAATAAACTTTATCATGAGGAGATTTCAATGACGATTCACTTTGGAACAGACGGCTGGCGGGCCGTTATCTCTGATACATTCACTTTTCACAACCTGAGAATGGTCACACAAGCAATCGCGGATGCAGTTGCCTCCAGTGACTGGGATAATGGTGCCTGCCGAGAAATTCAACCAGACCCGCATAAAATTGTCGTTGGTTTCGACACTCGCTTTCTTTCCGACCGTTTTGCGCAAGAAGTAGCCCGGGTTTTGGCAGCGAATGGTTTTACCGTTTATCTAAGCCAGGCGGATGTCCCCACTCCGGCAATTTCTTACGCCGTTTGCAATCTCAACGCAATTGCCGGTATCATGATTACTGCTTCGCATAATGCGCCCCGCTATAACGGCGTCAAACTTAAATCATGTAGCGGCGGGTCCGCTTTACCAGAACAATGCAAACGAGTTGAGGTTTATCTCAATGATAACGAAGCCCAGGCACGCGGCCCAAACCTGATGGACTATGAGCATGCCCGTCAGGAAAACCGCATTATCCGGATTAATCCCATCCCGGCCTATAGCGACCATTTGCGCACCCTCATCGATTTTGACAAGATCGCTGAAAATCCGCAACGTGTGGTGGTCGATTCGATGTACGGGGCCGGCCGAGGCATCATCCGCAGCCTTCTACAAGGCACCGGCTGTGAAGTACAGGAAATTCGGGGTGAAATGAACCCCGGATTTGGGGGAGTCCATCCTGAACCGATTGCCCGCTATTTGGGAGCGCTGACCGGCGCCATCAGTATGGGATTAGGCAATTTCGGTCTGGCGACCGATGGCGACGCAGATCGAACCGGCGCCATGGATGAAAGAGGCAACTTCGTTGACCCACATAAAATCATGGCACTTTCCCTGCGCCACCTGGTAGAAAAACGCGGCATGACCGGATCAGTAGTTCGCACGGTTTCTACAACCCGCATGATCGACCGGCTGGCAAATAAATATGGGCTGGCGTTACACGAAACGCCGGTTGGGTTCAATCATATTGCCGATTATATGATGAATGAAGACGTTTTAATCGGGGGAGAAGAATCGGGCGGCATCTCGTTCAAAGGCCATATCCCTGAAGGAGATGGTGTCTTGATGGGGCTGTTATTGGTAGAGATTATCGCCAGCTCTGGATCAACCTTATACGATATGGTAGAAAATCTGCTGCAAGAAGTCGGCCCGGCCTTCTACGAGCGCCGTGACCTGCGTCTGCGCCACCCGGTTTCAAAAGAGCAGATGACCAACCGCCTTGAAAACGAGGTTCCGGCCGAAATCGGTGGCCAGACCATCTCGCAGATCATCACGATCGATGGAGTTAAATACATTATGGCAGATGATTCCTGGCTTCTGATCCGCCCATCCGGCACCGAGCCAGTTTTGCGGGTCTATGCAGAAGGCCGCAGCCCCCAGATGGTTAAGGCTTTGCTGGCATATGGCGAAGGAATTGCAGCCAGTGTTACTTGATCTTTCTCAAACACCAGGACATTCTCCGGTTCAGTATTAATACCAAATCATGAATCCAAGATCGCTCCGGCGGGTTTTCCCCGCCGAAGCGATAAAATATCCAAATTGAACTGTGAATTCGCCAGAATTAAGAATTCCCACCCGAGCGCATGCGCCGCGCCAGGAAGATCACAGCCAACAGAACAACAGCCAGGCCAATCAACCCAGGCAAACCAACCTCATCAGCAAAACCAGTTGTTGGTAGAGCAGTTGGTGTCCCACCGGGTGTAGCACTGGCAACCGTGCCGCCACCAGCAGCCTGGGTAAGCAAAGCGGCCACTGTCTGTGTACGGGCAGTTAAATCCTGAGCGATAACCGCTCCCGGAGTGGGGGTATCCGTCGGAAGTGGGGTCTGTGTGTCGGTTGGTTGGACGATAACAGGGGTCGAGGTAGCTGGCTGCGTAGCCGTTGGCGTCCAGGTGTCAGAAGGAGTCAACGCTAACTGGGCAGCAAAGGCATTCTTCGTAGCGGCGGCTGAGGTAGCAATATTTTCAGCGCTAATTAGCGTAGCCTGTTGCTTTGATGCGGTATTTTGTGGACCGGCAAATAACAACAGATAAACTACCAGGCCAATCACCGCCAGCAGGAATAAACCCGCAATGATACCAACGGCAATCAGAAACGTGCGGTTATTTGATCCACTGGGACCACCGGGTGGGGTTTCTTCCTCAAATCCTTGATATTGTTGGTTATTGTCTAAATCGGACATAAGCGCCTCTCCTCCATGTTCGGATTATCATCAGGTAAAAGCATCTTTTATTCCAGTACTTCCAGATTGGCCAGCGGGATAGTGACCTGTTCTTCGTTTTCTAATTGAACAAGAGCGGCAGGAGTGCGCACCCCATTTGCCAATCCTGATAGACCGGGCTTTATCTGCACTAACACACCGATAAATTCGTTATAAGGCGCACCCTGGATTCGGACGGTCTGTCCTGGTTTAAATATATCCGTTTCAGGGGCAACATTACCAACTGAAGGTAGAGGGATAATAACTTCCGGTCTGTCTCCGGTTTGAGGGTTCCAGACGGCCGCATTCAGAGAAGTATCCCGTTTTTCATTTGTAGTCAAAATTTTGTAAACGTCGCTATCGATTGGCATGTGACCAAATCCAGCAAGTGAGATAACCGGAAAGTTTAACTTATTCACCAAGGAGATCAAATCGGCAGACATACTACCGAGGATCAAACCGCGCAGGGGCAATTCAGCTGCCGCCTGCAAAGCATCCGCCTGAAAACAATACCCCGCCAAAACGACAGCCCCGCGCATGCTAACATCCAACTGTGTGCGCACAAATTCTTCACCAGGTGTATGCGCCAAAGAAAGCAGCACACCCTGGTCTACCCGATTATTCCCCCAGGCTCCCTGAATGAGCACGCCTTGAGTTTCAAGGATAACACCCCTCTCAGGCAACACTTCGGAGACGACACCGGAAAAGCCGGCTTTGAGCACAAACGGTGGGTTTTGAGTCTCAATCAGAACTAAACCACCGCCAACCATCAGAACCGATCCATCAGCTTGAGAGCGCACCACGCGAGAAAACATACCACTGGTTTCAGCGATAACATCCCCTTTTTGGATTCTTTCTCCAGGCTTTCGCTGAATGAGCTGATCGACCTTTTCATTGCGTGGAATTCCCAGGACGCGCCGCACATCCACAATATAATGCTGGCCGTTGGAGGGAGCATCGGCAATGATATCTGTTGTATTAACTTTCTGACCAACTTTTACCAGGACACGGCCGGGTACAGGCAAACGGCGTGCCCGACGAATGTTGGTTAATGGCAGAATGTGTGTAACCGGTGCAATCATAAAGATCTCTCAACTTACAGGATGCAAAAACTATACCAGGAGCTTAACCGCCCAACATGATCGTCCATTTCTTGATTAAATCTCTCCGGCGGGCTGCATCCGGTGGAAGGATCAGCGGGCGACCCCGGGCGTCGATTACAGCCCCGCAAACTCCGCCCGTGATCTTGAAACTTCCACCGCCACGTTGGCCGTGCGGATTAATGATCGTTCGGCGCAGGGGGTTAATGTGTATGTGAGCATTTTGGCCTGCACGCAACGGCAACGAAACTATACTGCCCTGACGAACCTCGGCACGCGTTTCATTGCCATCTTCGTATTCCATTCTTACCTGTAAAATTGGAGTGCCGTAGCGTGCCTGGCTGATCGGTGAAATAACTGTACCCAGGTTGAGCAAAGCGCCCGATTCCAAAACTTGCACCGGTAAGACACTGTTGATCTGAGAAACCGACCCTAATCCGGCAATCAAACCATTTTGATCCAGGAAAAAGCTGGTAATTCCAACCGGCTGAAGGCCGTCTAAAAGCATAAGCAAGCTCTGCACCGATAAAGCAGTCTGGCTTAAAATCGCACCACTGGCCAGAATTGGCTCAAAAGACATGCTCATACTAGGCCAGCGCGCCAGGATATTTTGAGCAGCCATACGGATAGATTGGCGGGCCATGGATTGTTCGATGGACAGTGTTTCTGACGTCATCGGGATCATGGCCGGATAAAGACTCTTTTGATAAAGATAATCCCTAACAACCGCATCCGGAACGTGCATTGGCAGCCAGCGAACAATGTCAGCGATCGAACAACCCTGCAGGATTTGAGAGGCGCCGCTGCCAACACCGAATGGAAATACGTTTAATTTTAGTTTGCCGGCCACTGCAGCCGCCATGATGGTACTGCTGGAGCCAACATCGACCCCTAAAACACCTCTGGCCGGGTCATAAACCTGACTGAGAAACCGGATGATCCGGCCAAAGGCCTGGCCTGTCGGAATGGGCGTCAAACTGCTAATACTACCAATGGATTGTAAGCCGCCAATCTGGGCGTTACGTATTTGAGTGACCGCTTGTGCTAATATCTCTTGAGCGGGCCCCAGGTCTTCACTGTCAATCGTTGGACGGATATTTGGGGCGATCTGAATCGTCGTCCATTTTTCAAGTGATTCTTTGATCTTTTTAGCCAGGGCGCGATTCCCGGCAAAAATCACGGCCGGACGTTTTTCTTGGGGCAGCATCCGGCAAACCAAAGTTATCAATTCCAGCATTTTTAAAACAGATCGACCGGCGCCATTTTCTGTTCCACCCGCCATAATAATCATATCTGGCTCGGCTTGCAGGATCGAGTCAAGCTGTACCTCAAGGCGGCGATGGTCATTCAAACCAATCGAATCAACTATTTTGCCATGAACGGAAGCTGCCAGATTACGAGCGCTTTCCAGCGAAACATCGGCCAGCAAACCGGCAGTAACTATCCGCAATTGTGGGCCTGCCGAATAAGTAACCGCCAGCCGGTCTACTCCTGAGCCATCTGACTGGCAAGGAATCACCAGCCTGCCATCCGTATCAACCAAAGCCCGTCCGGTAGTTTCTTGCAGCTTTTTTACGGCCAGATGGATGCCTTCACTGACATCTCGATAGGGTGCATTTGCCGTACTGGGGACAACTCCGGCTGAAATAAAATGGTATTGTCCGTCGACGATGTCAAATAGAATGGCGCGAGTGTTTATTGAGCCAAGGTCAATCACCAGAACAGATTCAGCATCAACTATGGAAGTGGTCATAGCCTCTTCTAAAAGATTTTCGGAAAAACGTTTGATAAGACGTTCAGGATAAAACCCAGACGATCAATCAGCGCAGCAATTGACGCTGAAAATACCCCTGCGAACAAAGCACCCAGTGTGATTGCGATAAAGCCCTGACCAACACGCCCCAATGATTCAATAATCGGTAATCTCTTCGGATCCTGGCCCGGCGTGTTCATTGTGCCAAAATGGAAATAAGCCAGAGTGGTAATGATACCAACCAGGATAATCAGACCTTCGAGGATTTGGATAAAAGGATTGCGACCCTGGCTGGCGCCCAGTTGGAAATCAAACAGGCTGAAGGTGCCCAATGTCTGGCCAAATAAGGTACCGATCAATGCGCCGCCGATGGCAACCGCTGCCCCGGCGCCAACCAGATATGCCATCGAAATGTTGCCCAGGTTGGAAAGGCGCGGGAATAGTTTCGTTAAAAGCAGCAAGCTCAGGATCAAACCAACTCCAGCCAGTAACTTTTGATCTAACGAACCGCTCAGGAGTGGGAAGAAAAGGCGGGGCAGCAAAACCTGGTAAAAGACCAGAATCACGCCATAACCGGCAATAACGCCGACAAAAATATACGAGACAAGTCGGAAGACGGGATTATCCCCGAAAATGTAACTAAAGACCAGCAGGGTCAGGAAAAAACCAATGAGCGTCCAGATCAAATCCACCGGTGACATAATCGTTATCCCCCGCTCTTACGATGAGAGAATAATAAATTACCAATTTGGATAACAATCCCCAGGAGAATGAACACAACCAAAACCAACAAGCCATAAATATATGCATTCCAAACAGCCAGACTATTCAAAGTTGTATTCAAGTACTGCTGAAAAGCGGTCCCGCCGGCAAGCCCCGAGATCATCGCCTTGACCTGTCCGGAACTAACATATGGTTGAATTAATGGAGCCGTCTGAGCACTGACCACCATCATCAGCGGGGTAGACTTCAACGCCGGCTGCACTTGCTCGATCCAGGCTCGACCAGAATCCAGGCTATCCGTCAGAACCAACACCATAGAAAATTGAGATACATCCTGGATATTCTGCAAGGCTGGCTGCTGCCAGGGAGAGTTGGCATCAACTCCGGCGGCAAAGCCGTAAAAAGTTGCCTGGCGTGGAGCAACAGCAAATTCTTGTAAAGATGTGGCGCCGCCTGGCAGATATCCCAGGTTTACAACGGAATTGCTGATGGCATATTTGGCAGCCAGATCCGGCCGATTCTGCAAAGTCTGTGAGATAAGGTCTTGAGCCATTACGGGCCCGGCTGGAACGGTTGATATCAGAACCAGGCTTTCATTCTTCTCAATGAGACGCTCCAGAACACCCGTGGCGGCAAAGTGCATTTCTCCAGAAAAGCCCGGGTCATAATCAACCGCCAGGAGCACATGGCCACCATCTGGCAAAGCATCCAGGGCCGTATGGAACTGGACTACATCGGCCGGCGGTGTCAAAAAGGGCGATACAAGATTGGCACCCCTGGTCAAAAGTGGAAACAATAATACCGCTATCAATAAGATTGCAATAACCAGGCGCACCAATCTTTGAGGAATACGGACATGCTCCTGTGGAATGGCTTGCGGGCTTGATTCCTGTCCGAGCATTTGCTCTAAAAGGTTTGCGCTGGCGCGTTGTTTTTCACTGACTTTTAATTTCACCGAATAGCTGGGCGGTTTGCGGTACTGGGTTACCACATCATCAACAGGTAGGACACCCTTTATACCAGCCAGAGGGCCTGATTTTTCAACTCGTTGGTCATCTATCTTGACAGCGGCAGGCGCAACAGCTTCGAGCGGTCGCATGGCCTGCAACCAACCAGGCAGTTGAGCAGGTTCCAAATGCTCGCCAGAGTCATCCGCCTGCCCTGCTTGAACAGCCTGTCCTTCCGCCCCTAGTGGAACCTGAGATAGCCAGTCCGGTACACCTTCTCCCGCGAAGGGGTTCTTTCCAAGTTCTTCTGAGCCAGGCAGGTCTATAGAACTGCTATCGAGGACAAAGGCGGGCCGGCCTGTTTCTTCCGGCGTGGGGATTTTTTGTGGCTTCATATTAGAAAGCCAATCAGGAATTTCTCCCAGAACTGCTCCACCGGTTTCGATCGCAGGTGTTACAGGCGTGGTACTCGCTTGATCTACAGGCGGGGTAACTTTTGTAATCTTGTTTAACCAATCCGGCTCGGCTTGGGGTGCATTTTCAGAAGCGGCCAACTCTTTTGATGGCTGAGCTGTTTTACTGCCAGAATCAGAAGCTGATGCTGTCGTTGCGCCAGCGCTGGCAAATGATTGCAGCCAATCGGGTTCATTTACACCAGCCGGCTGCTGGGACGCCAGATCTGGAGATGCCTCGTCTGCGGCGGGTCTGCCCGCCATATTCTGGAGCCAATCCGGTACCTCTCCGCTCAAAGGCGGCAGAGCTTGAGCCGGTTCGGCCTGTTCAGCAGGTTGGGAAATGCCAGGAGTCTGTCCAGAGGGAACCACTGCCTCGGCGGGAGAAACCGGTTGTGCAGATACAGTTTGGGGCTGATCCGGTACTTCATTAGCTTGAGCAGGCTGGGCATCCGAAAATGCGGCTGCCTCTTTTGTGCCGGCTGCGAAACTTTTCAGCCAATCAGGCGTTTCTTCGGCTGGCGCAGCCGGGACCTGTTCAACGGATTGCACGGGTACAGCGGGCTCGACCGGGCCGGTTGCGAAACTCTTCAGCCAGTCAGGTGTTTCTTCGGCTGGCGCAGCCTGAGCCTGTTCAACGGATTGCACGGGTGCGGCGGGCTCAGCCGGGCCGGCCGCGAAACTTTTCAGCCAGTCAGGCGTTTCTTCGGCTGGTGCAGCCGGGGCCTGTTCAACGGGCTGTGCCGTTGCGGCGGGCTCAGCCGGTTCGGCTGCGAAACTTTTCAGCCAGTCAGGCGTTTCTTCGGCTGGTGCAGCCGGGGCCTGTTCAACGGGCTGTGCCGTTGCGGCGGACTCAGCCGGTTCGGCTGTAAAACTCTTCAGCCAGTCAGGCGTTTCTTCGGCTGGTGCTGCCTGGGCCTGTTCAACAGGCTGTATGGGTGCAGCGGGCTCAGCCGGGCCGGCTGCGAAGGGCTTCAACCAGTCAGGCGTTTCGTCGGATGGCGCAGCCGGGCTCTGTTGAACGGGCTGTGCGGGTGCGGCAGATTCAGCTGTGCCGGGTGCGAAACTCTTCAGCCAATCAGGCATTTCTTCGGAGGGTGCGGCATTCTCGGCCGGGCCGGGTGCGAAACTCTTCAACCAGTCAGGCGTTTCGTCAGATGGCGCAGCCGGGCTCTGTTGAACGGGCTGTGCGGGTGCGGCAGACTCAGCCGGGCCAGGTGCGAAAGGTTTCAACCAGTCAGGCGTTTCGTCGGAGGGTGCAGCCGGGCTCTGTTGAACGGGCTGTGCCGGTGCGGCATTCTCGGCCGGGCCGGGTGCGAAACTCTTCAGCCAGTCAGGCGTTTCGTCGGAGGGCGCAGCCGGGCTTTGTTGAACGGGCTGTGCCGGTGCGGCGGGCTCAGCCGGACCGGGGGTGAAACT
>DATFYI010000020.1:0-13594 GCA_035315125.1 Anaerolineaceae bacterium | reverse complement strand
AGGGAAGACCCGGAGATAATTTGCATCACCAGGGTCAGAAAATAATCCTTTTCGGCGACCTGGAGAGGATACTTAAGGGTCTTGCGATTTATGATTTCGAGCTGAGAACGTGAGAGGCTTGGTGTAATCATTTAGCTTGGTATTTATCAAAATCTGCCCGGTAATACAAACGCCATTTGGCATTAAATTTGGTATCCCCCGGAAGCATCCAATTAGTGCCGACAGGTTTGACCAACCCATGTAGTCTTTCCGAATCCATACCGAGCAAGTCAAGGATAACCCCAAAGGTCTTTATAGTTGTGATAGGAAATCTTCTCAGATATTCAGTCAGCCGAGTCAGATCCAGATCGGTTTTATAATCAAGCAGCTTTTCGATCACCAGGTCAATTGAATATTGGCTTTTATGGAAATTGACCATATCGATTAAGGCTTTCTCAGGAGTAGCTATCCGGGCATTCTGAGTGCCAACCGGCACTTCCTGCCAACCAAAATAATACTCGGGTTTGGTTTTAACAAAACCGTATTCCATACCCCCCAACTGGACAGGCTTGCGCTGTATGAGTGAGACAGAGATCGTTTTACCCGTCAATTGGTCAAACATGCCATACTCCTGCAAGGCCGCCTCAAACGAGACGTAAGAGTCAGCCACCAGGAGGTTGGCGATCACGTAAGGAGACTGAGATAAGAACCCTCGCGAACTTAAGTCGGAAATGGCATACAATCCCCTCTTGATACGGATCAGCCAGCCGTCTTTAACAAGCTTTGTAACAAGGTTTTTGGTCTGTTTGTAATCCCATAAACCTTCTGCTTCCTGGAATAGCTGATTAAAAGTGACGATCTGACCGTATTTAACGATCAGATTTTCCAAAAGCTCACTTTGTTTAACTGATAAAATAGTTTTATTCATATATAACAGGTCATAGACTTTTATGACTAACCATATATATACTAAACTAATATTGTGGCATTGTCAATGTTTGAGGCTGTTACCATAAATCCTTATATATTCGAATTGCATTAGCCATTCGAAAAAGTGGTTATTTGGCTGGCTAATCGCCAATGCATTTGCCCGCCTCGTTTATGGTCGTGTCCGATCTTTTGTCTGAAGCCCAGGGAATTTTTTTACTGATCTTAATAACCTGCCATCCATACCCCCCTTGTAAGGTTTATAGGTATTATCCCTAACATCTGTCAAGGGGATGTTAGGTTTTAATAAATTTAGAAAAACCAGCACGGCAATATCTCTGGATTCCGAATAGGTGCTGGTCGAGACCTGCCAGCCATGATACAACCGGAACTCTCAGGCGGAGGCGCACACCCCGGGTGCACCCGCAGGGCTGAAGAACGCCAGTATTGTAAGAATCGGGTTGCTGGATTGACAATACTATTTTCGAAAACGATCCATGAGATATGCGGGTAAATCGGTTTGATCGACTTACCCGGATTTGGCTCCATCCTTATAAATCACACCCATGCTTTTGCGCCCATCCACTTCGATCAGCAGCGGCTCTGGCAGGCGCACGTGGCGGATAAAGCGGGTCTCTTCAACGATTTCCTGCTGGTTGAGCCAATCCCAATCAATCTTGTAATGGCTGTTATGGGGTAGTAAGAAATATTTCACACCCAGGTTGATGATGTTGTGGAAATAATGCGAGCCCTGGCTCAGCTCGACTTTTACATTTTCCTGGGCCGCTTCGATGATGGCCTTAGCCCCACAGACCTGGCCCCACTGGATGGGGATGCCCAGCCAGGGGTCTGAGGTGCCCAGGCGCCCGAGCGCAATCAATAAGTAAGGCAGGTTTGCGGATAGCATCTTTTCATTGACCCGCTTCAAATCCGGCACAATTTCTTGCGTATATTTCAGGTCGAAGATTTCCGGTTTGGTATAGACGATGTCGCGGATGGTATCGATCACCCCATTTCCCAGGACATTCTGGGAGGCAGCCAACAAATTCTTGCTTTTCAATTCACGTTCGTGGATGGTCACCGGGCCGGTCATGACGGCCGTTTTGCGCATCTGTAAAAAGGCAAAGCGGTTCGGGTTGAAGGTCATGGCAAATTCAATCTCCACCGGCGCTTTCAGCACTTTTTCGCAGATCGAAAGCGCCGAAATGACCAGGTCGTTTAGAGGTAATTCTTTCAATACCAGCAGCGGGGCAAAGGTAAGGGCACGTGGGCCTTTATAACCGATGCCCATCGAGAGGCGATCCGATTGTGGATCGTAGGTGGAGGCCAGGTAACTCAACGAGCCGTCTTTTTCGGCGGCGGTCAGGCTCTCGAGCTGCATGTATTCCGTTTCACGGGTTGGATCGTATTCGGGCGGCTCGCCCATATTGACCGTCCAAAATTTGGTCTGGGTGCCTTTTAGCAGATTTTTTACCGAGCCAAAGGGTGGATCGATGGCCGGAAAGGCGGGCGAATAGGTCCAGGTAATGCCGCCATCCACAATGATTTTTCCCAGCCCCAGCGCCAGGTTTACCACGCCGTCTTCGGGTTTGGCGGGCGGCATGGGATAATAATTATAAGAGCGCGCCACGCCAGACAGCTCCGGGTAGAAATAATTGGAATAGCGCTTGCCGACCATTTCCTGGATAATGACCGCCATTTTTTCAGTTTCTTCGGAGCGACCGATGGATTTGCGGTAATCCCTGGCAAACTTGAAATAGGTGGATGAGAAAACCAGCTTGATGGCCTGGGTAAGCTGGCGGAAACGCACATCCGCATCGTACTGGCTGTTGGGGATCATCTTGGTGGCATAGATGCCCGCAAAGGGCTGGTTGACAGCATCCTCCAGTAAACTGGAGGAACGGATGGCCAGCGGAAAATGCACCTGATCGATCAGGGCGCGCAGATCTCCCAGGATTTCAAACGGTAAATCGGCCTTTTGGAAGGCTTGCGCCACCCGCTCATCCGGCATGGCGGATAGCTCCTCTACATCCAGATGATTGAGCTGCATAAAGCTGCTGAACACATCGGTGCAAATCACCGTCATGACCGGAATTTCAACGGCGATGCCTGGAAAGTCGAATGGGTTCAAGCTGGATTGAAGCGCCTGGCGCAATAATACCAGCCCCTCCGCTTTACCGCCTAAAGATCCCCGGCCAATGCGACTGATCGGGAAGCGTGGATCCATAAATACCCGGTTGAACGAATCAATAGTGTGTGGAAAATCATCGCCTGCCTGCTGATCCATTAATGGTCTCCTGTTTAATCTTTGCAGCGTACTTTATTATTAAATCCAGCCACGTTCATGACAGGCACGCGCCACCCGCTGCACGGCAATGACCGTGGCGGCTTTACGCAAACTAAGCTGGTTTTTATGGGAAAAATTACTGACAGCGTGGTAGGCGTCGGTCAGTTGGATATCCAGCTTGCCCAAAACCTCATCTCTTCGCCAATAATAATTCATATTGCTTTGCACCTGTTCGAAATAACTGGCGGTAATTCCACCGGCATTGGCCAACAGGTCGGGGATCACCAAAACCCCTTTTTGCTGCAGGATCTGATCCGCCTGCGGGTGCGTGGGGCCGCTGGCGCCTTCGGCCACCAGCCGCACGCTCGGATAGATTTTGTCGACATTCTGAGCGGTGATCTGGTTTTCGATGGCGGCCGGCACCAGGATATCCACGTCCTGCTCGAGCCAGGCCTCACCCGGCAGGCAATCGTAGCCCAGCGCCTCGGCTTTCAGGCGATCGATCTCCCCAAAGCGATTGGTGATGGATAATAACTCTTCCAGATCGAACCCCTTTTTGCGGGTAAAAGCGTAGGACTTGCCGTCTTTTTGATCCCAGCAGGAGACACACACAACCTCACCGCCCATTTGCTGGAAGAGCCGGATGGCATATTGGGCCACCTGTCCAAAACCCTGGAAGCTGGCGCGGCTATTGGCAGGCGCCATGCCCAGCTCTCTTAGAGCTTCTCGCACGGCGATCATAATGCCGTAGCCGGTCGCCTCCAACCTGCCCAGCGAGCCGCCCATGCCAACCGGTTTGCCGGTCATAAAGCCCGGGCTTTTGGCATATTGCATCTCCTCATATTCGTCCAGCATCCAGAGCACATGCTGTGAAGTGGTCATCAACTCCGGGGCAGGTACATCCCAATCCGGACCCAGGTTCCTGAAGATCTGGCGCACGTAACCACGACAGATGCGCTCCTGCTCGAGCAAACTCAGGTCGTGTGGCTCACAAACCACGCCACTCATACTGCCGCCCAAAGGCAGGTCCAAAACTGCGCTTTTCCAGGTCATCCACATCGCCAGAGCCCGCAAAGTATCCACCGTCTGTTGCGGGTGAAAACGGATGCCGCCTTTACCCGGACCGCGCCCATCGTTGTGCTGCACCCGGTAACTGCGAAAGATGTGCACGCTGCCATCATCCATGCGCACCGGAATTAAGAAATGGTACTCGCGCATGGGTGTACACAGCAGGTCGCGGCTGGCCTGATCCAGCTCAAGCCAATCCGCCGCGGCTTGAAACTGTTCTTTTGCGATTTCATATAAGTTATAAGATGAAGAGCTCATTTTTCTTCACCAATAGACTTTCAAATCAACAAGGGATTTTAATCTCCGGCTGGCAAACCATCCGGAACATAGGAATAGTATAGTTAGTTTACCCCCTAAGATCAAGCAGGTCTAGACAAATTCCTATGTCAGGCCATAAACAAGCTTTTGGCGGGTGAAGAGAAAGCTGTTCTTGTGCAGGGCGATGACCAGGAATTTCGAATGCGGGTGATCGAGATAGGAGAAACCATTGGCGTAGCCGGGTGTAAAGGACCCGCCGATAAACAAAGAGGAATAATCCACAAAGAACTCATCCAACAATTGCTGGTTCATCAGTAACCACATATAGGTGGGCGATTCGATCAGGAGATGTTGGATGCCAATTTTCCTTAATGCGTACAGGAAAACTCTGGCATCCGGGACATCCTGCCCGGTCATCAAGACGATCCTTTTCCCACTTTGCAGGCCGTCCCAGATTTGCCCGGATAAAGCCGGCCCGTCAACTTCTGAAATATTATAGTACGGGCCAATCAGCAGCGCCTCATTCCCAAGTTGATCCTGCAGATAATCGCCGCCCTTTTTGGAGGTGGCAATCATGGTTTGAATTTCTTTGAGCGAGAAGAGCGAGTGCTGCAAAGGCACATCCGTCCCGTCCAGTGAAACGATGATATTCATCGGATACTGGGCGGCTTTGCCCAGTTTTTCGGATCTTTCCGCCGCCAGATCCGGGTCAAAACAGGCCAGCACCACGTCTGGCTCTGATTTCAGCGTCCTGGCTCCGGCCACGATCGCATCGGCATGCGCCCGCAGCACATTCAACACCCAAAAATCCGCCAGCCCACCTTGCGGATCGATGGCATTGGCCGAGGCCACCAGCGGTCCTTGCGGATTATCTGGAAAAGCCATCTTGCCGTCTAATGAAAGCACCATGGATGCAAAAATGTAAGGGCGATCTGGCCCAGGGGCCGGAAAATATAACTCGTGGTAAGCCGCACGCACTTTCGATAAACAGCCCGGCGCCTCGGAAGTCTCTCGGGCTTTTTTTAGCTCGGCTTCATCCTGATAGATAGGAACCAGTTGGATTTTTTCAAGCGGGAAGGAGATTTTTGGAATCATATGAGAGATATTTTAGCCGCTAATTTTTAGCTGTCAATGAAAAGTCGGCCGCACATACTTGGGCCACGCAAAAAAGACGGAGCTGAGATTGCTTCGCAAAGATCGCTCGCAATGACATACGTATCAAATAAGGATTACAATCAAAATCAAACACGAATAAGACGAACGGAACGAATATTTATTTGGGGTGTTGGTGGTTTAGCACTATTTTTGGCATGCTTTAGGATCGAGTAAAATAGACTGGGATGATTTCTATCGAAACAAACTCTTACTCCGCTTTTACCAACCTGGCCTTTGAAGAGTTCTTTTTAAAAAGCACAGACCTGGGCGATGATATCCTGATGCTGTATCAAAACCAACCGGCCGTGATCGTCGGGCGCTTTCAAAACACGCTGGAGGAAATCAACCAGTCCTTCATTAATGATCACAATATCCTGGTGGCCCGGCGCATCTCCGGCGGCGGGGCGGTATATCACGACCCGGGCAATCTGTGTTTTTCGTTTATCCTGCGGGATATCAGCCCCGGAACGATGGATGCCTCCAAATATATCCGTCCGGTGGCGGAGGCACTGATCCGCCTGGGCATCCCGCTTGAAGTCAAGGGTCGCAACGATCTGACCATCGACGGCAAAAAATTCTCGGGCAATGCCATGGCGCTGCATAAAAACCGCCTGCTTTTTCACGGCACCCTGCTTTTTGATAGCGATTTGGAGCTGCTGGCTCAGGTATTAAAACCTGCCACCGCAGCCATTGAGTCAAAAGCGATCAAATCGGTCAGAAGCAAAGTAACCAATATCAAATCCTATCTCAGCAAAGATAAGGACGTTTTGGATTTTAAACAAGCTTTGAAAGGGCTTTTGTTCGAAAATAATGCGCAAAGCGAATACCAGCCCACCAATGCAGATCGGGCGGAAATCCAAAAGCTGGAAGATAGCAAATACCATAGCTGGGATTGGATTTATGGACGAAACCCGGCTACACGAATAGCATCGTCGTGCAATTTCGCGGCCGGAAAATTGGATATCTCCCTCGAATTGGATAAAGGCTGGCTGGCAGCCTGCCATATCCAATCGGATGCTCTCGATCCTGCGCTGATCGCCGCGCTTGAGCTGGGCCTGGCGAATATCCCTTACACCTGCCAGGATATTACAGCCGCATTGGATGGAATTGAGCTCAAACCTCTTGCGGGTTATCCCTCAAAAAAAGAACTGCTGGACTGCATCCTTAATATATGAAAGAAGCTGTGCGCTAGCCGCCTGAGATAGCCGGGAACAACTTATACTCGTCCCCATCGGCAACGCTGGTCTGCTCATTTTCCTCAGAAACCAGCTCCCCATTCCTGAATACGCGTACAAAGGCAGATCGTTTCGCGCCGTTCATCATAATGCTCTTGAAGGCCGCAGGATTGCTATCCAGCAGGGTATTCAATAACTGCGCTACCGATGCACCTTGTTTGAGCGTTACATCGGCCTGCCTGGCTGAAACATAATCTGCCAGGATGCTGTAATAATGGACGTGCACGGTGACAGTTGGCTCATCCAACGCTGTTTATCCTTCTGCCCGATCTTGTGAAATCGATCAACGACCCTCTTCCGGACGGATAATTATTCCGTGGCAGGCCACTCAACGTGAAACACACCGGGTTTGTCGATGCGCTTGAAGGTGTGCGCCCCAAAATAATCGCGCTGCGCCTGGGTCAGGTTGGCGGGCAGCCGTCTGGTGCGGTAGGCGTCGAAATAACTCAGCGCGCTGGCCAGCGCTGCGCAGGGTATGCCCAGGTTAACCGCTGTCTCAACCACGTAACGCAAGGCGCTCTGGCGCCGGGTTACATCCTGCCGGAAACCTTCGTCCAACATCAGGTTGGGCAGGTCAGGTTGGCGGCCGTACGCTTCCCGGATGCGGTTGAGGAACTGGGCGCGTATGATGCAGCCGCCGCGCCAGATGGCGGCGATCTCACCGGGATGCAGGTTGTAATCATAATCACGGCTGGCGGCGCGCAGCAAGGCCATGCCCTGGGCATACGAACAGATCTTGGCCATATACAAAGCATCTCGCACTTTTTCAATCAACACCTTGCGCTCGCCCCTGAACTCAATGCCTGGCCCGCTCAGAACCTGACTGGCAGCCTGGCGCTCTTCCAGCAGGGCCGACAGGATACGCGACTCGACCGCCGCGTTGATGGTTGGGATGGGCACGCCCAGATCCAGCGCATTCTGGCTGGTCCATTTGCCCGTCCCTTTTTGCTGGGCCTCATCCAGGATCAAATCTACCAGCGGCTGGCCGGTTTCCGGATCGATTTGTGTAAAGATGTGGCTGGTGATTTCAATCAGATAAGATTGCAGCTCGCCCCGGTTCCACTCGGCAAAGATATCCGCCAATTCCTGGTCGCTAAGCTGCAGGGCGCGGTGCAAAATATCGTAGGCCTCGGCGATCAACTGCATATCGCCATATTCGATGCCGTTGTGAACGCTCTTGACGTAGTGACCGGCGCCGCGCGGTCCAATATAGGTGACACACGGCTCGCCGTCCACTTTAGCCGAAATGGCGGTGAAGATGTCTTTTACCATTGCATAGGCTTCGGGCTGGCCGCCTGGCATAATGCTGGGCCCCTTCAGCGCGCCTTCTTCGCCGCCCGAAACGCCTGTGCCGATAAAGCGCAGATCCCTGGCTTCCAGGTCTTTGGAGCGGCGTTCCGTGTCTTCAAAAAAAGAATTGCCGCCGTCGATGATCAAGTCGCCCACATCCAGCAGCGGCAGCAGTTGTTCGATCACCGCATCCACTGCCAGGCCGGCTTTGACCATCAGCATCATCTTACGCGGCCGGTCGATCGCCGCCACAAAGTCCATTAAATTCTCGCAACCTAGCAGTTTTTTGCCAGGATGCGCTGCCACAAAATCCCGCATGGTTTGTGCCGTGCGGTTGTAGACCGCCACCGTATAGCCGTTGCGTTCCATATTCAAAACCAGGTTTTGCCCCATGACTGCCAGGCCTATTAAACCAATCTGTGCTTTTCCCATAGACCATCACCGTCCTTTCTGTCATTTTAACAGAAAAACAAACAGAGATGAAGGGGATAAAGGGGATAAAGAAACAGAGATAAAAGGGTTCCTGCGGGCGGATAAAAGATTAAGACGTTTTTCTCATAATCCTCTTATCACCTGCATCCCCCCGTAGGTCCCTGTAAATAATTTAATCAGGAAATAACACCTTTTCCTTCAATGGATAGACCCAGACGGTCTAAAGTAACCTGCAACGGCCGGCCGTCGCTGTCCCAGCCGCGCAGGCTGTAATAACGATCCAGCATGGCATCGAAATCAAAAAGCTGGCCGGTACGCAGATAATCGCCCAATTGCGTCTTACCGGTGACAGGATCGATCACGTTGGCGGAGATCGGCAGTGGCTCGCTGGTAAAACGGGCCGGCAGGTAATCATCCTGGCGGCTCAGACCTTCACGGACGTTATAAAGCCGTTCCAGGTTGACAATCCGCTCGCCGATTTCCAGCAGGCCCTTTTCGGTGATCGAAAATCCCAGAGCCTCAAGACCTGGCAGCAAATCGGCCGGCATCTGGCTGTATTCCTCGGTGGTGCTGAACTTGCAAATGCCCAGAGAATCGGTGATGGCGTTGTAATGCTCACCGTACACCACCATATCGGGCTTGTAGCTTTCATTGGCCGGATCCATCAGTTCGTCCAGAATCTCGGCCGGGAAGATTTTACGCGCCACATCCCAGTTGCCGCCCAGATCGATAGCCGGCATGGCATACAAATGATCGGCGCCGCGATTGGAGGTGGCGTGCCCCAGCCCAAAACCTTTGGCAAAGCGGGGTTCCTGGCGCGGCATTTCCAGCCCCTTGACCTGCATGGCGTAGGCCGTTGCGCCCTGGCCGATGGTTTCAGCCGCACGGCGCACCCCATCGGCCAACACATTACCAATCCCATCCCGCCGGGCAATCTTTTCAATCAGCCCCAGGATAGTTTGAGTGTCACCCCATTCCAGCGACAGGTCCGCATCCGATAAAATCCCATGCTGGTGGCATTCCATGGCAAAGGCAATCGTCACGCCCAAAGAAATCGTATCCAGGCCATAATCATTGCACAGATAATTGGCCCGGATGATGACCTCAAGGTCAGAATTCCAGCACATCGGGCCTAAGGCATCGGTGGTTTCGTATTCCGGGCCTTCCACCTCAGCCGCATACGGGCCTTCTTTTACCTGCGAGATGCGCGAGCAGCGGATTGGGCAGGAAGCGCAACCCATACGTTTGGTCTTATAATTCGCCAGCGCATTCGGGTCGATTTGATCGATAAATGGCACCTGGCCCAACTGGTGGTTTTTGGCTGGCAGGTCGCCGCTTACGTTTTTCCCTCTCAATAAACAAATCGTACCGACTGACATGAGCCCCTGATTTTTCGGATCGGAGATCAGGTGCTGGCTGGCTTTTTTTGCAGCCTGTGAGAACGCTGCCCCGGATGGCATCGGCTTTTCAGCTTTTACCCGGATGGCCTTCAGGTTTTTCGAACCCATCACAGCGCCAGGACCGCCGCGTGCCGCGGCGCGCCCGAAGTCATTGATCACCGCCGCCGTGAGCACCAGGTTTTCGCCGGCCGGTCCAATACAAATGACGCGACCTGATTTACCGTTCTCGCCCTCGGATCCCAGCAAAGTCTGCTGGGTGGCATAAGTCCCCAAACCCCACAGCTGCTCGGCCGGGCAAATGCTCACACTGTCCTGGGTTACATCCAGATAGACAGGATTTTGTGATCGCCCGGTTACCACCAGCGCGCTAAAACCGGCTTTAGCTAATTCTGGCCCAACATGGCCGCCAGCATTGGCATATCCATAAGCGCCCGTTGCCGGAGATTTAAAAGTGACATGCAGTCGCGAAGCCGTTGGCCACGGTCTACCGCTAAATGGCCCGGTCGTGAATATGATGCAGTTTTCAGGATCAAAGGGTTTGACGTCCGCTCCAACCTGATCGAAGAGCAGCCTGGCGCCTAATCCGCGCCCACCTAAAAAATTCTTGATGAACTCGGGATCTGTTTCGGTGTAACGTACTGAATGATTTGTAAGATCGATCCAGGCAATGTTGGGCATTTTACCTCGCAGCTTATAAAAATGATGACTAAATCATCGCTCCAACCCGTAAAGTAGTATATCACTTGTCTGGCCGATAGTAAAGCTACACTTTACAAAATCTATTGACAAGCCCTTTTTACTATGCTAAACTTGATTTAATGATCGTTTTATGAGATTTATGTTAAGGGTTACTCATTAAATCCCATTTTTCTGCCAGCGCAATCAACCGCCTTTAATAGTTCATAAGATACACAATAACAGGCTTGTGCCTGCCAGCGCATGATTTTAGCTGGCTCTCAATTGAATAATTCAAATCATTTTAATCCATTTGGAGGCTATCAGCTTGAACACGAAACTATTTCAGAAGGACTTCATCTGCTCTCCGGACTGGAGCATCGAAGATTTAAACACGATGCTCGATCTGGCATTTCGCTTGAAAAGTGAATTCGCAACCGGCATCTACCATGACCAAATTCTGCGAGCCAAAACGCTCTACATGCTCTTCTTTGAAGAAAGCACCCGCACACGCAACTCCTTCGAAACGGGTATGACCCAGCTCGGAGGCCATGCCATTTATCTAACACCCAAGGCCACTCAAATTGGCCACGGCGAAAATGCAAAAGACACCGGCACGGTATTGAGCAGTTATGGACACGGTATTGCCATTCGCGACTGCCGTACCGGCATTGGCAATAAATACCTGTATGAAATGGCAGAATATGCCGATGCCCCGATTATGAACATGCAGGATGATGTGGACCACCCCTGCCAGGCCATGGCCGATCTGATGACCTTAATGGAACTGTTCGGTCGAGATTTACGCAAGCGGAAATTCGTCATTTCGTGGACCTACGCCCCTAAATATGTGCGGCCTTTGAGCGTGCCCCAATCGCTGGTGTGGCTGATGCCGCGCTTCGGCATGGATGTAACCCTGGCCTACCCGGAAGGTTACCAGCTCATGCCGAGCGTGATGGAGAAGGCCAAACAATTTGCCGATGATGCCGGCGTCGAGCTATCAGAAACTCATAATATGGACGAAGCTTTTGCCGACGCAGATTTCCTTTATCCGAAGTCCTGGGGGCCTATCATGGTCACCGAAGAGGAAGCTCAGGTGGAAGCCATGGCCGCCGAGCATAAAGATTGGCGCGTTACGATGGACAAGATGAAGCTGGCCAAAAAACATGCCGTCTATATGCACTGCATGCCGATCGACCGCGGCCACGAAGCCGACGGCGACGTGATCGACGGTCCTCAATCGATCATATTCAAACAAGCTGAAAATCGTTTGCACATCCAAAAGGCCTTAATGGCGCTGACGATGGGTGGACGCGCTTGATTGAAAAGCAGATTTATCGGTAGACCGTTCTGGTCATGCACATTTCATCTATGGGTACGTGCATGACCAGAATTTAATAAGCATTTGTTTTTCTTAGAACTGGCTTCATTGCCTGATATGGGTTGGTTGGATGCAATTTGATCTGGTAATCAGCAACGGCATACTGGTCACGGCAGGAGATACTTTCCCGGCAGATATCGGTATTTCTGCGGGATGTATCGCTGAAATTGGTCAAAATTTGTCCGGAAATGAGGTCTTGGATGCAACGGGCAAACTGGTTTTACCTGGCGCCATCGATCCGCACGTTCACCTTGAAATGCAGGCCGGAGCGTTCACTTCCAGCGATAATTGGGAAACGGGTACCATGGCGGCCGCCTATGGAGGCGTCACTACCGTGCTAGATTTTATCGAACCGGAGGCTGACCAGAGCCTCTTGCAGGCCTATGAAATCCGGCGCGCCCAGGCAGACGGCAGAGCTGTGATTGACTACGGTTTGCACATGACCCTTTCTCGCGCCGATCCAGAAACCCTGGCCCAGGTGCCCGCTGTGGTGGCAGCCGGAATGCCCTCTTTCAAAACCTATACCACCTATGCAGGCTTGCGTTTAACGGACGAGCAGCTGCTGGCGGCCATGCTGGCGGTTAAAACAGCCGGCGGGATTGTGATGGTGCACGCCGAAAACAACGCCATGATAGAATACAAAAAACAGGCCTTTCTGCAGGCCGGACAGCTTAGCCCTCACTTTCATCCCCTCAGCCGGCCGGCTGTTGCCGAAGCTGAAGCCATTCAGCGGGCGTTGGCTTTAGGCGAGATTGCGGGTGGAATGACCTATATTGTGCACGTTTCGACTGCGCGTGGGGCGCAAGAAATCGCAACGGCGCGAGGGCGCGGGCAGGCTGTGATCGGCGAAACCTGTCCACAATATTTGCTGCTGAGTGATGCCGAATACGACCGGCCAGGGTTTGAGGGGGCAAAATTCGTTTGTTCGCCACCTTTGCGCACAGTAGCCGATGCCGCAGCCTTATGGCATGCTCTGGGTCAGGGCAATCTGCAAACCGTGGGAACCGACCACTGCCCATTTATGTACCACGGCCAAAAAGATGCCGGCATCGACAACTTTACGATAATACCCAATGGCCTGCCCGGGATTGAAACCCGTCTGGCTCTTTTGTACAGCTTCGGTGTTGGCGCCGGTCATATTTCTATAAACCAATGGGTTCAGCTTTGTTGCAGCAACCCGGCCCGTATTTTTGGGCTGTATCCGCAAAAAGGCGCCCTGGCAATCGGCTCGGATGCGGATATCGTGCTATTCGACCCCAACAAAAAAGTCACCCTATCCCATGAGCATTTGCACGAACGGGTGGATTAAAGCCCCTACGAAGGGTTGGAAGTGTGCGGATACCCTCAAGCGACCCTGGCGTACGGCAGGCTGCTGGTACGAGACGGACAATTCCTTGGTCCAAAAGGCCAGGGACATTTTCTGCAAGGCAAGGCGCCTGTTTTGTAAAGCGCCGCCGATTGGTTGAGCTGGCCAAAATAACACCCGATAGCCGTAAAAAGAAGTACT
>DATFYI010000019.1:0-3761 GCA_035315125.1 Anaerolineaceae bacterium | reverse complement strand
TTTGAAATCGAGATAAAGAATATTATTACGAACCTCAGATGTGATAAGGGGCATAACGTTGTCCTCTGCTTCGATCTTAAGGCCTTCACTGGCACCCTGGGTCAAGATGAGCTCACCGAAACCCCCCAAAGAAACCTGATTGAAATTGCTGACTTCGCGAACCTGACTGATTACGTTGCCCGAGCCGTGTGTGGTCGAAAAAGGACCACTTATGATGTTACAGGCGTTCATCAAGATAAAAATCAGGGCTGCCCCTTTGAGAATAAACTTTTTGCCCATTTTTTCCTTCGCTGTATCTATTTATCTGTCCAATCTTTCGGAATTTAAGAGGGTTAGTTGATATGAAATAAATTAAATGATTATTGTTGTCTGATATACATACGAAGAAATAGGCTTCTGGTTGCAGAAAGAAGCCTTTTTTAAGATCAACTTATTTTATTTGGATTGGTAACAGAGTTACTCGATTGGATAAACCATCAAGCCGACGCTGCCAGGACCGATGTGTGAGGCAATCGTAATACCGATATCCGTCATAATCCATTCTTTAAAATTGATAGTGTTTTTAATATTTTCCCAGAAATTGATGGCGGGTTCCGGATCACGGGCGTACATGATGCCAATATTGAGCATTCTACCGCCAAAACGCTCCCGTAGTGAGTCAGCCATTCTATTGGTTCCGTTCTTCAATGTTCTAGAAATCCCTTCAACTTTCAAGGAACCATCGGCCTGCAGATAGACGGTCGGATTGATTTTTACGATTGACACCAGCGCATTCTTTAAGGCATTATAGCGACCGCTGACTCGCGCAAAATCCAGACTGCCCAATGTAAAACAGATTAACAGATTTTTACGAATAAAATCAAGCCGCTTCAAGATGGTATCGAATTTAGCATCCAATCGATCTAATTCACGGGCTTCTCGACACATATACCCGATTGAGGTTGAGCCGGATAGCGAATCAAATGGTATCACATTGAATTCGTCTTTTAGTTCCTGAGCCGCAATTTTGGCAGAATTGAATGATCCTGAAAGCTTGCTACTGAGGTGTAAGGTCAGGACATCATCACCCTTCCTGGCGATTTTCCGGATCAGGTCACTCCATTGACCTGGAGACGGGCACTCGGTTATTGGTATAATGCCGGTTTGCTTAACAATGTCGTAAAAATTCTTACTGGAAATGTCAACCCCATCTAAGTAGGTTTTGGACCCGAAAACAATGCTCATGGGTAAAATGTGAATGTTGTATTTCTCTTTCCAATCGGATGGCATGTCGACGGTGCTGTCAGTGATGATATGTAACATACTTGCCTCTATAAAAAAATTCCCCAGAAGTATAGGTTATATTTCTTCGAAACGCAAATCTTTTGATAGAATAAAAAAAGGATGAAGATCATTTCTTTTAATTGTTGCCATATTGATTGATAATTTGCTTGCGTATCAGACCGCTCTCAGATATAGTTGTAGCAGTATCCGTAAAACCTGAGACAGGTTATTGTTTATAAAATAGACCCAGTTTATTATCCTCATTTCAAGGCGGATCGCATGGTTAAGGAACAAGCGGTATCCTACCGGATCACTGATTTAGAATTATCAGAGCGTCCGCGCGAGCGATTGGCTGAATTAGGCCCTCAGGCGCTCAGCAATGCCGAACTATTAGCGATTCTATTACGAATGGGCGTAAGAGGAGAGAGTGCTGTTCAGGTTGGCCAGCGTTTGTTGCAGGAATTTGGTGGGCTAATCGGGCTGCACCAGGCCTCCTTTCATGAAGTCTGCGCCCAACACGGCATTGGGGCTGCCAAAGCTGCTCAAATTAAGGCGGCAATTGAGTTGGGCCGCCGTATGGCAGTGGAATCCCCTGAAGAAAAGGCCACTATACACAGCCCGGCTGACGCTGCTGGTCTGGTTCAGTACGAAATGAGCGCGCTGATCAGTGAAGAACTTTGGGTGATGTTGTTAGATACCCGCAACCACGTCCTGTACATAGAGAAAATGTACCGGGGCTCTTTGAATTCTTCGATGGTGCGGGTAGGCGAAATCTTTAAACCTGCCTTGCAACGCAGTGCGGCTGCTGTGATTGTGATCCATAACCATCCCAGCGGCGATCCGACCCCCAGTCCAGAAGATATAGCCCTGACCCGGGCTATCGTTCAGGCCGGCAAGCTGCTGGATGTAGAGTTGCTCGACCATCTGGTCATCGGTCGGGGTCGTTTTACTTCCATGAAAGAAAAAGGGTTGGGCTTTTCTGGTTGAGCTGAGCCCGTCTCCATTTGTCTCCATTTGTTGACAAAATAAAAATCCTATAGTAAGATTGCTTCGCTTTCGAGACGGCGAGGTAGCTCAACGGTGGAGCAGGGGATTCATAAGCCCTTGGATGTGGGTTCAAATCCCACCCTCGCCATATTTGTTTTAACTGCTAAATAAGTTATATCAATCTCAAATTTAGGCCACTTATATTAACCAAATGGAAAACCGTTTTCAATTCAACTATAAAGATCTCGTTAAGACCCATGATAAATGAAAAATATGGATTTTGACTATCTTTCCGAAAAACAAGTGAAGATCATGTTTATTTCAACTCCAGCGTAAGGGGATTTCCACTGCCATCATCGTAAGTCAGGCTTTTATAGCCGGTTTCTTTTGCAAGTCCAAAAATTGCATAACCCGAGAAGCTATACTGGGGCTGAACCTGCTCAGAGTGAAAGCGCACCACCGCATTGGTAAAATTGAGCGATTGCGGGTTGTGTTTAATTCCATTCGAGTCTTTTAAACTGAGATATTTTGGATCAATGCCAAGAGGCTTATTGCTGAGATTCTTAATTGCCAGCACAACAATCACAAATAGGCCACCTGATCGAGTGGGAGTATAGTTCCCAACGGAACCGGTAAAGGCAAGCTGATCTACTCTAAGAGAAAGATTACCCTTTGTTGTTATGATTGGCAGGCTGGGCCCTGAAGTAGTGTCCAATAGATTAATGCCGCTCACCGGCGGGTATAATTGGCCGGTTCTTTGCGATCCACCTGCGGGTAATTCTGCCGCATTTTGTGGAGTGATTGCATCCTTGAGCTGGATCTGGTTCAGGGTTAGATCAAAAGCAATTGCCTGGTAAACCTGGTCGTCTGTCAGGGCCAATAAATTGGGGTCATTCCGGCTACGCACGATGTCGAACATGATTTGGGTATTGGGGTTACGCTTCAGAAATTGAGCACCGATGAGCGGCGCCACCAGGTAGCTGCCGCCCTTCAGAATACCTTCGCTGTCGGTTCCATGGCAAAGGGTAGTCGCACAGTTTTGATAGTACACCGGCCTGCCGAGCACTGCCTGTTTATCAAACGTCATCGGTTCAGGTGTCGGAGAAGCCTGTTCCGTACACGCAGACCCTGTTACCGTCAGGATCAAGAGGATCAAGGCAGCGGTACAGATTCGATCAACGTAGTTTTGAAATGCCACGATTTACCTCATGGGTTGATTAATGTGCATGATAAATCTTAATGATGATGCAGTCTTGCAGTTAAAACTGGCTGATCGGAAGAGGAAATGCTCGCCCACCCGAAACACATTTTCATTATAAATGATTAATTCCATTATCGACTATTAACAGACTTTTTCCCAAGATTTCAAAGTTCTCTAATCCAAAAAATCAATTTTGATACGATGATCTAAATTATTTACAATCCTTTTCTGGCATCAAAAGATGATAATATATGCATAATTCGATTGATCCGGAACGCTAAATAGATTGTCTCAATTATTTGTTGGAAAA
>DATFYI010000018.1:0-11974 GCA_035315125.1 Anaerolineaceae bacterium | reverse complement strand
TAAAAAAACCAATCCCGGTTACCCAATACTCCTTTCACTGGCGCAACTTGCTCTAACTGGCTGATCACTCGGGGAATACAAATATCGCCCGCATGCAGAATTAACTCAACCCCGGCCGATTTAAAGACAGAAATAATATCGGGATGAAGCCGGTCAACCCGGTCCGGAATGTGAGTATCAGCCAGTACCCCGACGATCAATTTCGGAGAACTTGTGCTGAAGTCTTTCGTGGATGAATCGTCCATCATAGCCAGCTTTATTATGATTATCCAGGAAAGACCTGATATTGCTCGGCCAGGACCATTTTTACCTGCTCGAGTGTCTTAAATTGGATGGCATTTAAGCCGGCAGCCTGCGCCCCTGCTATGTTAATTTCAAAATCATCGATAAAAACCGCCTGGGAAGGCTGTACGCCCAGCTTATCCAGGATTAACTGGAAAATCCGCTCATCCGGTTTTACAAGACCCACCTCATAAGAAAAGACACTGGCATCAAATACATCCAGACAGCCAGGCATGTAACCATTAAGCAATTCTCGCATGTCGCTCCAGGCATTGCTTAATAAACCTGTTTTATACTTGGACCGCAAGGCGCTGATAAATGTGATTAAATCCTTATCGACCCGATCTCCGGCCCAAAATTGATCCTCAAAAATATGTCCATCCTGCGGGCTCATACCAAACTGGCTGGCTACCCGGCTCCAATGCTCCTCACGGGTTATCTGGCCAAGCTCGGCAATTCTCGAATCATCGCCCAGGAATGCCACATTCTCCAATTCTTTCCTCGTAAGACCAAAGTGCTTGGCCAATTCAGTCCGGGGGGAAGGGTCCATCGTTCGTAAAATCACCCCACCCATATCCCAAATAATGCCGCGAATTTCCCTTTCCATCTCCGGTACAAACCTCATATTTTGAATAAATCCGTTCAAGTATATCATCATCGAATCGATTGATCAGCCGTTTTAAAATCCAAAGTTCATGCTTTTCATCCAATCCAAATCAAAAAATCCTATCCGTCCATCTGGTCATAACTTTACGATATAATCAAAGCGCCATGGAAAATCTCGTTCAGCAAGTTCAGACCTTACTTGGCATCCATCTCACGACCCGTCAGGTATCTGCGTTTGAACTGTATGAAGAAAAATTATTATATTGGAATGAACGGATTAATCTGACTGCTATCCGCGATAGCGAAGGCATCCGTATTAAGCATTTCCTGGATTCCATAAGCTGCTATTTGGTTTTGAGGGAAAATATACCCGCGCGCTTGATCGATATAGGCACTGGAGCAGGTTTCCCGGGTATCCCTTTGAAGATCCTGATTCCAAATTTACAACTGACGCTGGTTGAATCGGTTGGTAAGAAAGTCGACTTTTGCCGAGAAATTGTTAATTGTTTAAGTTTGGATAAGGTAGAAGTTATTCAAGCCCGCGCCGAAGAAATTGGACAGATGCCTCAACATCGCGAACACTATGATTGGGCAGTTGCCCGAGCAGTTGCAAATCTTCCGGTTCTGGCAGAATATTTGTTGCCACTGGTTCACGTAGGCGGCAGCATTCTTTCACAAAAAGGCGAGAGCGGTCCGGCGGAAGCTCACGCAGCCGAACATCCTGCTCAACTTCTGGGAGGTCACCTCAAATATTTAAAAAAGGTGACACTGACGGGTGTCGTTGAAGAACGTTACTTGATCGTAATCGATAAAGTTGCCGCTACTCCGCCCCAATATCCACGGCGGATTGGTCTGCCGGCTAAGAAACCGCTGGTATAACCTTGAAAGTCCTGCCGGAAAAAGCAGATTATTCAGCGCCCTTTTTTGCCTCTCTCACCCTGCCGCCTGCCACTTCCCAAATTGCACTTTGCTGCACAAACTCATCCGAGAACAATTTGAGGTCGGTCGTCGTCAACAAGGCTTGCTCACAGTCGCCCAGGTATTCAAGCAGATCTGCCCTGCGCTGAGTATCCAGCTCAACCAGAATCTCATCCAGTAAAAGCACCGGCCACTGACCGGTTTTTTCTTTCAACCAGTTGACCTCTGCTAATTTTAGCGCCAATAAGACAGTGCGGATTTGCCCACGCGAACCATAATCAGATAGGTCAATGCCGTTACTCAAAAATCGCATTTCATCACGATGAGGACCACAGGTAGTCACTCCACGTGCAATTTCTTCATTTCTTATGGCCGTTAAGCGTTCCAAAAAACCCTGCTGGATCTGATTAATCGTAAAATTATTTCGAAGAATGGTGGTTTGCAACTGCAAACTGTATTGGCCTTCCGGCGGCAGTAATGGATCATAAGCCGGCTGGTAAATAATCCGCAAAACTTCCTGTGTATGGGTCAATTGATGATGAATGCGAGCCGCCAACTTCTCGATTTCCTGGATGGCTTTTATACGCCCCTGGATAATGATCGCTCCCCGTTGGCTTAAGATCTCGTCCCAATAGCATAATTGGCTTGCATCACCACCGCGCTCGGCCAATTGTTTCAGCAGCGCATTACGTTGGGTCAGAGCCTGGTTGTATTCATTGAGCGCCTGAGCATAGCCTGGCATTGCCTGGCTGATTGCCAGGTTCAGATAACGGCGACGTTCTTCCGGGCCATTTTCAAAAATCCGTGTCATTTGCGGCAAGAAAATAACCGCATTGAAATGGCCCATCGCCTCAACCGGGCTTTTCTTGACCCCATCCAGCAGGATTTCTTTTCGGAAACGCACATTGCCGTTACCGGATGATTCCTGGATCAGGCGTGCTTCCAGGCGGTGTGCTCGTTCATCCCGCTGATAATTTGCCACCAGCCTGGCTACTGCCAGACTTTCACTTCCAGCTAAAAAGCTCACCAACTGCCGGTCATATTGGGCCTGAAAAGAGGAAAAAGTTGCCAGATAATACACTGCTTCCAACAAGCTGGTTTTTCCCTGGGCGTTTGCACCCACCAGCAAAAGAATCCGCCGGGGCAGATCTATGTCCAGGCGGGTAAATGTACGGAAATTCGTCAAAGAGAGGTGTGTCAGGTACATCTCAGTCGGCGATTACCTCTTGATCTTTCACTTGCCAGACCTTCTCGGCTCGATCTGTGAACAAAACTCCATCCAGATGATCGATTTCATGTTGGAAGATGCGCGCAAACCAGCCATTTACCTTGATGCGTGCCGGTTTTCCAAAACGGTTCATGCCTTTCACAACAATGTGTTCGTTGCGTTCGACTTCGCCTGCCAATCCGGGCAGCGAAAGACAGGCCTCAACCGCCATTACCTTTTCCTCAGAAGCCGCCACAATCTCGGGGTTAGCAACTATAAATAGTTTTTTTGGTTGCTCGACACCTTCTTTTTCTTCTCCATATTCAACTACAATCAAGCGTATTGACTCACCCACCTGGGGAGCAGCCAACCCGACGCCCGGAGCATCCCGCAATGTTTCGATCATATCATCGATCAATTCCTGTAGATCCTTATCAAATACCGTCACTTTGTGTGCTTTTCGCCGCAAGACAGGATTTGGCAATGTAACTATGTCTCGAACTGGCATATTTTCCTCACCATATAAAATTATCTATTAGTATTTATGACGACTCTAATCGCCATTATTTTACCCTGAAAATTGCTCCGGGAATGGCGGGTTTTCGGCGGTATCATCCGGATTGACCACCCGGTGATAGGCTTCCAACCAGGCGGCAAACCGTTCACGTTCGCTCTTGGATTGCGCCAGCCGCTCACGATAATCTCGCTCGGCCATACGTTTGAACAACTCTCGTTGAACTTCGGATGGGTCATAGACATCATCGAAGGTCAATCTTGCTTCACCAATCCTCAAAATCACTGTCCCGTAATTGAGGATTAAGGCTGGCAACCCAATCCGCTCATATTCGATACTTTGAATATTTTTGAATGGTGCAGCTTGCCTTTCTTCCTTACCCAATGGTTTCTTGTATACGTCAATTACCTGGTCTGAAGTGATCTGATAGTAATCATTTCGCCAATCTGCATATTCGTAAGCCCACCATCCGAAAACGACGATCCCTGTAACAAGATCAAAGACGGCCACTGCTGTCAGGCTGATCGGTTGAAGACCCCCCAGTAAGCTGGTAATAAATAATCCTAATAACACCATAAGAATAAAAGTTGGAAACCAGATTCTTTTGATCAGGATAAACCAGTGCGTTCGATAGGTGATGACTCCATTTTTTTCAAAACGCATCTGGAACATATTTGCCAACCAGCGCGAAACAGAAAGTGACAATGGTGTTCTCTTTGCCTTGTCGGCATTGGCTGTTTTTTCCCCGCTAAGATCTCCTTCTTCTATACCCAGCCTGGTGCGTATGGTGCCCATCGCGGCTTGCATTTCTTCATTAACCTGGTCTTGCTCGGCATGAAACCATTGATCACGCAGCAGACGTTCAACAATCTGCGGATTTTTGACCTTAGAAAGGACAATCAATCCAGCGTAAGTATGCACCTGCACATCCCCGAAGCCGACCATTCTGCCAATTTGACTGGTATCGGTGTTGATGGACAGGATGGCGCTCAACGGCGCTTCATCCCGGCTGTCATATAAGAGCACTACCTTTTCCTGGAAAATCACCCGTTTACTGGTGATAATCGAGTAGTCATTTGACCAATCAAAATAATTCCAAATACCCAGGCCAATAATAACTACCAGATCAAGACCCAACAAGAACTTCGGAACAAACATATCCGCTGGAGAAATTGTTAATATATAGATCACAATAGGCAGGGTAATTACCCCAATCAAAAAAACACCTATCAACCGCTGCCATAAAAAGTAGGGGTGGCGCTGGGCAATGTAGATAACCGCTTCGTCCGGGTCACGCCATTTTAATGGAGTTCTCAGGCTCAGATGAAAACTGTCGTGCAAGGTAGAAAAATCATCCTTTAAGTCCGAGAATTGCCGGAACAAACTACGCATTTTATTCCGATCTAACCATAACAACCTTACTGCGCCAATTGCAACTGCCTGTGTATTTCTTCGTTGGACAGAGCTCAACATATCCAGGCCAAATATATGTCCGCTGGTTAACTTTGCAATTTTCTCGACATTGTTTGCCTGAGTTCGGGTAACCTGCACTTGACCGCTAAAAATCAAATAAAGCTTATCTGCAAATGCCCCCTGCTGATAGATCACATTCCCATCATCATAATCGATTTCCTCAAACTGGCTGATGACAACATCCATCTGAGGCTCATCCATCTTTTTGAATGGGAAGTTGTTTTTTAATAATTCAAGGATCTGCTCACGCGTCGGCATCATATATTAAGTATAGTGCATGTGCTCATACATTACAAAAGGTTTATATCACGGTACATTAATATCGCCAGCTTGTATGCCGTTGACCCACACCGTATACTTCCCCTTGCTCAAATCTTTTAGTGGGACGTTTTGTGTAAATGGAACGATCACCTGAGCACAAATCTGATTTGGATCGATCAGTGAATAAACATCTACCTGGATTTGATTCTTGGGATCAGGTTTCCCAATATCGACTTGTAGCTTATTGCAAGGTGTCGGTAAGCTTCCTTTCAGCCTGATCATTGGCTGAACCGGATTATTCCCGGACATGGATACTTCCACTTGTTCCAGATAAACTTCAGAGCGTATCAATCCATTCATGCCTGGCTGAGTCGATTCCTTTTGTAAAGTCGGTATTAAAACGGTGGTTGGGGTAGGTGTAGCTGCCATAATGGATGGCATCAAGGTATATGTTGGAATTGTCAAAGTTGCAGTTGAATTCGTTCCGGCTGGGGTAAAACTTGCCTGCGCTTGAACGGTTGCTGTATTTTTTTCCATCACTGCCGTGCTTGTACAACCGTTCAACAATGCTCCAATTACAATCCAGGAAAAGATCCATCCTTTCACCACGAATCCTCCATTTTTGCTTTGGTACATAAAAACCCCGTCATTCTTCTGGGATCTATTTACAGCAACCCGACACTTACAAAATAATCCGGCTGGCCCTAATCGGCCAGCCGGATCCATCCATTTTTTTATTCTACAAATTGTTCCTGGGCAATAGGCACCGCTTTTTGGAATACAATGCCTTTCCCGTCTTTATCAACATCAACAACTACTGTATCTCCATCTTGAAATTGGCCGGACAAAAGTTGCACGGACAGCGGACTTTCCACATGCTTCTGTAACGCACGCCGCAATGGCCGTGCTCCAAAAGCTGAATCAAACCCTTCTTGCGCAAGCCATTCACTGGCATCCGCAGTCAACTCAACTTTCAAACCATGCTCAGAAAGTCGCTTTTGGACTTCTTTCATCTGCAGCACTACGATTTCACGCATTTGCTCGATACTTAACTGCGAGAACATGATCACTTCGTCAATCCGGTTCAGGAATTCTGGCCGGAATGTACTCTTTAGCGCCTTTTCAATCTTTTCATGCGCCTGGCGATCCTCATCATTATTGTCACGTGTCAGGAAACCCAGGGTTCCACTCTGGCGGACAAATTCAGTACCAAGGTTGCTGGTCATAATCAGCACAGTATTGCGAAAATCAACTGTTCGTCCCTGGCCATCCGTCAGACGTCCATCATCCAGGATTTGCAACAAGGCGTTCCAGACTTCAGGATGGGCTTTTTCAATCTCATCGAACAGGATCACCCGGTACGGCCGGCGCCGCACTGCTTCGGTAAGCTGTCCGCCTTCTTCATAACCAACGTATCCCGGCGGAGCACCGAACAATCGTGAAGCGGTGTGTTGTTCGCGGTATTCACTCATATCTAAGCGCACCAGTGCATCTTCGTCGCCGAACATAAACTCGGCCAGCGCTTTTGCAAGCTCTGTTTTACCAACACCGGATGGGCCAATGAAGATAAAGGAACCGATCGGCCGGCGTGGATCTCCCAAACCCGAACGTGCCCGGCGAATTGCGTCCGAAATAGCATGGATGGCTTCCTCCTGACCAATGATCCGTTCGTGCAGCCGTTCTTCCATATGAAGAAGCTTCTCCGACTCGGTTTCCATCATTTGGGTAACCGGAATACCAGTCCATTGGGCAATCACCTGGGCGATGTCATTTATATCCACAATTTCATCAAGCTGGTGCTCGGATTCCCATTGGTCCCGTTCTTTATTAAAATCAGTCTCCAGGCGTAAACGTTCGGCCTTCTTGCGAGCTGCATGTTCATAATCGCGCTCCAGACCCGCTTGCTCTTCCTCTGCTGTCAGTTTTTCAAGCTCGCTCTTTTTCTTCTTTAGATCTGGCGGCAATGAATAAAGCATTACGCGCAGTTTAGCTGCTGCTTCATCCATCAAATCGATTGCCTTATCCGGTAAATGACGATCAGTTACATAGCGAGCGGATAAACGGGCCGCCTGAACCAGCGCTTCGTCCGAAAAATGGACTTTATGGTGCGCTTCATAACGGTCGCGCAAGCCCATCAGCATCTTGATCGTATCATCCACCGATGGCTCGTCTACATACACCGGCGCAAACCGCCGTTCGAGAGCCGAATCTTTTTCGATGTATTTGTGATACTCGTCCAAAGTAGTAGCGCCCACACATTGCAGGTCACCACGTGCCAGTGCAGGTTTAAGCATATTAGAGGCATCCATAGCCCCTTGAGCAGCCCCTGCACCTACCACTGTGTGCAGTTCATCAATAAACAAAATAATCTCGCCTTCAGAACGCTGAACTTCTTCTATAGCTGCCTTCAATCGCTCTTCAAATTCACCACGGAAGCGAGAGCCGGCTATCATTGCGCCCAAATCGAGCGAGATGACCTTCTTACCCATTAAAATCTCGGGGACATCATTTGAGGCAATTTTTTGAGCCAGTCCTTCAACAATAGCGGTTTTACCAACACCAGCTTCACCGATTAATACCGGGTTATTCTTGGTGCGGCGAGATAATATCTGCATAACGCGCATAATCTCATTGTCGCGACCGATCACCGGGTCTAACTTGCCTTCCCGGGCCAATTGGGTCAGATCACGGGAATATTTTTCCAGGGTGCGGTAACGCGTCTCTGCTTGTGGATCGGTGACCCGCTGGCCACCACGTAGTTGTAAAATTGCTTCATAGACCCTGTCACGTGTCAAACCAGCGCCTTCAAGCAAGCGTGCTGCTGGCGTATTTCGCTCGACCAGGATCGCCAAAAATAGATGCTCGGTCGAGATATATTCATCCTTTAACCGGCTGGCCTCTTCATTTGCCAGATCAATAATTCTCTTAACTCGCGGTGTAATGAAGATTTGTCCGGCGCCACCGCCGAATATGCTTGCCTTTGGACTGGTACGTAAAATATAATCCAGACGTTCTGCCAGAGCATTCGGGTCGACCTTGAGCAGCTCCAATATTTGTGGAATAACTCCTTGAGGCTGTTCAATTAATGCCAACAAGATATGTTCGGTATCAATCTGGTTGTGCCCATATCGTTGAATAATTTCAGCGGCCCTTTGGGCTGCCTCCTGGGCACGTTCTGTAAATCTGTCAAATCGCATCATAACTGTACCATCCTTTAAAACCAATACTTCGTACGAGAGATTATAGCACTTGGATTGTTAACAATTAGATAAACAATGTGTCAGAAGTGTGTAAGAATGTTTCAAGCAATTGTTTGCTGCATTACCCGGAGCTAATCTTTGACAGGAAACTATTTTTTTATAGATCCTCTTTAATGGATTGTATCTCGCGATCTTAAGAGTGTCAATTGCGCCCCTTGTCTTACCGGAGTAGAATAAGGCTATGACGGCGACCATTCTTTATAATACAAACATTTCACATATACGCCCTTTGAATGTGAGGCAAGACTTATCCGCCGTTGCAGATTTAATTGAGCTGTGTTTTTCTAAACAAATGGATGCAGATGGCCGGGATTATATCCGGCACTTACGCCAGGCCTCTCAAGATTTTCATTATCTTAAGTGGATGCCCGGCGCTGCCGAGCGTGTCTCCATTCCCCTACACGGCTACATCTGGGAGGAAGATGGCAAGTTAGTCGGAAATTTAACCCTCATCCCCTTTTTTTGGCACTCCAAATGGCTCTATTTGATTGCCAATGTAGCCGTCCATCCGGATTACCGCCAACGAGGCATCGCCCGCCAACTGACAAAACGAGCCCTGGATCACATTAGCGATCATGGGGCAGATTCTGCCTGGCTGCAGGTGCGTGACGATAACCCGATTGCCCATAACCTTTACCTGTCTGAGGGTTTCACCGAACGCGCCCGCCGGACAACCTGGGAAAGCATCGATCCGGTTAACGGCTTACCGGATATACCCGAGGGTGTTGAGATCACGCCCCGTTATGATCGGGATTGGAATAAGCAATCAGCCTGGTTGCAAGAGTTGTATCCACCCGAAGTTGCCTGGAACCTTCCATTCGATTACAATCGCTACAGCCCCTCACTTTTGCGCAGTCTATTTCGCATGTTAAGTAGCGATCCAGTTAAACAATGGTGCGTCAGAAATTCGGACGGAGTCATCGGGTTTGCCATTTGGGAACCCAGCCGCTCCTACGCCGATCCAATCTGGCTTGCCACTACACCCCAATGGCAGGACCTCTCCATACGCACTCTTCTGCCGCATGCCCGCAAATCGATTTTCACCAGCCATAGTTTAATTATTAATTATCCTGCTGGTCAGGCTGAAGAAGCTTTTTACGAGTGCGGTTTTACCTCTCGCAATACTCTTATCTGGATGGAAGCTCGCTTTGATGGTAAAGTCCAGCATATTTCCATTGATCGATAAAAAACTGATCTAAACATTTTTATCTAAGCCAGCTCCAAATCTGGAAAAGTTAGAAATCTGCAACTTTACTCCAGCTTTTTCGTTATATCAATCAGAAATCATCAACCGAACTCTTGCAGAAGAAGGGAGAAAAATGAAGCATTTTATTATTCGCCTTATTATTAATGCAATAGCGCTCTATGTGGCAGTCGCCCTATTGAATGGCAGGGGATTGACCCCTCAATCCAGTAACTGGCTGTCGTTTGTCTGGCTGGCGCTGATATTTGGGGTGGTTAATGCAATCCTTAAACCAATCTTGAAAGTCTTGAGCTGTCCAATTCTGATCTTGACTTTAGGCCTGGGATCCTTGTTAATAAACACCCTTCTCTTTTATCTTGCCGGTGTCATTGGCACTAAATTTGGCGTCGGTTTCACGGTCGATGGGTTTTGGACCGCATTCCTGGGAGCATTGATTGTCTCTATCGTTAGTTTTATTCTCAATACACTTTTAAGGGAGGAGATGCGAAAATAACCATCGACCTTCGAATCTACCCAACAACTATTGTTAGGATGTAAAAATCAGGTCTTACATTTGAGACCTGATTTTATTTTGACAGATAATCGAAATTATTGGGGCGGCATCGTGAAGCGCAGCAGGTCGTTATTCCCTGCATCGCTTACCCAAACGTGCCCGCTGGAATCGATAGCGATACCGGATGGTAGGGCTAACCCGGCACCACCATTGGCTGTATTATCCCAACCGCGTATGAACTTGCCGGTCTTATCAAATTCCAACACCCGGAAACCCTCTGGATCAGTAATATAAACGTTCTGATTCGCATCCACTGCGATGAATGGCTTATTATCCAGCGACTGGCCAAACCAGCCATTGATATCCCAACTGGTCAACGGAGTAAAGTTTGTGCCGCTGGCGTCTGGTGCAAATACTTGCACACGCTGGTTCCAAGTATCAGCAACGTAAACATCGCCTTGTACATCAATCGCAATGCCAACCGGCTCATCAAACTGGCCCGGATTCAGACCGGATGAACCAAATTGAGCGATAAAGTTGCCGTCTTCATCAAAAATGACAACCCGTTTATTACCTGTATCGGTTACATACAGATGGCCTTTCGAATCAAACGCCAACCCACGCGGTCCCCATAATGCATCGGGTTTGTCGGCCTGTCCAAAGTAACCCCACTCTTTGACAAACTTGCCATCCGCTGTGAATTTCTGAATGCGATGATTCCATGTATCGGCTACGAAAACCGATCCATCTGGTCCAACGGCAACACCCCACGGTTCATTGAATGTGCCCCCTGGAGCATTCCCGGTTGAAATATCGCCAAAACTGCCCCAAACCTGCAAAACTTGCCCACTTGTTGTCAGGTGTTGGATACGGTTGTTCTTTCCATCTGCCACATACATGCTACCGTCTTGCGCAAATGCGATTTCATGCGGCGCCTGGAACTGTCCGGCTGCTGCTCCAGCACTTCCAAATGAGGCATCCGAATTGAGAGCGACCATGTTCTTCGCATAGGGGTCAGTTTGAGCCGTTTGATTGGTTGCCGGAACGGCTCCGTAATTCCACATCTGCGCAATGATATCTTTGCGGATATACAAACGCATACGGTTGCTGGGCTGCCAATTCTCAAGTGTCATACTGGAATTATTGGTAATCTTGGCGTACAACGTGTAATCTCGGTTGAGCCAGATATTAAAGATGGCTGTCCGCATATCGGGATTTGAGATGGAATTCCAAATTCGCTGCCAGGTCAAATCGAAATAATCCTGGTTTGGCCACCACAAGCGGTTGTATTCAAAGTAAACGTAATTATTTTTTACGATGGGCTCAAGCTTGGCATAGTTGCCCTCTCCCGCCAGTATGACAGGGTCGTTGGCCAGGTCACGGGTCGGATTGTCCTGGTACCAGACGTGGTTAGGATAATCCCGCAAATACCACCAAAATGGATACAGGCTGTCATTGTCATAAGCGACAACCAGATCATTTCCGCGTGTCGTCCTTTGAGAAATCTGTTCGATTTGCGCCAGGATTTCCTTCGGCCCACTTGCAGCATGTGCATACACCAGGTATTCAAGGGCCGTATTGTAATTGATAAAGGCAGCCGTATAAGCTGTTCGGGCTGTCAGAACTGCCATCAATACAAACCCGACCAACACCACCAGGCGTATGAGTTGCATTCCTGCAAAATCTTTTAACAGCCTCAATATGAAATAGCCGCTGATAACAAAGACCGCCGCGGAGAGTAGAAAAGTGCTGCTGG
>DATFYI010000017.1:0-7286 GCA_035315125.1 Anaerolineaceae bacterium | reverse complement strand
TTGCAAATTAATATATTTATAATTGTTTTGTTTATAATCTAAAAAAATGAAATTTGTAGCTTTAGCTGGTGGTGTAGGTGGTGCAAAATTGGTGGATGGGCTTTATCGTTTATTGCCATCCAATGATTTGACTGTTATCGTAAATACTGGAGATGATTTTGAACATTTTGGTCTGCGGATATCGCCAGATTTAGATACGATCTGTTATACATTAGCTAATTTGGCAAATCCCGATACGGGCTGGGGCCGTTCTGACGAAACCTGGAGTGCATTAAAAAATGTCATACAATTGGGTGGCCCAGAATGGTTTAGAATGGGAGATGCTGATCTGGGAACCCATCTGGAACGGACACGCCGGTTAAAGGAAGGGGAGCCATTAAGTTCAATAACGAGGTCGTTTTGCAAAAATTGGGGAATTTCGATTCCGATCATTCCGATGACAGATGATATTGTTCAAACTCATGTGATCACACAGGAGCTGGGCGATCTCCCATTTCAAGAATATTTTGTAAAACACCAATGCCGTCCGAGTGTCGTTTCATTTCGATTAGAGGGGATTGAGACTTCGAAACCGGCACCTGGAGTACTAAAAGCTCTACAGGATGCTGATTGGGTTATTTTATGCCCATCCAATCCTTGGGTGAGCATTGGTCCAATCCTTGCCGTACCAGGAATACGCGAATGCATTTCAGAGAAAAATGTGATTGCAGTTTCTCCAATCATTGGTGGAAAAGCAATTAAAGGGCCCGCTGCAAAAATGTATGCTGAACTCAATATCAAGCCATCCGCTAAAGCGGTGGCAAATCATTACAAAGATTTATTAACTTGTTTTGTAATTGATAATATTGATGCCGATGAAGCAAAGCAAATTAATGATTGGGGTATAATTTCATTAACCACGAATACATTAATGTTTAAATCCGTTGATCGTATCCGATTAGCGGAAGAAATATTGGTTTTTTGTGTAGAACAAAGGAGGGAAATAAGAAAATGAGCCTGTGGGCGATAATACCCGTTAAGCCTCTTCGAAGAGGTAAGTCACGCCTGGCAGGAGTTTTGACGGAAGATGAGCGAGCTTTATTAAATTATACAATGTTAGGAAACACATTAAAGGCAATATCTTCAGTTCCGGAAATCGATCAGGTTTTGGTGGTAAGTCGTGATCCCGCTGCATTGGCCCTGGCGAGAGAACATGGTGCTCGAACAGTTCAGGAGGAGGGAAGCCCGGAATTAAATACTGCATTAAGGCGTGCCACCCTGGTTGCAAAAGCGTACGGTGCCAGAGGTGTAATGATTTTGCCAGCAGACCTGCCTTTAGTTAATTCAAAAGATATCCGTGAATTTATTGCTCAATCCGGGAACCCTCCGGAAATCATCATTGCACCCGATAGAAGAGAAGAAGGTACAAATGCATTATTGGTTAGCCCGGCTGGTCTAATTGATTATTGTTTTGGTAAAGACTCGTTTCGGTGTCATTCACAAAGGGCTCAAAAAAAACAAGCAAGATTGAAAGTATGTAGGATTGAAAGCCTGTCACTGGATTTGGATTATCCAGAAGATCTTGATCTTCTGAAACAATACGAAGCATTGCAAGTTAATCTATAGATGAAAATTAATCTTTAACCATCATTTACTTGGAGGAAAAATGGCTGAACGAGTTGCACTTTATCTGCAGGACTCTCACGATCTACGTGATGGACTGAATATTGCACGTTATGCTGAAAAACGGGGATTTGAAGCAATATGGCAGGCTGAGAGCCGCCTTGTTCGAGATGCAATTGTACCGATGGCTGCATATGCGGCTGTAACTGACCATATAAAAGTTGCTTCGGGGGTGATCAATAATTGGACCCGCAATATTGGACTGTTGGCAATGACCTTTTTAACTTTAGATGATCTGGCGCCCAACCGGATTATCTGTGGCATTGGCGCCTGGTGGGATCCTCTGGCGAAGAATGTTGGCATCGACCGAAAAAAACCGCTTGTAGCAATGAGAGAAACAGTTACTGTACTGAAGCGTTTACTCAACATGGAACGGGTAACTTATCATGGGGAGTTTGTAAATGTAGAAGGTATCGAACTTGATGTGGTTCATGGTCGGCGTGAACCCCGCAATATCCCAGTATATATCGGCGCAACCGGCGACCAAATGATGGAATTGGCCGGAGAAATTGCTGATGGAGTCGTTTTGAATTATTGTGTTCCCCCAGAATACGATATTAAAGCTTTGGAACTGCTCGAAAAGGGTGCGAGTAAATCGGGCCGCAATGCTGAAATGATGGACCGTCCTCAGTTAATAGTTTGTTCAGTCGATAAAGATCATGACAAGGCGATTGATAATTCCCGGGAGTTGCTTACACAATATTTGGCTCAACAGCCCCATATAGCAAAAGCTTCTGGTGTTTCTCCGGATGTAGTGGCAAAAATCCAGTCGATCTTAGGATGGCCAGCTACTAATGAACAAATCCAAAAAGCCAAGTATCTCGTTCCGGAAGAACTGATCTTGAAAATTACTGCATCGGGGACTCCAGATGAAGCTCGCGCTAAGGTCGCTGAATATAGAAAATATGGCTGCACCTGCCCGATTTTGTATTCGGTCGGCGGGGACGTTAATTTATTGATCGACACTTTTGCTCAAAATTAGCAACCAGCCCGAATTGGATGATTTTATCCTGACCAGGAGCGGATCTAATGATTGTTGAATATCATCGTCCAAAAACAATGGAAGAGGCGCTTGATCTTCTCGGACGCACCGCGATTTCGACTTATCCATTGGGTGGAGGAACTGTTTTGAGCCGTCACAGCGGCAATGAATCCTGTGCAGTGGTTGATCTTCAAAGCCTTGGATTAAGTGGCGTAGATGTGCAAGGAAATAAACTTGTTATAGGGGCGACAACATCTTTACAAAGTCTGTGTGTTGCATCCGAATTATCGTTAGAGTTAAAACAAGTTGTTTGCAAAGAATACAGTATAAATCTACGACGCAAAGCTACAATTGCAGGGACACTGGTTATTTCTGATGAGACATCCCTCTTAGCAACTGCTCTTTTAGCACTGGATACTTATTTGAGATGGGCGCCTAACGATGAGATAATTAGCCTTGGAAATTGGCTGCCCATCCGCAATAAATGGGCAAAAAGCAAATTGATAACAAGCGTGTCAATTACAATGCAGGTTAAACTCATGTATGAGAGTGTATCTCGTACACCTGCGGATAAACCAATCGTTTGTGTTGCAATTGGCAAATGGCCTTCCGGCAGAACGAGAATTGCGATTGGAGGATTTGGGACAGCACCTTTTATTGTAATGGATGGGCCAGATTTGAATGATGCAGAAACCGCTATCGAAATTGCGCGTAGCCAAGCTATCAAACCTGAAAATAACTTAGAATACCAACTTGAAATAACCAAAACCCTTGTCCATAGATTGTTAGAACAGGGGTAGTCCAACAGGAGAGAATACATGAAAGTCTCAGTTCACCTAAACGGTAAAGTTATGAACTGGGAGGTCACACCCGGCGATACCTTATTAGAAATACTCAGGCGAGAAGGCTATTTTGGGGCTAAATTTGGTGGCTGCGACCACGGTGAATGCGGCGCCTGTACAATCCTGCTGGATGGCGAACCCGTCAATTCTTGCTGTCTGCTAGCCGCTCAGGTTGATGGGCACCACATTGATACCATTGAAGCGATTGGCGAATATGGTGAAAAAGGATGGAAAGGGAATCCCGGTTTGAATCCGATACAGCAAGCATTTATTGAGACCGGAGCCATTCAATGTGGTTATTGTACACCAGCCATGATTTTGACAACAAAAGCGCTGCTCACCAAAAATCAAAATCCAACTGAAGAACAAGTACGGGATGCACTATCGGGGGTACTTTGCCGGTGTACAGGCTATCTGAAACCAGTTCAAGCAGTTTTACGCGCAGCAGCGGTCCTGCGGGGAGAAGAGGTTGAACCGATCGAGCTTATTCCGATGCCTTCTGATTGGATTAATAACGATTCCAAGCCAGCTCCGCCGGAAGATTTGATTTCTAGTGGAAATGGAGGAATTGAGACTGTAACCGGTGTAATGCCAAAAATATGGACTACACCACAAACTGATTATTGGAGTCAGGTTGGTCATCCGGAACCTAAAGTTGATGCAGTTAAACTTGTTCAAGGAAAACCTGCCTTTACAGCAGATATTGAAATGCGCGGCTTGTTGGTTGCTAAAATACTTCATAGTCCTTTAGCGCATGCCAGAATTAAACGGATTGATGTATCAAAGGCACGCGCATTGCCAGGGGTTGCGGCAGTATTAACGTGGCATGACATTCCACGAGTAGTATATTCTACTGCTGGTCAATCTGCACCAATGCCAGGTCCCTTGGATGCATTTTCTTTGGACAATAAAGTCCGGTTTGTGGGTGATAGAGTTGCTTTTTTGGCTGCGGAAACTGAAGAAATCGCTGAACAGGCCCTTAAATTAATCGAGGTGGAATACGAGCCCCTTCCGGTGGTTTTGAATCCAGCCATTGCCATGGAAGCCAATACAATCAAAATACATGATGAACCGGAGTATGTTAATTTTGATAAATCAAATCCAAATTACAACCTGGCTGCGCAGATAAGAATTGATATTGGAGATGTAGACAAGGGATTTGCAGAGTCTGATAAAATTTTTGAAGCAGATTATGAAGTTCCAAAAGTTCAACAAGCCCACATAGAGCCTCATGTTGTGGTTACATATTGGGACGAAAATGACCGGTTAGTGATCAGAACGAGCACTCAAGTACCCTTTCACGTTCGCAGGATTCTCTCACCTCTACTTAAACTGCCCATGAAGCGGATACGTGTGATCAAACCACGCATTGGGGGTGGTTTCGGCGGCAAACAAGAGGTACTCATCGAAGATGTTGCTGCTCATTTGACAATAGTAACAGGACGACCTGTCCGATTGGAATACACGCGCGAAGAAGAGTTTACAGCAGCCCGGTCTCGTCACCCGATGCGTATTCATATGAAAATAGGCGTTAAATTAGATGGAACAATTACCGCTAATTCTATGTATTGTTTGAGTGATACAGGTGCTTATGGCTGCCATGCCTTGACTGTAACTGGAAATACCGGACATAAAGCAATGGCGCTTTATGTGGGGGATGGAAAATATCGTCAAGCTCCAAATATTCGCTTTTATTCCGATATCGTTTATACAAACCACCCGCCAGCAGGCGCTTTCCGCGGTTATGGCGGCCCACAAGGTTTTTGGCCTGTCGATCGCCAAATGGAAAAAATCGCACGAGATCTTGGGATGGATCCAATCGAATTTCGACTAAAAAATGCTCTCAGAGCCGGTGAACTTCAACCATTTAGCACTGCCTGGAGCGAAGGTCGTGAGCCCAGTCCTGAAATTATTCATACTGTAGGGCTGGAAGAATGTGTACGCCAGGTTAAGGCCAGAACCAGTTGGGATCGAAAGTATGGAAATCCAGAATGGCATGTCATTCCGGGAAAGCCATACTTGCGCCGTGGAATTGGTGTGGCAATGATGCTGCATGGAACTGCTATCCCATATCTGGATATGGGCGGGGCCAGCATAAAAATAAACGAAGATGGTTCCTTTAATTTATTGATTGGGGCAACCGATTTGGGCACCGGTTCTGACACAGTGCTCGGACAAATGGCGGCCGAGGTATTAGGAGTCCCCCTGGAAGATATCATCGTGTATTCTTCTGATACTGATTTCACACCATTTGATAAAGGGGCGTATGCATCCAGCACCACCTTTATATCAGGAGCGGCTGTTACTAAAGCAGCACAACAAGCGGCCGAACAGATTCGGATACGTGCTGCAAAGATATTAAACAGGGAGGGCGGTGGAAAGCCCGAAGCAAAACCCGAAGATATGCGTCTGTCTGATCGAAAAGCCATCAGTCCAGATGGAAGGTCAGTTCCAATGAATGAGATTGCGCTTGATTCGCTCCACTATAATGACCAGGAGCAAATCATGGGTATAGGATCTTATTCATCTCAGGTATCCCCGCCTCCTTTCGCTGCACAAGTCTCTGAAGTTGTTGTAGATATTCAAACAGGGCAGGTGACGGTAGAAAAGATGGTCATCGCTGTTGATGGTGGTGTAATTGTTAATCCGCTTACAGCTTCTGGCCAAATTGAAGGCGGTATAACCCAAGCGTTAGGTTATGCCGTTTGTGAAGAAATGCGTTATGATGAAAACGGCCAACCTTTGGAGAAGAACCTGGTTGATTATCATATTTTCCGTGCAAATGAAATGCCAGCGATAGAATCGATGTTTGTTGAAACTTTTGAACCCTCGCATCCATTTGGAGTGAAAGCAATTGCCGAAATACCCATGGATGGCTCGGCGCCCTCGGTGGCAAATGCTATTCGGGATGCCTGCGGAGTCGATGTAGATATTAATCCAGTGACACCTGTAAGATTATGGCAAGCTCTTCGAGCAGTCAAAGGTTCTAATCAAATCTAAACAGGTCAAAGGGGATCGTTCATGCCATCGCAGATATTTGTAGTAGGACATGTCAATCCAGACACAGACTCAATCGCCGCTGCGATGGGATATGCCTGGTTATTGCGAGAACGGGACGGCCTGGATACAATAGCAGCTCGAGCCGGAGCCACCAACCCACAAACTACCTGGGTCTTGAAATACCTTAATCTGGAATCTCCAATATTATTGACGGATGCATCACCGCGCTTCGACTCGGTCATGCGACGTTTGGATACAACAACACCGGATAAACCCATCAAAGAAGCCTGGTCAATTGCCACCCGAACCGGGGGAATTGCACCGATCTTAAACGCCGATGGAACACCTTACGGGCTAATGAACGGTCGAAGCTTATTTAATTTACTAAGCAGACTGGTTGGTCCTAACCTGCGCAACCGTAATATTCCGATCGAGCAAGTACTCGAGCTTTCTTGCGACCAGGCATGTGAAACCGATGTACCTAAATTCCAGGAAACAGCCCGAATTAGAGACGTTTTGAATCGGATCTTACGCGAAGAAAGTGATGAATTTTTTGTACTAGATGAAACAGGGCGTTATGTAGGAATTTGCCGGCAGCGCGATTTACTTAATCCGCCTCGTATCAAGCTGATTTTAGTTGACCATAATGAGCCCCAGCAGGCAGTCGCATCTTTAGAGGAAGCAGAGTTACTTGAAATCCTCGACCACCACCGGCTTGGCAATCCATCGACACACACACCGATACGCTTCACAGTTGATATTGTTGGAAGCACCAGTACACTTGTTTCAGAGTTTGTTGA
>DATFYI010000016.1:0-6961 GCA_035315125.1 Anaerolineaceae bacterium | reverse complement strand
TGTGCTTAACCGCTTGCTTTTATTCATTAAGGCCTCTTATTTTCATCAAATCCTCATCCATGCGGGGATTTCGACTGTATTAATAACGTATCATCCTTAATCTGATCATTGCTTCCAACTCGTCTGGCAACTCTTTCATTTTTGCTTTCGTCTGATCGCCAACATCGTGATATCGTCAAATTGATTGGCAGTAGACATAAAATCATTGAGTTCATGGACAACCCGATCGAGAAGCACACTGGCAGCCGGGACGGGCTCTGATAAGATTTCCAGCATTCTTTTTTCCGTCAATAACTTACCTGCTGGATTGTGCGATTCGGGCACGCCATCGGTAAATAAAAATAATAAATCTCCAGGTTCTATCGTTATCTGCCGGTAGGCGTAGATAATATCTGGTAGCATGCCCACCGCTGGTCCGGTCAGTGTCAGGCGGGCTTTTACCTCCCCGTTGGAATCCAGCAGAACAGGGGGATTATGCCCGGCATTAATATACGTCACCACCCCTTTTTTTGGATCAAGCATGCCAAAAAAAAGGGTTACAAACATGTTCATTTTGCTATGGATTTGAGCGATGTAATTATTGGTAAGACCAATGGGGTCTAATCCCATCTCGATGAAATCAAGCATCTGGTTTTCCGAGGTATTGCTGTTAAACTCTGGATTGGAGCGACTATTGATCCATCCAAATGCCCGAATCAAACTACGGCTGAGAGCCATGAAGAGCGCCGCCCCGACACCTTTGTCACAAACATCTGCAATAACGAACCCAATCAGGTTATCATCGATCATGAATGCATCATAAAAATCACCGGCTACCTCGCGTGCCGGCTGAAAAAAGGCTTTGATCTCCCATCCCTCCGGTTGAGGTAACACATCTGGCAAAAAATCAGCCTGTATCTGGCGTCCAACCTGAACGTCATGTTCAATTTTTACCAGTATTTCCTGGCGTTTCAGCAGTTCCTGAGTATTCAGAGATACAGCTGCTTGAGAGGCGAGCGATTCAACTATCAATTGCTGATAAGCATTGAATGGGACGACTTGCTTGGTGGTTGTATCTTGGGCATTAAATAACTGTAATACCCCAATCACATCACCCAAATGGTTTTTAAGCGGAACGGTCAGATTTGAAATCGACCGGTAACCCATGCGCTTGTCGAACTCCATCGTGCCGGTAAAATCAAAATCTTTGGCATGGTATATATCCGGAATATTTACGGAATGGCCGGTATTTGCAACATAAGTGGAAACATTATGGTAGTTTGGCTGGCCATTATTTTTATCCACTAAAGAGATGGGTGGAAAAGGAATTTCTTTGCCCGTTGACCCACCCAAAGCAATGTTTAGAGAATCGGTGAACATGATATTGAATTTGAGGTGATTATCAGCAGTACAGAGATACATCGTCCCTGCATCGGCGCTGCACAATTTTTTGGCTTCTAACAGGATACGTTCCACCAAATGATCCAAGTTTTTTTCTGTAGATAGAGCAATGCCCAATGGCAGGATTACTTTTTCCAGGCTTTGGCGTGTTTCTTCCAGTTCATGATCTTGAAAGCGTAGCCGTTTTGTGAGGACATCGGTAATACCCTGGACGATTTCAATCCGTCCATGGATTAATTTATCAAATGAAGCTTTGTCGAGCCGCAATAGGTCGGTTTTTTCAACGGAAGTTACCGTAGCCATGCGGGGTCTTGAATCAAGCAGGGCCATTTCACCAAATATTGCGTTAACACCCAGAATTTCGATAACACGGTTTTCCGTATGAACCCGTACCTTACCCTTTTTGACAAAATACATATAATCGCCCGAATCACCGGCTTTGAAAATTGGTTCGTCTGCTTGGTACTCTACATCCTCCAGTTTCGAAGCAATTTCTTGCAGTGTCTTTAATTTGGGATTTGGAAACAAGAGTGAATTCCTGAGAAAACCTACTCTTTCATCTATGGTTGAAATCGCCATCAAACCTCCATGAAATTAACAATGAAGAGTAACCTTCCAAACAGGGCCACTCAATCAACAAACAAAATGGTTTTATATTGCGTTATATTCATCCTGAATAATGACACTATGTTGGAAACCGGTCATCTCGATTGTGTCGCGAACTGCGTCCTGAGCAGCGATGACATAAATATCGACATCCGAACCCATTTTTTGCTTAGTAAAAACCAGCACCCGCAAACCGGCGCTTGACATATATTCCAGATCCTTTACCATCAATACCACTTTTTTTGGTTTCTCGAGCGCTACTTTCTCAACTGCGGCCTTGAAATCATTCGCAACACTTCCATCCAGTTCTCCAACCAGGGTAATCTCGGCCGTTCCATCTTCCAAAATTTTAGAAGTTACATTGAAAGCCATGACATTTGTCCTTTCGTCTTAAAAATAGTGAAATTAGATTTCTTAATAATTACTTGCTAACCAATACGACCACAGAACGACCCCCTAATGAGATGCCGTCCTGCTGATCGAGCCTGGGTTCACAACCGGTCTCCCATATATCTTCGGGAGCCGGGGCGCCAGTATTTGCGAGAACATGCCAGTTTTTCCCTTCCGGTAATCTGGGCAATTCGAACCACAGGCGATCCCAGTGCATGTTCATGCCCACATAAATAGAATTGTCTTCAAGCGTGCCGCCACGTGCGTGTTTGCCATCCAACATGAAAGCCAGGACACGGCTCGAGCTGGACCAATCTGGATTCCAGGCTTGCGTGCCATGCCACGAAATATCCGGGTAACCGCTGCCAATCCGATCTTGATTGATCAAATGCCAACGATTGCGCAGGACAGGGTGTGCCAATCGGAACCGAATCAGGTTTTGGAAAAAGCGCAACAATTCAGCCTGTGAATTCACCAGGTCCCAATCCAGCCAATTTAATTCATTATCCTGGCAATAGGTATTGTTATTGCCTTTTTGGGTTCGGGTAATTTCATCCCCCATTAAAATCATAGGAACTCCCTGACTGACCAGCAGCATAGCCGCTGCATTTTTCATCTGGCGAAGACGCAAAGCGTTGACCGCCGGATCGGTTGATGGGCCTTCCCATCCGCAATTCCAACTATTGTTATCGTTGGAGCCATCCTGGTTGCCTTCGCCATTGGCTTCGTTATGTTTGTCGTTATAAGCGACTAGATCGTAGAGCGTGAAGCCGTCATGACAGGTGATGAAATTAATTGAAGCTGTAGGCCCACGACTGGCATACAAATCCGGCGAGCCCTGTATCCGCTGTGCGACATCCCCTACCTTACCGGGCTCTCCTCTTAAGAAATTACGTATCCCGTCGCGGAATTTGCCATTCCATTCGGCCCAGCGCCCGTAGGCAGGAAATGAGCCTACCTGATACAGCCCACCTGCATCCCACGCTTCTGCAATTAGCTTGCATTTGGCCAAAATCGGGTCAAAAGCCAGCGACTCAAGCAGCGGAGGATTAGAAAGTGGATACCCTAAAGGATCTCTCCCCAGGATGGATGCGAGGTCAAAACGAAAACCATCGATATGGTATTCAGCCGCCCAGTAGCGTAGACAATCCAGCACTATGTTTCTGACAACAGGATTATTGCAATTTAAAGTATTTCCGGTTCCGCTAAAATTAAAATAATAACCTTCTGGCGTCAGCATGTAATAAGTTTTGTTGTCAATACCTTTGAAAGAAATATAGGGCCCGTTTTCATTCCCTTCGGCCGTATGGTTAAAAACTACATCCAGGAAAACTTCAATCCCATTGCGGTGGAGTTCTTTCACCAACGTCTTCATTTCATCCACCTGCATACCCATTTTCCCGGTCGCAGCCAGACCGGATTTTGGTGCAAAAAAACCTACCGTACTATATCCCCAGTAGTTCATCAGCGTTTCACCCGTTACAGGGCTGGTGCGGCTGTTTTCAAATTCATCAAACTCATAGATTGGCATTAATTCAATGCAATTTACCCCCAGTTCCTTCAAGTAAGGTATTTTTTGCCGGATTCCGGCAAAAGTGCCTGGAAACTTGACACCCGAGGAGGGGTGCCGGGTGAAACTGCGGACATGCATTTCGTAAATGACCATATCTTCCATCGGGATCTCTAATGGACGATCTTTATCCCAATCGAAGTCATCGTACACCAACAGAGAACGGTGAGCAAAGATATTATCCCAATTTGGCGGCTTTCCCCAAATATCTCGCCCGCTAATGGCTTTAGCATATGGGTCCAGCAATATCTTAGTCTGATCGAACCGGTGCCCTTGTTGAGGATCGAAAGGCCCATCCAACCGGTAGCCATATTCGATGTTTTCATATTCCAGTCCAAAAACCACCATTGAAAAAACATCGCCGATCTTAAACTCTTCCGGAAAAGGTATCTCGACTTTTGGTTGCGGCTGCCCTTTATCGAATAGTACCAGCTTGCAGGTTGAGGCATGGCTGGAATAAATTGAAAAATTCACCCCTCCTGGAACAAAAGTGGCTCCAAATGGAAAAGGTTTCCCGGGACGAAGCTTGAAACCTTCATATTCATGTGTTGGATACGCATCGATCCGTTCCATAAAGACTCCAATCAAACTAGACAATTGCCTTTAATGCATCATCCAGGGTTGGCAAGTAGGTGAAAAAATCAAGAAACCCGGTCATCGACATGGTATCCTGGATTTCTTCGGAAAGGCCTACTAAAATGACCTTGCCGCTTTTGCCTGTAATCATGCGATACGTGACCAACAACATCCGTAAACCTGAGCTAGACATATAGCCCACTTTACTCAGATCAAGGATTAATTTTGCCTCAGGAGTAACCAGAGGAATGATTTCTGCCTGGACGTTTGGTGCAGTACTACCATCCAGGTCACCCGTTATTTCAACCACATTTACGTCTTGTATCAAAGATTTATTTACTTCCACTTGCCACACTCCTCTGGTGTCGAACGAACAATGAACAAGGGGTTACAGGCTTCCTGGTCGAATATGAGAGCAGAAGACGAGTAACCCCTCGTTATCAGTTAATGTTCTCTTTGAACGGGTTCAATCCTAACCTTGACGCGTACCTGATCTTTTGTGGCCGGCAATTTGACGGTCAAATTATTTGCATCAAAATTATCGTAGGGTTCATCATTGATCCATACTTTGCCGATGTGGATACTGCCTTCAGGCAGGATATCCGGCGATACGCGCAGAATATTACGCGGGAAGGCGCCGGGCTGCGGCTTGAAGTAAAAGTCCATTGGGCGCTTGAAAATCAACAGGTTGTTGTATACTGCCGAAAGATAGCATAGTTCAGAAGCATGATAAAAGCTCATCGAGTGACTGCCCTTGAAGCGCTCGGTGCCCAGAAGGTAAGGCAGGCCATTGGCCAGCACGTTGAAGTACACTCCTCCGTCATCATGATCCAGGTGGTAGGCGTTGTAGAAGGCCTCCGACTCGCGGGCAATTTTTAGATATTCACTATTGCCCAATGTTCCGTTCAGGATGAGGTAAGCCAGAATGCCCTGTTCTTGCTGCCACCAGGCTTTGCGGTCATGGAAGGCTAAACGGTTCCATTCTTCCTTGCCGTGCTTTACGCGTTCCATCACGTCGTACCATCCGGCGCGTTGGCTGTCCATGCCCACCTTGGGCATCTCTTCAGCAATCCGCCGAGCCAAAGCCACGTAGGCGTCCTTGCTTTTAAGACTGTTCATGCGCATCATGTTCCAGGCGATCTTGAGGTTATGTCCCACCACCCCGCGATTTTGCTGCCACATGTGCTTCTGGTCTTTAGACCAGTCCTCAAAGAATTTTTCCTGTACGAACGGGCTGTCCTCATAATCAGGGAAATGCGCCGCGATGGTATCGAAGGTATATTCCAGGAAATCGGCGTAGCGCTTTTCGCCGGTCGCCAGGTACAGGTTGATCAGGTAAGCTGGAGCGTGGTCGCCGACCGAATTCCAATTTTTCTTGCCTTTGTTCGGACCCAGTGAGTCGCTGCGCGGGTCGAGCGAGATCGGGTCCAGGTGCGAGAAATAGCCGCCGTGGGTTTTATCCAGATAGAAGCGCTCGAACAGGTCCACGGTCATTTCTGCGTCTTTCAAGATGCGCGGGTCGCCTGTGATCCGGTAGGTCTGGATCGGGCCTGCCAGCGCATAGATTTGTTCGTAAGCCGGGATGGCATCAAAGTCATCGCCAAACTCGGAGGCGAAGACCTTGTCTTCACGGTTACCATGCACATCGATGCCGTGGTACCAGTAGACCACCTTTTCGTCCGCATCGTAGAAGCGCATGTGTTCACGCAGATACAGGGTGCCTTTTTCAGCGACTTCCAGGAAGCGGTCTTCGCCGGTCATCAGGTAGCAGGAGGCCATGCCATATACCAGGCGCGAGATCGTGTCGGTTTCCTGGCGGAAGTTATCGGCTTCCTTTTTGCCTGACAGGTTGATAATAGTGCGGTAATCGCGATAGTCGATAGGGTGCCCTTCTCCGAACTCCGCCCGGATATAGAAATCACCGATCGAGACAATTTGTTTCGACCACCAATCGGCGAGTTCGAAGCCATAGGCATTTTCCTTGGCGGCCATGAAAATGACAAACTGGACTTCATAGTTAAAATCGCCGCCTTCGGGGTAGTAGATGCCATAATTGAACATGTAACGCCCCGGCACCAGCATGGTTCGGATCTGGTCGGGGTTGCACCATTGGCGGGGTTCATCCAGGTTATTGGCGATCCAGCCGTATGTGTTTGACTTGAGCTTGAGGTTGTATTCTCTCCCGTCGCTGGTGCGGAGGCCAAAAGTATCGCTTTCGCGGTCAAAGCCGCTGACGTAGCCGGCAATCGTATCGGAAAAAGTAAACTTGATTTCATTCATCTTGAATAATTCCTTTTATTATGGCAATTCTCGACAGTATCTGTTTGAGTAGAAGTTCTCAATACAAAGGTGGCGGATTATCCTGGTCCACATAGCCCTGGTTAAGTTCGATGATGTTGCCTTCCGGGTCGGCCACCCAGGCGCCCTTCCAACCGGGAA
>DATFYI010000015.1:0-8556 GCA_035315125.1 Anaerolineaceae bacterium | reverse complement strand
TGCAACAGCTTGAGGCAGCGCTGATCATCCTCGTTTCCGGAGTTCTCGCCATCCGAGAAATGGAAGGCGTAGACGTTCCAATCGGCCGGGTTGTAATCTTTCTCGATGATTTGTTTGGCCAGCGCGTAAGCCGATGAAATGCGGGTGCCGCCGCTTTCCTGGATGTGATAAAAAGTATTCTCGTCTACCTCGCCAGCTTCGTAATCATGCACGATGTAGCGAGTGACCAGATTGCGATAATTGGCTTTCAGCCAGGTGTCTATCCAGAAGGTAACCATGCGCACCAGGCGTTTTTTGTTATCCGTCATGCTGCCGGATACATCCATCATGTATAAAATGACGGCGTTGCTGCAGGGTTTATAGCTTTCGGTCCAGGAACGGTAGCGTTTATCGTCGCGGATGGGTACGACCACCGGTTGGGCCGGGTTGTAGGTGCCGGAGGCCATTTGCCGTTTGAGCGCTTCGCGGTAGGTGCGTTTGAAATGGCGCAGCCCTTCCGGTCCCACCCGGCGGATGCCGTTATAGCGAATAACTTCGGAATCTAATTGATCTTTGCCCCTGGGCTCAATGCGCGGCAACTCCAACTCTTCGCCCAAAATTTGAGCCAGTTCTTCCAGGGTCAGCTCAACTTCCAGAATGTGCTGGCCGGGCTGGTTGCCGGCCTTGCCCTTGCCATTGCGGGGCTGGCCCTGGCCGATTGGATCTCCAACCTCGCCGTCTCCTTCACCCAGGCCGCCCTGCGAATCATCAAAGCGGAAGCGCGGCAGCTCGATCTGCTGGATTGGAATGCTGACCAGGTTTTTACCCTGGCGGCCAATCATCTGGCTGTTGGAGATATAGCTCTTTAAATTTTCACGGACTTTACCGCGTACGATCTGTTGGTAACGACTGGCATCTTGGTCAATTGGGAGGCTCATTTTTCACCACGCTTAATTTAAAATATATTGTATTTTTTGGCGTTGATTTTCTCTTTCCAGGATCGATAATTGGTTTATTCGGAGCGGCTGGTGTCGCCACGGGCAAAAATACTGGCCACATAATTCAGCACATCGGTGGCGCACACATTGCAATAGCCCATGTTTTTGATCAAACGACTTTTGACGACTTCAATCTTCTCCTGTGTTTCTTTATCCACCACGTTGGAGACCAGACTGGTCAGTTTGATGGTGTCCTTCTGATCCTCAAAAAGTTTCATTTCCAGGGCGCGCCGCAGCCGCTCGTTCGAATCCCAGGCAAAGGTTTTTCCGTCGATCGCCAGGGCGCCAATATAGTTCATGATTTCACGGCGGAAATCATCCTTACGGCTTTCTGAGATCTCGATCTTCTCCTCAATCGAGCGCATCAGGCGTTCGTTGGCGGGCTCGTCCTGACCGGTGTAGGGGTTGCGCACCTTTTGTTTTTGGGTATAGGCCTTAATATTGTCGATATAGTTAGAGGCCAGGCGCTTGATGGCAGCCTCGTCGGCCGTGATGGCGCGCTGGACTTCGTTCTTGACGATCTCATCGTATTCCCCGCGAGCTACCGAGAGCAGCTCACGGAAATGCTTGCGCTGATCGTCATTCGTAATCAAAGAATGGCTGCGCAGGCCGTTTTCCAGCTCACGCATCAACATGAACGGGTTCACACAGCTGACAGTCTGGTCACCCACCAGCACATTGGAGAGCTTATCCTGGATGTAGCGAGGCGAGATCCCGATCATGCCTTCCTGGCGGGCCTCCGCCTGCAGCTCTACCACGCTGTCTTCCGTAAAACCGGGCAGGGCGCGCCCATCGTACAGCTTTAATTTCTGCAACATGGTCAGGCTGGCGTGTTTTGGCTCTTCCAGGCGGGTGAGCACGGCCCACAAGGCCGCAATTTCCAGGGTGTGTGGGGCGATATGCTTGCCGACCACGCGCCGTTCGTTGAAGTCGCGCTGATAGATGCGCACTTCTTCGCTGAAACGGGTCACATAGGGGATATCGATCTTAATGGTGCGATCCCGCAGCGCTTCCATATATTCGTTGCTCAATAAGCGCCGGTACTCGGCTTCATTGGTATGGCCTAAAATGACCTCGTCGATATCGGTATGGGCAAATTTCTTGGGCTTAATCTTGTGTTCTTGCGAAGCCGTCAACAAGTCGTACAAAAAAGCCACGTCTAACTTCAGAATTTCGATGAATTCGACCAGCCCGCGGTTGGCGATGTTCAGCTCTCCGTCAAAATTGAAGGCGCGCGGGTCCGAATCGGAGCCATATTCGGCGATCTTGCGATAATTGATGTCGCCGGTCAGCTCGGTCGAGTCCTGGTTCTTTTCGTCTTTGGGCTGGAAGGTGCCGATGCCAACCCGGTCTTTTTCAGAAAGCAGTAAGCGTTTCACGCGTACCTGTCGCACCACCTCCAGCCAATTACCGCCGGACTGTTCCAACAGGCGGTTGTACATAAACCGGCAGGAGGGACATAAATCGTCGTCAATCTCAATAACGTCGCGGTCCTGGTGGCCCAGGTTGATCTCATTTAAAACCGCCGGGCGCAGCTCAGCCGGGATCAGGTGCAGGGGTTCTTCATGCATTGGACAGTCCAACCGTTCGTCGTTATCCGGCTGCCAGTAAAAGGTATACAGGCGGCCTTCATCCGTACGCGAATAGGCTTCCAGCCCCTTTTTGAGCAGACGTACGATGGTGCTTTTAGCGGTGCCGACCGGGCCGTGTAGCAATAAGACGCGCCGCTCGGTGCCGTATTTCCGGGCGGCAGATTGGAAAATCCGCACCAGATCGATCATCGGCTTATCCAGGCCAAAAACTGCGTCTTTGCCGTTCTCAAACGGATCATCGAAGAAATGGTAATGTACCAGCGTCTCCCGGTTGCGGGTATAATCATCCTGCCCGTACGAGACGATCATGTCATACAGCCGCTCAAAGGCCGAACGGGCAACTTTGGGATCCTGGTGGACAATTTCAAGGTAATCTTCAAAAGAGCCTTCCCAATGCAGGTCTCGAAAATTGTCCTGGTCCTGCAAACGCTCTATTTTGTCTAATATATTCACATTTTCACTCATTAAGGGCCTCCTACCACGAATGCCTTGCGAATTAATAACCCAGATGGGCGGGATCTTCGGCGTCAGATTCCAAAACATTTGAAAACATCTGGTGGATTAATGGCAATAGTTCAACACCCAGCTCCGATTTCACAACAAACCCATCGGCAGCCACGGATTGCGATGCCAGGCGATATTCTATATTTTCATGCAGGGTCAAGATAATCACGCGCGGCGGGCTGGAGAGTGCTTTAAAAGAGCGGGTGGCGTCCAGTCCATTTAAATCCGGCATTGCCAGATCCATGATGACCAGCTGGGGGTTCAGATAAGCGTTTTTTTCCAGCGCCTCTTTGGCCGACGAGCAATATCCAACCACGTCGATCTGTACATCTGAGGAAAGAAAACGTCTTAACGCTACAATAAAATCAGCGTTATCATCCACCAAAAGTACTCGGATTGGATTCATGGAAAACCTGTAGGCAAAAGAATTTTGGGTCATGACGACGGTAAACATAGACCCATTCTATGACTTTACAGGCGCCTGGGGCTATCGGGGGAAACCTTAATAAATCAGGGAAAAGACCTGAATTTTATCTTATTCGTCTGGTCTTATCAGCCCAATGCGGATGGCATAGCGCACCAGCCCGGCAATTTCGTGGATATCCAGGCGTTCCATTAACTGCATGCGGTGAGTTTCAACCGTCTTGACGCTGATATTTAACTTCTGAGCAATCGCCTGAGTGGTATGGCCTTCAGCAATAAGCTGTAAGATTTCACGCTGGCGCTGGGTCAATCTATCGGCAGGCGCTGCTGCTATTTTTTCAGAATCGGGCTGGCCGCTGACGCGCTGGATGTAATCATCAATAACCTGCTTGGAGATGGGCGGGCTGAGGTAGGTTTCGCCGCGCGCCACGGCTTTGATGGCCAGCTCCAGCTCGGCTGTGCCGGCATCTTTGAGCAGGTAACCGGAAGCGCCGAAACGCAACGCCTGCCAGACGTATTCCTCATTGGCATGCATTGAAAGCATAATCACCCGCACCTCCGGAAAATCGCGCACCACCCGGGCGGTCGCTTCCAAACCGTTCAAACCGGCCATGGCAATATCCATCAGCACCACGTCCGGACGGTGGATCTCGATTAAGGAGAGGGCTTCGCGACCATCGCTGGCCTCAGCGATCACCTCAATGCCGGTTAGCTCCTGAATTAAGGAGCGGATGCCGGCGCGCACCAGATTATGGTCATCGGCTAAAAGGACACGTATCGAGCTCATTCTGGCATCCTTGGGCGAGCACGCCGGTCAATAAACGGCGAAACCACAGATAGGGGCAGATGGGCGCAGATCTGGGTGCCGACGCCGCTGGTTGAGCTGGAGGTAATTTCAATCCGGCCGCCCATCAACTGTACCCTTTCTTCCATGCCAACCAGACCCAGGCTGGCATCATCGGCCGAACGTTCCTGGGCTGCCCGTACGTCAAATCCCACCCCATCATCCCGGATCACCAGCTCTATTTCATATTCAAGCTGGCGCAATTCAATCTGCACCGTCGAGGCCTGAGCATGCCGCACTACATTGGTAATCGCTTCCTGAACCAAACGGAAACAGGTGGTTTCCAAATCGGGATTGAGGCGCATTTCGGGTGGATCGACCAGCAGATCCCATTTAAACCCTGCCCGTTGCGCCTGGCGATCCACATACCAGCGCATGGCTGCCACCACGCCCAGATCATCCAGCGAGGATGGCCGCAGTTCCAGGGACAGGTTGCGCACCTGCTGGACGGTGCGGTCGATAATAGCGATGCTCTCCTCAAAAGAGCCGCTGTTCGTTGCATTCCAATTTGTGCTGCGTTGGATCGATTGTAAATTGACTTTCAAAGCGGTCAGCGCCTGGCCGATCTGATCGTGCAGCTCGCGGGCGATGTGGCGGCGATCGTCTTCCTGGATATACAAAATTTGCTGGGAAAGTAACTGCAGGCGTTCTCTGCCCGAGCGTACCTGCTCGTACAGGCGAGCGTTCTGGATCACCACCCCAACTTCCTGGCCGATGGTAGTAAAAAAGGCAATTTGATCCTGGCTGAAACCGGCCGGATCCAGCGAAAAGAGATCCAATATGCCCTGGATTTCACCTTTGGCGAGCAATGGCACCGATAGGAAACTCTGCCAGGTGGGCCGTGTATCGATCATTTTTACATCCGAATAGAGCTTCACCTGGTTGACATCCTTAATTAAAACAGGCTGTTTCGAGCGAAAGACCTGCTCAAAATGAAAAGAATTGACCGGCAGCGATCTCAAATCAGGCAAGAGCGATTCCGGAATACCCCAGGACACTTCGCGGTAAATGTGCTGGTACTGTCCATCTTCCGCATCGTCAGAAAGATAAATCGCACCGGCCGGTAAATCCAACTGGCGGGCCAGCTGTTCCTGCAAGCCGGCCAATATTTGGGACAATTCTAATGAAGAGTTCACGGCGCTGGTGAGAATATGGAGCGATGCCAGGTTGCGGTTGTTGCGGCGTATTTCTTGCTCCGCCTGGGCCCGTTGGCGATCACGCTGATCCAGCAGCTCGGCCATCTGGTCGAAAACCCGCGCCAGCTCGCTCAATTCGCCGGTACCGTACGGCTTGCCGGTGCGGGCGCTCAGATCGCCTTGCATAATGGCCTGGGTCGCTTTGGCCAGCGAGCGCACCCGCCGCAAAACGAAGTACTCGCCGCCAAACCAGGCCGCCGCCAATGCCAAAAATAAGGCTATCAGCAGGCCAACCAAGTCAGCCAGCATCAACGAATCGGTGATGGACAAAATATCTGCCAGGGGCGTGCCGAGCGCCAGGTAAACCTGACTATTGGCCGGAGACTGAGGCAGCGGTGTAAAGGCGAATAAGCGCGGCAAGCCGGTTGGGTCAAGGGCCTGGGTGACCCCATTTTGAAGAGAGAGAACTGCCTGCATCAACGACCCGCCTTTAATCACTTTACCCGTCCATTGTGCGGTGGCAGGGTATGCCCTCAGGATTTTCCCGTTTTGATCGACCAATAACAAAGTCGTATCAGAGGATAGACCGTACTCGGCCGCCGACTGGCTCAGCCAACTCAAATCCAGCGAGCCATTTTGTTCGGCCGAAATCAGGCGGGCCAACATCAGATTGCTGTTTTGTTGATCGGTTATGGCCAGGCGGCGCTGCTGGTCAACCGTATAAATAGCCAAAAACAAAGCCGGGATGCTGGCTAACAAAACGAGCACCATCAGACGGGCGCGCATGCTTGAAAATATTGAATGTTCCATTACACCACTAATTATCACAGTCTTGCGACTGGAACAGTTACTCGATACTTATTGGATGCGATCAGTCATTGATACTATACCACAAATAACAACCCCTTTTCAGGCGAGGCGGTCCATTTAATCGAGGCCGGTTTATTTGGTCTTCTGTATGGAAAGTGGTCTGAATTTGTGTCTCACTTAAGATAATATGTGGGACACAAAACAATTAGTGGCTCACAAATGAGTCACAAGGTTCAGAAAAATCACCAACCAAATGATGATTGAGCCAATTCCAGGTATGGAGTATATTTTTCGGTGCAAGAATGTCACAATTTCCGATTGACTTTTGGAACGATTTGATCAATAATTAGGTTAATTAACCTATAGGGCAGTTAACCTAAAATGAACTATTTTTACCCTTCCGACCAACAAGCTCTTTTCACAAACCGCCGTCAAGAACTGGCGACTCTTGAATACTACCATCGTAATCTCATCCATGGCCCGGTAGAACACGTCGCTTTGTTTGGGTTGCGCAGAATTGGCAAAACCCTTTTATTGAAGGAATTCATGCGCCAATTGAGCGCGACTCATTCTGCAGAACAGCCGGTGCTGCTGGATTTTTCTGTGATTTGCAGCTCGCCAGAAAATTTTACACTGGGTTTTATTGGCTTCATCTGTTATTGGTTGCTTGAAGAAGGCAAAAGCGACCCGGAGCCTTTTCTTAATCCGGCTACTCTGGGATCTGCCGTTTTAAAAGCAGGGGGCAATAAGCTCTATGAGGAAATTCAGCCCATCCTGCAGGAACTGCAGCGGGCCCGACCCGATCGCCAGGCATTGTTGCGTCAGGCTTTTCAATTTCCACGGCAGGCCGCATCCACTTTGGATAAAAAACTTGTTTTGATTTGTGATGAATTTCAGGAAATCCGCACACTCGAGAATTATCCCAACAGTCAAAATGTAGTCGCTCTATTGCGCGCTGAGTTGCAATCCCAAAGCGTGGTACAGTATATTTTGGCCGGCTCCGCTATCAGTGTTCTGGCGGGATTGTTATCCAACCCGGATAGTCCGTTGTTTGCCCAGTTTACGCGGATTTCCGTTGAGCCGTTTGATCGAGAAAGCACCCAGGAATTGGCCAATAAGCTCTTATCAGAGCCGCTGGAGAGCGACTTATATCCCCTACTGCACTCACTCACCGGGGGGCATCCTTTCTACATCACTGTGGTCGCCCGGCGCGTGAGTTATCTGGTGGATGTGGTTCAGCGCCCCATTTCTCCGGATGTAGTCAAACAAGCTTTCCTGGTAGAGACGCTCTCGCCCGGAGGACGGATCTATGATTTCTGCCAGTATGTCTATGATCTTTCTTTGCAAAAGGCCAAAGGGTACGGCGCACTAAAATCGGTTTTGCAGATTCTGGCGCAAGAGGAAGGGCTCACGGCCACTCAGGTCGCCCGACAGTTGCGCGTCACCTCTGCCAGCGCCAGTGATTACCTGCGCTGGTTATGCGAGGTTGACCTGGTGATCGAAAAAGACCAGGCATATTATTTCCGTGACCCAGTCTTGCGTTTTTGGGTGGGCAACGTCATCAAAGGGATCGAGGTGAGCCTGACTGCCGAACCGATGGATCTAAAAGGGTTGATCCACCGTCTGGATCAACAATTCCAACGGGTCTCAGAGGAATTGGGGGATGCGAAAGAAAGCACGGTACGTGAGCTGATGCGCCATTTCAACGGCCAATCCGTCTCTGAAGAGGTTTTTCACACCCAGGGCGTCGTAAGCCTACCGGTTTTCAAGGAAGTAAAGGATGAGGTTTCACCGGATGGACAAATCGAACTGGATGCGACCGGTGAGGGTCCAGAACGCTGGGTCGTTGAAGTAAAATGGCGCAACAAGCGAGCAGGGATTAAGGAACTTGAAAAGCTGCACCGTCATGCCCAAGAACGATTGGCTCGAGGTTGGTTTGTTTCCAGATCGGGATTTTCAGCGGACGCTGTCCAATATGCGGTTGAGAATGATATTTTTATAACCGATAAAGACGGATTGGATATCCTACGCAAACAAATTTTATAAGATATCCCTGTTGGTGATCCTTTTCTAGAAAACCAACGCGCCAGTCCCAACAGGATCACTCGCCCGGTCATGGCCAGCATTGCGATCGTGATCTGGCATATTTCTAAGCTTCCGCGTGAAAAATCGAGTAAGGGCGCATGCCATGCGCCCCTACGGGTGGTGATGACCACGGGAATTCCCGGGGAACCGAATCGATTGATCCTTGTTGAAAACGAACCCATAAG
>DATFYI010000014.1:0-7189 GCA_035315125.1 Anaerolineaceae bacterium | reverse complement strand
AGGTCGTATCCGTTACCGGCTTGACCGGCGCACGAACCACGTTGAAATTATTGTTAATGAAGGGTTCGAGCGGGTCTCCTACCAGTTCGATGTCTTGCATCTGGGCGGTGCCCAGGCCCCAATCCTGACCCGGTTTGATGGTTGGAACAAAATCCGGGTTGAGAGCGATCATCCGGCACATGACAGCTTCCAGGGCGATCGGGTCTTTAGAGAACATGAGGACATTCATATGGACGGGATTTCCCGCTCGCGGGCCGTTCCCTTCCATTGCAATAATACCATCTACAATATATAGACGAGGCCGGATGTAAAGGTTCAAACAAACCAGCATCCTGGCAAAATCCAGTGCGTTGGGCAGTTTGATGTGAAATTCGGCTTTCAATGTGCCGGGGATGCAGCCAAACTGGTTTTTGATCGGACCGGTAATACGGGTCAGAGAGTGGGTTTTAAATTTGCTGAGGCTGATTAAACCGTTTGCTTCCAGGACGCCGTTTGCCAGCACAAATTGCTTTATAAACGGCGAGTCCTGAAAATGAACTTCCTGCCCATTTTCAAAATCGGCCAAAGGAATATTTAGATCATTGGCAATCTGGCAGTATTGAGCCTTCATCAACTGGCCGACCGGCCTGCCAAAGCCAGGTGAATCGCCGTAGGTCAAGTGGCTGGTAACAGTTTTTGCTGATTCGGCTGCCGCTTTGAAGACCATGGGGTGCGGGCTGATGGCCTTATCGGGATGGTCGCCTACCAAAATATTGGGCTTGAGGACAATTTTTTCACCGGAACGTATAAAGCTGGCCATGCCGCCAATAAGCTCAAGCCCTCGTTTCATTGCGTCTTCAACAACAAAATCATCATAGCTCTCGCACCTTACCAGGGCAACTTTTGATTTTTCGTTCAACGAAGATACTCCTTATTTAATACGAATGTCATTGCGAGCGATCTTTGCGAAGCAATCTCAGCTCCGTCCATTTTGCGTGGCCCACGTATGTGCGACCGGCTTTTTATATCGAGCAGTCCGCCGGGAATAAGCGGTCAAACTGCCACAAACCTTTACGGGAAAGAGGGGGGACGGCTAAGTTTATCATGAAATTATTCGGTCGGGCAGATCGCTTTAGCCGAGTAAACTTGATGAATGGCAGCCATGATGATGATTAATGCCAGCGGCACCAGCGGCGTGCTGAAGCGGGGAGAATATCCGGTCGGTCTGGCCAGCATGTATGTGAGGTAGAAGCCTGCCAGCACAATCCCAAAACGGGCATCGATGCGCTCCAGCGTTTTAAAACGAACCAATAAAGACAAGAGGCCCAGTAAAGTCCCCAGATAAAGCACGATCAGCAATATATTGATATCCAGTGGAAATTGGGTCAGCCAGCTTTGAATATCTGATTGAGATCCTCCATTAAGGATCTTGAATAGCCCTTGCAGCATATCGGCTACGGAAGTGTAGCGAGTATCACTGGCGCTCAATTGGTAACCGGGGTGAATAAAATAATAAAATAACGTTATGATCACCGGCAGTGCCAGCAGACTGGAGGCGTAAGCCAGCAGCATTTTCCATTTATTAACGATGAAATGCAGCAACGATCTCCAAACCATGCGGAATGTTCCTTGCAGCATGTTGCCGGTTAAGAAAATCCCCGCCAAAGCTGCCCCAAGATAATCCAGCCTGAAAAGCACAACCAGGGCGCCGGTCATGAACGTTTGCCACAATTTTCGCCGCAGCGCAAAATAGAAAAGCAATATCAGGCATAATGTGGCCACCGGTTCGATCAATCCGAACGAAAAATAATAAATGTTGAACAATGGCCCCAACCATAAGAATAAAAGAATCAACACGGCTGCATCGCCGTAACTACGTGGAATTTTTAGCAAGGACAATATTTCCAGGCAATATTTTGCTGTCAGTCCTGCGCACCAGGCATACAGGAAAAACAGGCTGGCGGAGGATTGGCCAAAAAGCACGTGCAAGCTGCCAACCACAAACGGAAAGAGCACTTTGTAAGCACGCGGTGGGGCATTGAGCATGAGATAATCTGCATTTACAAAGATGTCGCGCCCCAGGGTCTGGTATTCCAGGCCGTCCTGGCCACCTGGGAAAATAGTGATTTGCCTCAAAGTCAGGACATTCAGACTTAATAAAGAAACCAGCAGGATGGGCAGTATGGCGATCGAGAAATCGCCCGGATTTGCATGTTGTTTCTTTTTTAGAATGGTTTCAAGAGCTTTGATCATCACAGCGCCTAATATGAACCCCTCGATATAGCTGTTCATATTCATATTCGGCTGGAGATTGAAAAATAAATAAACCAGAGCTGCGCTGGCTGCCAGGTACAAATCCAGCGAGCCAATCAGGCTCCGGCAAAATAAATCCCAGACGCCCCAAACCAGCCCGGCCACGATTACCAGGATCAGCAAACCATCCGCCAGGCTGCTCAAAAAACGGAAAAAATTGAGCTGACCCTGGCTTAGGTTCAGTGCGCTCTGGGACCTCCAAATTTTTCCCTGTGCCAGCGGGTCAGAGATGGCTCCATTAGAAGATACCAGCAAGGGTATTAATCGATAGTTGCTATCTCCTTTGTAAACCAGCTCTCCTTGCAACTGAAACGTGCGGGTAGCCGGCGCACTCGAGTAGATTTCTGGATTGACCGGTTGGTCGCCGTTCATAAATAATGTCTGGTATTTTTGCCCTGTCCGTGTGTCGATAAAATCGATTTCGCCTTGAGTGAATCCATTTGCCACAAAAACCAATCTTTCGCCTGGGTCAAGCCTGGCGTATGCGGATAGTTTCAGCCCTAGCCAGGTGTTTTTTACATCATAATACTGGTTATTGACCCACTCTAACGGGAACTGGCGGTAATTATCATAGGGTTGTCGCATCAGCGCGCTGGCAGATCCATCCAGCACCGATTCGTAGCCTCGCATCCAGTTTCCCTGTTGCATGTTCGCCTGGCTGGTATAGGCCAGGATGCTGATCCCGCTGGCCGGGGCAAACAGGTCTAAGAAAAGCTTGACTGCCAGCGCCAGGGCGGTCAGAATCAGCATCCAGCGTCTGGAAAAAGTTCGCCAGTTCACCAGAATAGCCAACGGCAGCAGCAGCGCCAACAGGATAAATTCCAGCGGCGTGTTCCAGGGCGCGCCGTCCATCAAAGCCGGAATTTTGGAAGGGAGCAAAGCTGCCAGATAGATACCCAGGATGCAGATTGTGGTAACGATCCAGGCCCTTTTAGAGGCAGGCGTCTCAGATTTCAGGTCGGCGGGGGAAGTATTTGCCGCGGCAGCAAAAAAAAGCAGCTCTAAGCCGATCAGCCACACACAGACACCCGCCGGGGCCAACCGGACGATAAATGTTTTTGAAAAATACCCCAGGTTCAATAAAAACGCCAACAGCAGCAGCCCTAAAACGATGCCAACCTGCCAGTTTCTGCTTGCCAACAGGGCGGTAATTTTGGAACCAAATTTTTCGTTCCGGTAAATTGAGATGGCGGTTCCAATCGACGCGACCGTCAAACCAGCCAGCAGCATGCTCAAGCCCCAGCGTTCGACGGAACGTCCCAGGAAAAATGAGTTTTTTGCGTCCGTCTCCACAAAAAAAGTTAGCCAGGCGGCCACACAGCTCTCGACCGCAAAGAGCAAAAAGGCTATCACTAGCTTATATTTCGATGGGCGGCTCATATACAATTGATTGTGGCAGGCGTTTGAAAAATATCATGCAAGAAAAAAAAGATTAGCCCGGCTGGGCAGGCCGGTTGAGATCGTACATCAAACGCAAACCGATCAAGGCTAAATTCGGCTCAACCGCTTCTATCACCCGGGTCTCTGGCGTGATCAGATTGGCAAGACCGCCGGTCGCCACCACCCTGGCATTTGTCCCCAGCTCGGCGCGTATCCGCTCAACCAGGCCTTCGACTAAGGCTGCAAAACCAAAAACAAACCCGGACTGGATGGAGCGGACGGTATTCTTTCCGATAGCGGTAGCCGGTCGAGAAAGCGCCACTTGCGGCAGGGTGGCGGTTGAACGGAATAAATTATCCCCGCTGGTATAGATACCCGGTGCAATGACTACCCCCTCAAGGTCGCCCTGGGAAGATACTGCCACAAAGGAAGTCGCAGTTCCAAAACTAATCACAATCACCGGCGTTCCGTATAAATGGCGTGCCGCCAGCGCATTCATCACCAGATCGGATCCAACCTCATCCGGATAATCGGTGTTGATGCGCATTCCAGTTTTAATTCCAGGGGCCACCAGCAACGGTTCTTGATGGAAATAACGCTGGGAGATTTCCAAAAATACCTGGCCAAGCACGGGTACCACCGATGAGATGGCACAGCCGCTGATGTCCTGGGCGTGCAGCCCTTCTGAACCAAACAGGCTGAGTAACAGTACGGCATATTCATCCGGCAGACGGCTGCGATCGGTGGCTATTCGCCAATGGCAGACCAAGCGCTCGCCGTCAAACAGGCCGAACTTGATGTTGGTATTTCCAATATCGGTGCTAAGCAGCATGGGCGCGTTCCTCTTCCCTATTTTACCTCAGGCTGCCCTTTTAGAAGATTTGCCAGGCTCTACTTCGCCGATTTCTTCCAATCTTCCCAATCTTTCAGGGTAGCATTGACCATGGCCTGGCTGCCTTTTAAAAGCCAGTCTTTGGGCAGGCTGGATAGGTCTGCCATGATTTGGCCGGCAGCTTCGGGTGCGTTGCCCAGGTGGATATTGGCAGTTTCTGAACCCATCGCAGCCAGCAAAAGGGTTTCGTCGCGTTCTTTGGGCAGTGCTGCCAGCTCGATCCGGCTGCAATCCGGGGCAATCCGGCGCACCAGCCAATCGTTATGTTGGCTTGTAAATGGATCTGGGCTTCGGATGGACCGTTCGATTATTTTCTGGTAAAGGATCTCTCCGCTTTGTGCTTTTGGCTTTTCCCAAATCCAGGCCGAATCCAGCAGTTGCTTGGCCTCGCGCGCAATCTTAGCACCGCCCCAATCGGCAATGATGGTGTAGCGCTGCCTGCCCAGGCTGCCCAGCCCGGCCACGCGGTGGACAATGCTGGCGTTCGAGTAACCCGCCGGTAAAGACGTTTGTAAAAGCGCCTGCACCGGCGCTGGCGTATTGGTGAGGGGGGTCAGTTCCTGCAATTTTTGCCAGAAGGGCAGCGGTGCGCGCGATTGGCTGATAGCCCACTCCCGCAGGTGCTCATGCTGTTCGGCCAACACGAAAGGCTGGCCGTGATTTTCCAGCGTTTTTTGATAACCATCCAGAATGGCCTGGCAAGCCTTTGGCGGTTGGATGGCTAAGACCTGTTCCTGGCTGGCCAGGATGGCGCTGGCAGCCAGCCGCACCAGGTCATTCGTGTAAGCCGCCGGATAAGCCTCGTCGAAATCGTTGACGCCCCAGGCCAGCCGGCCTTCCTTATCTCGCCAGGTGCCCAGGTTCTCGACGTGTAAATCTCCAACGCTCAAAATGGCCGGGGCGGAAGCCAGATCAGCACAAATTTCCGGCCAGAGCTGCACCCAGCGGTAGAAAGTGGCCCGCAGAAACGGGAAGGCCGCTTCTCGCATGGCATTATGTTTGCTGGCGAGATCCTCTTGAATGATCGGAATACGCTGCTCCAACCAGTTTTCATATTTTTGGGTCGATTCAATGATATTCATCTTTTCCTCTTTTACCACTCGATTTGCCGGATGTCCGGATCGGCCAGCGCTAGGTCTACAAAACGCTCGTGGTTTTTGGTTGAGCCCATCACATTCCAGGTACATAAAAGCATTCCATTGACCTTCATGCGTGATTCGACCCCCAACCGCAAGCCGCAACGGCGAATCTCTCCTTCCAGTTGCTCTACCTTTTTGGAATCAAAGGGCAAAGTGATTTCATAAACGCGAATTTCCCAGAGCCGGTCGACCTGCAGTTCAAATCGGGCAAAAAGGATCATCACGACCAATATGATGACAGTTGCAATTATACTCATCAAATAATTACCGCTGCCGATCGCCATCCCAATGGCAGCAGACACCCAGATATCCGCCGCAGTGGTCAGTCCTTTGATGCGGTTGTTTTCATGCAGAATGACCCCGGCGCCCAGAAAACCAATGCCGGTAACAATGTTGGCTGCAATACGGCCGGTGCCATCGATTCGATTGGACAATATTGTGAATAAGGTCGAGCCGATGCAAATCAGGGTGATGGTGCGCAGTCCGGCACCTTTTCGGCGAACCTCACGTTCTATGCCGATCGAGCCGCCCAGCAGGACTGCTAAAAGGATTTTTATAATGTCCGCAGGATTAATTACCATGGGCCGACTCCCGAGTAATCCGAAGATCATAGAGGGGTATATTCAATATCATAGCACTGTCAGGGCAAAAGCGTTAAAGGCAGGTTGAGATATATTTTTAAAGTGGCCGATTCTGGATAAAACGCCGCCTTCGTCGTAGAATGAGAAGAAAGATCACATTGCAAAGGGTCAGGCTATGAGTGAAAATATCCCCGCCGGAATTCAAGCTGCCTTTGAGCGCAGCCAGCATCCTTTTCTCATGTGGGAGGGTATCCAATCGATTCCAGACGGTCTGGCGGATGTCTTATCCGAGCCGGTACGCAACCGTATCCGGCAGGCCGCCCAGGCCATAAAAGAAAGATCCATTGTGCATCTGCTGGGCTGCGGGACATCCTACTTTGCGGCCGTGGCAGGGACTTATCTATTCCAAGAGCTGGCGGGCTGCCTGGCGACTGCCAGCGATGCCTTTGAATTCTTCGCCTACCCACCGGCCCGTCTGGACGAGGCCGCCGTGATCGGCATTTCTCACACCGGCACCACCAAATCGGTCATCCAGGCGCTTGAGCTGGCCCGGCAGGGCGGGGCGCTCACCCTCGGCATAACCGACGGAAGCCGGTCGGCCATCCAGCAGCAGGCAGATGTTTGCATTCCCAGCCGCCTGGGACTCGAACGCGCTTTGCCGAAGACGCGCTCCTACCTGTCCTCAGTGCTGCGAATTTACCTGCTGGCCGTGGAGCTGGCTGGCTTGCAAGGAAAAGACTTTTCTGAATTTGAAACAGTTTTATTGGATTCTCCGCAGGCAGCCCGCCGTGTACTGGACGATGCAGAAAATTCGATGCGTGAGCTGGCGCACACCTTCAAATCCGGCCCGCGGCGTATCGTTGTGGTTGGCGCTGGCCCGCAACTGGCCACTGCCATGGAAGGCG
>DATFYI010000013.1:0-4515 GCA_035315125.1 Anaerolineaceae bacterium | reverse complement strand
AAAGCGTGGCGCCAATAGCCATCAGCGAGCCACCCATGACCGAGCCGCGAATTTGTTTGGGATTGATCACCTGGCCAACATCAAAAGCCGAGGCGAAGTTATCTACAAAAATCTTGCCGGTTTTCTTCTCAATCCGGATTTCAGCCGCCTGAGCGCCAAAGGTGTAAGAAACCCCCAGGCTGCCCTGCCCATTTTTATCAGGATTGGCGTAATTGGGCAGTCGTGCATCGGATACCGCCTGGGCCAACTCACCAATAGTGACGCCATTTTCGGTGATATAACCGCGGCAGATATCGGTTACTGCCACACGGGTATTGGGATCGCTGGTTAGAAAGACATACTTTCCATCGTAATCCAGGTAATCCACGTCTGTCCTCAACACCTGGGCGGCGGTTGCCTTCAGAATGCCAATGATTTTATTGGCGGCACGCACCACGGCGCGACCGCCCTGGGTGGTAAACATCGAGCCAATGGTTTGCCACTCGTAAGGCGAGAATTGTGTATCGATTTCTGAATATACGCGCACCTTCTCGGGCGGGATTTTTAGGGCTTCGGCGGCTACCTGGCGGATGACTGTGCGCAAACCCTGGCCTACTTCGGCGCCGGCCATCACCACCGAGATACTGCCGTCGATATTCATTTTCATGTAGCAGCCTTTGGTGCTGAAGGAAGCTCCCTTGGGGCTTTTCATAACCGCTGCGAAACCGCGCCCATAATAGAAATTATCATCTTCCTTTGGCATATCCTTCAAGAAAACGGTTTCCTGGACGATCTTGGCGCATTTGGCCACATCGCCGTTGGATTTCCACATAGTCTCGCCCAGTGAGTTGATTTTGCCTTCACCAAGGTAGTTTATCTCGCGCAGCTTGAAAGGATCCATCTCGAGCTTGCGAGCCAAAATATCCATCAGCCGCTCAGTGGCAAATTGACTTTCCTGATGGCCGTAGCCGCGATAAGCGCCCACCGGCGGGGTATTGGTGTAAACGGTATAGCCAATCAAATCACAGTGATCGAACTCGTACGGTCCGCCGCAGTTGTGGGTGGACGCCATGGTCACATTTACGCCGGTATCGGCATAGGCGCCGGATGAATGCAGGATTTCGGCTTTAATAGCAACCAGTTTACCGTTCTTTTTGGCGCCGATCTTCATTTTGGTGCGGATACCATGCCCGAGCAAGGTTGAGGTGAAATCCTCCGCCCGTGAGGCCACCCATTTGACAGGCCGGCCGGGAACGAAACTGGCAATCCAGGCAATAGTTTGCTCAACGGTGATGTCCGATTTGTAACCAAAGCAGCCGCCGATTTCAGCGATATGCACACGAACGTCGCTGACATGATAACCGTAACAATTAGCCAGATCTTCCCGAATGATAAAGGGGCAGATCGAGGACGACCAGGCTTCAACGGTATGGTCTTCTTTGAACCAGACGATGGCTCCATGCGGCTCGATTGCAGCACAGGAACCGAACGGGTAATCGAATTCACCTTCGACGACCACTTCAGCATGCTTGAAACCGTCGTCGCCCTGGCCTTTAAGCAAGTGATAAACATTGGCAATGTTTGTATTAGGGACCGGTTTGAGGCCGGGTAGGTGCCAGATCTGACCGTTATCCTCATGGATCAGCATGGCATCCGGTTTGATGGCATCGCGCGCATCCACGTAGACGGGCAGGGGCTCATACTCGACTTTGATCTTGTTCAGCGCGGCCTGGGCATGAGTGGAGGTATCCGCCACGACCGCTGCCAGGGGTTCGCCGATATAACGCACTCGATCGATTGCCATTGGCACCAGGTCACGAATATTATCGCCGTAACGATAATGGCAACCTCTACCGGTCACCACTTTTACAACGCCGGGCATCTTTTCAGCTTCTTCAGTGGAGATGTTCAAAATATTGGCATGGGCATATTCCGGCCGTAAAATGGCGGCATAAAGCATGCCCGGTAAGCGCACATCATCCAGGTAGATGGCTTTTCCGGTGACTTTGCTGATGGCATCCGGGCGGTTATAATCTTTTCCTAGATATTTATATTCCATTGCATTCTCCTTTGGTCACCACTCCTGTCATTAGCAATTGTAAATATCTAATCCATTGGTTAAAAAAGAGGCGACAAACTGTCAGTTCCTCTACTTATCATTTTATCATTTTAGATTCAGAAAGAGAATAAACCATGATCTTAATTGGAATGGAAAGTGACATTCTTCATATGCATTCACCGGCTTATGCATAAAATATATTCATGAAATTGAATATGAATTCATTGTCTGTAAAAGTTGATGAGCAGGGGCACCTGATTCTGCCTTCAAAGAGCCGTTGGCGGAAAAGCTCAAGGATTGGATCGTGCTCAGTGTGGCTCGCCAGCAACTAGGCCTGGGAGCCAACGCCTGTCCCTTTGTCGAGAAAGGCAGCATTTCTGTCCGCTGGGATGGCTCGGTCAGTCCGTGTCTCCCATTGCTGCATGCCCATACCAGTTTTCTGGATGATACCTTGCGTCAAAACCATTCCTTTTCAGTCGGAAATATCAACGAGCGCAGCTTGTTAGAGATCTGGCATGAGCCATCTTACGTTAAATTACGGGAATGGCTGCTGGAGTTTGACTTTTCACCCTGCACGATTTGTAATAGCTGCGAGTTGGCGGAGGCCAACCTGGAAGATTGCTTTGGCAACCTCCAGCCGGCCTGTGGTGGCTGTCTTTGGGCGCAGGGTTTCATCCAATGCCCATAATTTTCGATGAAATGGTTTAACAATATGATAACAGATTATTCATCAGGAATTAAGCTGTGGTGGATAAAATAGAAACACTAGAAGAATAAGGATGGTCAAATGCACAACCCCCGAGTTTTATTTCTCTGTACAGGTAATTCTTGCCGCAGCCAGATTGCAGAAGCATTTTTAAAGAAATATGCCGGCGATCGATTTGAAGTATACAGCGCTGGTCTGGATCCGAAACCTATCAATCCCCTCACCATCAAAGTAATGGAAGAAATTGGCATGGATATGAGCGGTCAATATTCAAAACCGCTCACGTTATATATGGGCAAGGTTCATTTTGGATATCTAATTACAGTTTGCAGTAATGCTGAGAAAGAATGCCCGATATTTCCGGGCATGGGGATGCGGCTGCACTGGTCCTTTGAGGATCCGGCCGCCTTTGAAGGAACCGAAGAAGAAAAATTAGCAAAGTTTAGAGAAGTGCGCGACCAGATCGACCAAAAAGTGCACGAATGGGCGCTTGAAGTTCAGACGGCTTAACTGGTAGTAGATTGCAAAAACAGAAAAGGCGATCTATGATCGCCTTTTATCGGCTTAAAAGTTTATCTTTATTTATTCAGGACAAGGCATCGGCCAGCCAGGTGGTTACCTCCGCCTCGCTGGGAATTCGGCCGCCGCAAACCAACTTTTCATTAATTACCAACCCGGGTGTTGATAGGATTGGGTACTTCTTGATCTCCGGCCACTCGGTGACGTGGATGAGCTCTGCCTCGACACCCATCATGGAAATTACTTTGCGCGCAATGGTTTCCACTTTCTGGCAATTCTCACATCCAGGCCCTAAAACTTTGATTGTAAGCATAGCAGTTCTCCTTTTATAGAGTGATTTGCTTTTTCTGGGCGAGCTCGATAATATGTTTTTGCTCTCTCTAATCTATTTAAGTCCATCTCATACAAACTCAATGGTTGGGTTAATAATAATTTCGGATTTGACCGAGTTTGCTACCAGACTATATTTTTGAGCGGCTGCCAAAGCCCGGCGAGTGCGTGTTTCAACCACTTTTGTATCTTCGCCATCGGAGGCGATGCAGATCTTTGGCGAGAAGCGTAATTGGGTAAAGATTTCAGTCCGGTCCAGCTCGATCAGCTTGGTGCCTTCCACACGGCAATCATAGGAGAGCAAGTTCAGCTTGAAGCGCTCCGTTGCCCAGATAAACATCATCATGACGCAGGTATTGGCAGCCGCTACAAACGCATCTTCCGGGGTTAGGACGCCGAAATGACCCTGGGCATCCGGTGGAGCAGAGAAATCCATCTCTGGCCCATTTCCCATGACAATGTGCCCCCAATGTTCCCCTTTCCATGTAACCATGGTGGTATAGACAGTAGTCCGGCTCACGCAATCCCTCCATGCTTCTGACAATAAGTTGCATACTCGTTTTGGATAACCCGCATAAGTTCTGGTTCGTCCTGCGGGTTGATGGCATTGTAGATCTTCACAGTGTTCAGCAGCTCCTCTGCAATTGTCCCGTGAGGGTCTTTTTTATTTTCCGAGAAAGACTGGAAGATGAGCGGTAAGGCCACCAGCGTGATTTCCCGGCCGTCTAACTGGATGGTTTGGACCGGGATGCCCGAGCAGCACGAGCAGGTCGCTTCCACTTCTTGTGCAGGTTCAGCGGCCGGCGCGCTTTTTGCAAATTCTCCCTGGCTTCTACTCCAGGCTTTCCCGAGAAGCACATCCACCTGTCCTGCCACCTGCGAGGCCACTACCTCCACGGCTTGCAGGCCGTCCTGGTTGAGC
>DATFYI010000012.1:0-8435 GCA_035315125.1 Anaerolineaceae bacterium | reverse complement strand
ATGATTATCCGATAAAATTTCAATAAATGGCATCAATCGGGAGGGTCTTGACATGAATGTCGGCGAAGTACTCAAGAAATCATGGGATATTATTTGGAAGTTTAAGGTGCTGTGGATCTTTGGCTTGCTGGCAAGTTGCGGCCGAAGTGGTGTTGGTGGGGGCGGCGGTGGAGGTCAAAACTTCAACTTCCGCAATAACCCCGGAAATTTTTCGAACCAAAACCCTTTTCCAAGATTGCAGCCTTTCTTGAACAGGCTACAAAACTTCCTGGCACAGATCCCGGTCTGGGTTTATGTGCTGATTGTCCTGGCAGTTCTGATTTGGATCGTGATCGTTATCTTCATCAGCACCATCGGCAGGATCGGATTGGTACGTGGCGCCTGGCTGGCAGATGAAGGCGCCGACCACTTATCCTTTGGCCAATTATGGGAAGAAGGCCTGCATTATTTTTGGCGAATCTTCCTGTTAGACCTGTTATTCCTGATCATCGGCATCGCTATAGCCGTGATTCTGATTGTCCCAGCGGCGTTGATCACCGCCGCCACTTTCGGGATCGGGTTGATCTGCCTGATCCCGCTGATCTGTTTGCTGATCCCGATCTCCTGGTTCATCACAGTTTTGTTGGAACAATCCATCGTGGCCATCCTGGGTGAAAACCGCGGGGTCGTCGACGGCCTGTCGCGGGCCTGGAATGTCATCAAGGATAACTTCGGGCCGATGATAGTAATGGCTTTGATTATATTAATCGGTAATCTGATCCTGGGCATCATTATTGCCCTTCCGGCTTTGATCATTCTGATACCGCTTATGGGCGGGATTATGGGCGGTTTAGCAACTGGCAGCCCTCGAATATTTGGCTCCGGCGTGATGGTCGCCATCATTTTATTGATCTGTGTGTATGGCCCAATCGCTTACTTCCTGGAAAGCATCGTCCAGACCTATATCGGCACGGTCTGGACTCTCACCTTCCGCCGGCTGACGCAGCCGGCCGTTCCTCAACCGGCGGCTTACCCGCCCGCCGGCTACGGCACAGGACAGCCAACCGTTTCATAATTATGATTCAAAAACGCCCTTCTTTTCAACGAGGGGCGTTTTTATTTTAAAATCAAGCTGCAGGCTGATTAAATCCCTATCATTCTGATTTTAAGAACAAAAATTCAGAAGTGGCCTTCGCTTTACGAGATCAGGAGCCATGCAAAGCCGCCAGAAGCAACGGGTGGATGGCAGGGTTAGCTGCCACTATGGAATAAGGCGGTTGCATCACATTTGCGTCCCCATCGAAACTGGTCACCACACCCCCGGCCTCTTCCACAATCAAAATTCCGGCAGCCAGATCCCAGGGGCTTAATTTAATCTCCCAATAGCCATCCAGGCGGCCGGCAGCGACGTAGCTCAGGTCAAGGGCGGCTGAACCGAACCGGCGCACGCCCTGGCTGCGCAAAGTCAAGCGATTAAAATATTCCAGGTTCGTATGAACAGCGTTATGAGTGTCGTACGGAAAACCGGTCACCAAAAGGCTCTGGATCAGTTCAGTCACCTCTGAAACGTGAATAGACTCATCGTTTAACCAGGCCCCCTGGCCACGCTCGGCGCTGAAACATTCTTCAGACATCGGATTGTAGACTACCCCGGCTTGCATCTCGCCATGTTCGGCATATCCAATAGAAACGGCAAAGAGCGGTACATTATGAGCATAATTGATCGTGCCATCCAGGGGATCCAGAAACCAGCAACGTTCAGCTTGCCCTTTGATCAGGCCGCTTTCCTCCGTAATAATCATATGAGAGGGATAATGCTGGCGAATTTCCGAGAGTAAATAATCCTCTGAACGGTGATCGGCTTCAGTGACCAGGTCTACCAGGCCTTTGTGCTGGATCTGGTGGTGAGTGCCATAAAGTTCACGCAATATTTTCCCGGCCTGGCATGCCCAGGTTTTTAGCTCAACAATTTCAGGTTCCATAGCAAAGGATTTTACCAGTTATTCGGCCGGATGATCACTTGATTTAAATTGGTCGAGAATGTGATACAACTCGTTCAGCTCAACCTGGATCTCATCCCGGTCATTAGCAGCGTTCGCCAGCAGCGCTTCGAAAGCTGGCTTTTGCTCTTCGGAGAGAGACTGCAATAGGCGCTCGGTGCGGGCCATCTGGGCATTCTTATGACGTAGCTTATGTTCCAAACGCTTGCGATACCCTTCGTAAAACTCTTCTTCTTCCAGGGGTCTATGAATTGAGGTTGAGATGCCCTGGGTGAGAATTTCTGCTACAGTTAATAAGAAATCCTCGGTATCAATCGGTTTTTCAATAAAGCGTACAGCGCCCAAATTAAGGGCAAATTGCCGGTCTTCTTGTGTAACGTAGGTTGCCGAAATAAAAACAATCGGAATTTGCAGTGTCAGCGGGTTTTTCTGTAAGGCATGCGCCAGAGCGTAACCATCCATCTTGGGCATCAAAATGTCAGTTATAACGAGGGCTGGGCGTTCCTTGGCAATCTTTTCAAGCGCTTCCTGTCCATTCTGGGCAGTTACAACCGGATATCCCTTGAAACGCAGGGTAATCTCCAGTAGTTCCAATACATTTGGATTATCTTCAACAACGAGTATGGGACCATATGGGATGCTCATAAAAATATTGTAGCGAAATAAGGGGCTGATAGCAACAGTTAATTTACCCGGAGATCTGCAATTATTAATGTAAAATGATTCTGCAAGGTTAGAAGCAGAATATTCGCCTAAAAAACGATTTGAACTGTAGCCTTAAAGCATTGATGAAAGGTTGCTATGAAAGAATCCATATTCCAGGATAACGTGGTCATCATTACGGGCGCTTCGAGCGGAATCGGGCGTGAACTGGCTTTTCAGTTAGCGCCGTTGGGGGTCAGGCTGGTTCTGGCAGCTCGCGATGTCACCCGCTTAGAATCTACTGCTGAGCGTTGCCGTCAGGCTGGCGCAAAAACGCTGATTTTTCCAATTGACATTGCCAGCTCCGACCAATGTCAGTCCCTGGTGCAACGCACCTTGCAGGAATATGGCAGGTTGGATACTTTGATTAATAATGCCGGCACCAGTCTGACTGCCAATCTGGAGGATTACCCCAACCCAATGCCTTTGGAGCAGTTAGCGCAAATCAATTATTTGGGCAGCGCATATTGCACTTATTATGCGCTACCTTACCTCAAGCAAAGCCATGGCAGGGTTGCCGCCGTATGCAGTATGGCAGGCGTGACCGGATTACCCGGACTGAGCGGCTATGCTGCCAGCAAACATGCCATGAGCGGTTTTTTTGATTCGATCCGTATGGAACTGAAACCTTACGGCATCAGCGTTACCATCGTCTATCCCGCTTCAGTAGCCTCTCATCTTGAAAATGGTCCCTCTGAAAAAGAAGGCTCATCGGCTGAAAAGAAGCAGCACATCCCGAGAGGTATGATGCCGGTCGAAACCTGCGCCAGATTGACTCTGCAGGCTATCGCCGGTCGCCGCCGCCAGTTATATATGGCGCCGGGTGGGAAAGCTGTTTTGTGGATCAAATTGATTGCGCCGGGACTGCTGGATCGGATATCGCTTTCGGCAGTTGAACAAGATCGGGCCGAACGAAAAGAAAACCCGGTGTAATTAAGGTTGTTCTACAAACATTAACGATTCATTTACAAAACCATAAAATAAAACTAATTGACTTTTTCTATAATAAAGCAGAAAATAATATCAAGGAATTAAAAATTGAACATCGCTTTTTCATTACAGCATCAAAGATTTTTTTATTTAGGGCCGTCCAATTTCCACAACTTCGTTCCAATAATTATTCGGAAAATGGATCTGCCTACAGGTAAAGGTCACAACCCCCTTCTTTGATCGGCGGTGAGTTCTCTCACCGCCGGTCTTTTTATATAGATCAGATGAGGTATAAAAAAGGAAAAAAAGCCATGTATACGCTCCAGTTTGACGGTCTCTTCAGGCGTTTCCCAACTCCATCCGAAACGTCAACAAAGGCTGGTTTCATGTGTTATGGCTGGTTAATTTCTAAAGATAGTCTCGTGATTGCCAGGGGATATGGGGGCTACGCCTGGCAAAATGGCGCCGGCTCAGTCGTGGCGGAATATCTGGCAATGATTGAGGGAATGGAAGCGCTGCTCGATCTGGGTATCAAAAAACAAGCGGTGAACATTTGTGGGGATGCAAAAACAATTATTGAACAGATGCAGGAAAAAGCTGCGGTCAGCTCTCCGGTTATCAAGCCGGTTTATAAACGCGCTCGAGACCTGGCCTGTCAATTTAGTGAGTTGAGCTGGACCTGGACGCCGCGCAGATTCAACCACATTGCCGACTGGTTGACCCGTCATGCGCTGCGCCAAATTCGTTCGGATCAAAAAAATTACCGGGCTACTATCCAGGCCATGGGGGCAGGTAAAACCGCCTATCGCTCGCAAAATTCCCAGCCGATCATCGATCTGCGCATTTATCAAAACAGCGGCATGGTCATTTAATGGTTAGCGTTTCCCTTGTAATTCGTCCTTCAGGCGATTGAAATACTCAGCCAGGTACTCGTCCCGGCTGGCCGCTATGCGCTTAGCTTCTTGTGTAAACAGGCGCTCCTTGATTTTGCTGAGTTTGAACAGGTATTCATGGTAAGCGCTGTGCGGCTCACCGGCATCCTCCTCTCCACTTTGTAAAAAATGCTGAGAGGGCTCTGCATAGAATGGCTCGCCAGCCAGGCTGGCATAAGCAATCACCCGAGCTACACCAATTGCGCCCAGAACGTCTAACTTATCAGCATCAAAAAGCACTTTTGCTTCTATGGTTGCGGGGGGTTCGCTGGTATCGCGGTAGCGATGCGCCCGAATGCAGTGCTGTACGGCCGCAATACGCTCATTCGACCAGTTTTCTTGCTGTAAAATCAATCCAGCAAACTCTGCTGAGGAATGATGGTGAACAGCGCGCACCTCTGCCCCCGGAGTTGTACCCTGGGCATCGTGCAACAGCGCGGCGGCGCGTACAATCTCAACATCAGCGCCCTCTGCTAATGCCAGCCGCTCGGCCAGATTGTATACTCTTTGCACATGTGCAAAATCATGTACCGGGTCTGAAGCGATGTACCAGGCGCGCGCCTGTTCGAATGTGAGCATATTAATATTATTTTCCTCAAGGATTATGGTGTATTAGTAGGTAAGGGAGTGACCACCGGTAGACCATTCGTGGCTCCGGTGACACTGACGACCGAAGCATATACCCAACCTTTGACCCCTTTGGGTGTGACGATCTCTAACCAGGAGCTATCACTGTTGCGCCCAATCACATCTGCCAGGTCATTTTGCACCAGTCCGGAAACCACATTAAAGGTTGTGCCGGGGCCGGAACGCACATTCACGCCAGCATTTAAAACGCTGGCCTTGACTTGAGAAACAGCAGTTGGTTGAGGAGTTTTGCTGGGCACCGGTGTCAAACTTGGCTCCTGGGTGGGGACTTCGGTGGTCGCGATCAGCGTCGCTGTGACCGTCGATAGTACAGGTTTAGGCGGGTGACTGCTGGCTGATAAAGCCAGGAAAAGGAAAACCCCACCCAAAAAAAGCCCAAAAAAACTTCCCAGCACGGGCCAACGTTTGTTTTGTCCTTCAGCCCCCATGGCGCCAAACACATTGACGAGGCCATAAGCGATGAGAATGGCAGCGAATATCCAATTGCTCATGCGACCCTCCCCCACTGACTGAATTGTAGATCTGATAGCCGGATAATAGAATGTTTATCAGATATTCCGGAATGGATTTAATCTCTAAAATATTCTACCACGCTGAAAAGATAAATGTTCCATGCATGCTAGTCCGCTACTATGGGAACTTGCGATTTTGAATGGATATTTACCCGGCTGAAAATCAAAAGCGCCAATACGTCAAAAACAATCGCTAAAAGGCCGTTTACCAGAAAGCCCCAATGATAATAAATGAACGGCGCTACCAGATCTCCTACGGCTCTGCCGAGACAGATGGCAGCCACATTAACACCCATTAGGGTTGCGCGAGCACCCGGTAGCACTTCGGTGATGAGAGGGAATGTGCTGACCGATACAAATTCAAACGTAAGATAGAACAAAAAAAGACCGACCATGGCGCTCCATAAATTTTGACCTAACCAGGTCAACGCCAGCGCCACCAATCCATTTATGATGAGACCGATACGGATAGAACGTTCTTTACCCAGACGATCCACAACCCCACCCGAGAGTAATTCGGCGCTCAGCTCAGCAATCCCAATCACTGCTGAGGCCGCTCCCAATGCAGAAAGATTTAGTCCAAAAGAATCTCCCATCCATATACCAAACACCAGGTTGACGACCTCGTTTGCAGCCACGCTCAAAAGAGTGAGACTCACACATGCAATCGCAACAGGTGAATGGATCACATCTCGGAAAAGGTTGGCCGTCCCCCCATTCAATCGAGGGGCACGGGAATTTTTCGGGATGACCAGAGCGATCAGCGCAAACACTATTACTCCCAAACCGGTGAGGAGTGGAAAAGGGGCATGCCAGCCAAACCGGGCAATCAATAGAGCCACCAACGGCATGGCTACAATAAACGACAACGACCAGCCGGTTTCGGGTATCGCCATGGCCCGGCCGCGTTTTTCATAGTCTACCTGGTCACCCAAATATGCGTGCGTCGATCCCATATAGACATAAAGCCCCAGAAAGCCAAGGCTCAATGCAATAAAAAAAGACGGATAAGAAGGGAAAAAGGCCACCCAGCCAAAACCCAGGGTGGCAATGCCGATACCCAGTAAAATGCCGGTTTTTCGCCCAAAGCGGTCGGCAATCGGGGTAAATAGAGGACTGAGTGCGCCGGTAAATGAACGAGATGTAATGGCAAGAGAAATTGCAGTTGGTTCTACTCCCAGGCCGCGCGCAAAAGTGGCGAGAAAAGGATACACCATCCGGCTACCGATATTTAAGGTCAAGCGCGTGATCGTTAGAACGATAATTTGTAATCTTAATGAAGATTGCGAATTTTTCATCGAACCATTTTAATCCAGTTATGTGCAAACAAAAAAACTTCGGCCTGAAATTTATTTTTCGCAGCCGAAGTTCTATGTTTGATTAAGATTTTCCACGAAATTATCGGGTCTAATCTGCTACCAGACAATAATAATAAATAAAGGATACAAGCCTTTATACTCTGGATTTGGGATTAAATCACGCTCAGAGGTTTAATCGATCGTGCGCAGCGGGCGCTCTGGTAGTGAAAAGAAATAAACCAGCTTTGAATCGAATTTTTCTACACGACCAGAATGCGCCAACCATTGAAGTTCCTGATCGCTAATTCTGTGGCTGATTTCCCGCTCTGTACATTTCATGAAATCGCCGTTGACGATGTCTTGCACCATGTTACTGCCCCAATCAATCACAACAGTCCCATCTTTGAGAATTAAAATCCACTGGCGATCGATTGGAATACCTCCAGGCATTAACGCCTCCCGGTTGAACCCAATTTTCTTTTCTCGAAGATCAGACAGCCTGAGCAAGAACTGGTGCATTAACGTATTGAGCAAAGGACGTACTTCGCAGTTTTTCTACCAATTCTGATTGAGTTGTGCACCACAACTCGTGCAGAGGGCAGGTATCCCCAAATGGGCATGCTGACGGAGTTTGGGTACATTCGTTCAAAGAAATTGGGCCATCGATGGCTTCAACAACTTCCAAGATCGAAATTTCTTCCGGCGGTCGTGCCAGGCTTACACCACCACGAGCGCCTCGTGATGTGTGGATTAGACCGGCGATAGAAAGTTGGGAAATTATCTTCGCCAGAAATGATGGGGGAATGCTTTGAACATCTGCTATTTGACTGGTAGCTGCACGCTGGTTCGGTTCCATCTGTGCCAGAAAGATCATTGCTCTTAGTGCGTAATCGGCCTGCCTTGTAATCTGCATTTAATTATTCCTCTTTTGGTAATATGGGTCAGAATACTCTTGTTATTAATATTATTCAAAGCTTAAATAAACGACAAGTGACAGAAGTCACAGCCTCGGGATGACTTAAACTTAGGAAGTGCACATTTTTACTTTACACAAGGTATAATTCCGCCATGCCGCCCTTTAATTACTATTGTCCAGTGCAGGTCAGATATGGCGACCTCGATGCCCAATGGCACGTCAATAACGCTCACATCTTAACTTTTATCGAACAAGCCCGTTTTGCTTATTTGATTCAGCTTGGCCTATTCGATGGCGCTTCGTTTTTTGATATGGGATTAATTGTTGCGGATGTGCACGTAGCTTATCTGGCTCCCATTCGGCTGATCCAAAATCTGCGAGTGGGGGTGCGTGTCGCTCGACTTGGCAATAAAAGTATGAAGTTTGAATATCAGGTCGAAGATGAGGATACCGCCGCGTTCCTGGCAACCGCCGAGACAGTTATGGTGGCTTACAATTACCATACGCAAAGCAGCATC
>DATFYI010000011.1:0-32949 GCA_035315125.1 Anaerolineaceae bacterium | reverse complement strand
AGTTTGACATGGGTAAGATAGCATAGATCAAAATTTTCGAATAGGATAGGTCTGGTGAGCAGTGAGTGAGGTGATAAACAAAGAGCCGAAAACATTTAGCGATTTCCTCCGGACTACTTTTAAAGGTGCCATTGAACCAATTGCTGTATTTCTTAACCGTCTGGGCGTTCACCCGGATGTGGTTACGCTTTTCGGGCTGGTTGGACATATCGTGGCCGGTTATCTGGTGATCGGTGGACACATGACGGTGGCCGGGATCGTTATACTGGTTATGGCGCCGGCTGACTTTTTGGATGGCACTATGGCGCGCTTAAGTGGTAAAAGCTCGATTATGGGTGCGTTTCTCGATTCGGTAACCGACCGGTACTCAGAGTTGATTCTGATGGGGTGCCTACTGGCATTTTATTTACAAAAACCAGATTGGATTTCTTGTCTGGCCATCTATGCTGCCGCGGCAGGTTCTATCTTGGTTTCATATATTCGTTCAAAGGCTGAAGGGCTGGGGTTCAATGCCAAAATTGGGCTGCTAAGCCGGGTCGAACGTTATATTATTCTGGTTCCGGCATTGATCTTCAATTATCCAATGGTAGGGATATGGATCATTGCTGTGCTGGCTAATTTTACGGCTTTGCAGCGCATCTGGCATGTACGGCAGCAATACTTGGCTTCGCTCGCACACAAAGAATAGCACGGTCGATAATATTTGGGGTTATCATTAAAAAAGATTATTTTGGAAAATAAGGATAAGTTTTATGATTGACGGTTTTTCAATTGGACCATTTTACATCCATTTTTATGGGATTTTGATCATGCTGGGGGCTTTGGTAGCAGCCTGGTTGTCCACCGTGGAAGCGAAGAGACGGAATCTGGATCCAGAAGTAATTTGGGATATGCTGCCCTGGTTGTTGATTGCCGGGATCATTGGAGCGCGCATCTGGCACATCCTGCTGCCACCAGCCTCCATGGTTGCGCAAGGGATCACAACCGGTTATTATTTAAGCCATCCGCTGGATGCAATCGCTATCTGGAAAGGGGGTCTTGGTATTCCTGGTGCTGTAATTGGGGGTTTGGTAGCTCTCTATCTCTATGTTCACCAACACAAGATGAATATGCTGACCTGGATGGACATTATTGCACCAGGATTGGTTTTGGCTCAGGCGATTGGCCGTTGGGGTAACTTTTTCAATCAGGAATTATATGGAGCTCCATCTAATTTACCCTGGGCCATCTATATCGACCCGGCTCATCGCCTGCCTGGATTTGAGAATATTTCCAGATACCAACCGCTATTTTTGTATGAATCAATTTGGAACGTTGCCAACGCGATTTTTCTTTTGTGGTTGGGGCGGCGTTATGCTGATTGGTTGAAAAACGGTGATCTGTTTGCATTCTATGTTTTAATATATGGAAGCGGCCGGTTTGCGCTTGAGTTTTTGCGCCTGGATAAAGCTACCATTGGCACGATTGATGTGAACCAGATGATTATGGCAGTCCTTGCCTTAGCAGCGGCTGCTTTTCTTATTTGGCATCACGTCATTCAATCCAAACAAACAGCAACACCACTTGAAAATACCAGCACCGAATCATAGAGGTTGCATTGTGCTCATAAGAACCAGACGTAGGGCATTCATCCCGGTAAAGGCAAATAATGAGAGGGAAATTGGATGATCTTCGCCGAGGATCTGACCAAGTATTTTGCTGATTTTCTGGCGGTAAACAGTGTCAATCTGGATGTGCCATCCGGCCAGGTTCTGGTTTTGTTGGGCCCAAATGGGGCCGGAAAAACTACCACGGTGCGTATGTTGACATCAATTCTTGTACCTTCGCGCGGTCGTGCGCAGGTGGCGGGTTTTGATGTAGTCCACCAGGCGGATAAAGTGCGCTCTTCGGTTGGTGTATTGACTGAGCATCACGGCTTGTATGGCCGGATGAATTCGGTTGAATACCTCGAATTTTTTGGTAAACTTTACAGCCTTAATTCTATCGCGCTGCAGAAGAGAATCGACGACTTGCTCGATCAATTTGGCCTGGCTGATGCCCGGAAAAAACGCCTGGGGGAATATTCGAAAGGCATGCGACAAAAATTGGCCCTGGTTCGAGCTATTTTGCATGATCCCCCCGTCTTGTTGTTGGATGAACCTACCTCCGCTATGGATCCCGAAAGCGCCCGGATGGTGCGAGACGCCATTGTCGCTTTACGGTCTGAAAATCGCACGATCGTGTTATGTACGCACAACCTGCTAGAAGCCGAAGAGTTGGCAGACCAGGTTGCGATCATTCGTCGTGGGCGGATTATTGTAAATGGGAGCATTGAAAGCATCAAGCGGGAATTGCTGGGACCATCCGAGTATGAAATGAAGCTTGCCTCTGAATTTGATGGTTTAATTCCTGAACTGCCGCCAGGAGTAGAATTGACACTCCGCCAGGCAGACACTTTGCATTTTTGCATCGATGTACCTGAAATTAGCAACCCCGTCTTGCTCCGCCGGCTGTTAGATCAGAAATTAGAAATTGTTTCTTTTCAGGAAGCGACGCGCAGCCTGGAACAGGCCTATCTGGAAGCCGTGAACCGGACTGCCGAGGAGGAAAGGCTTGTTTAGCCAACTTCGTCCTGCTTTTATAATAACTGAGCGCGAGGTCAGAGATCAGTTGCGCGATTGGCGGATTATCTTTCCGGTGATCGGCCTGACAATCTTTTTCCCGTTTTTAATGAATTTTACTGCCCAACAAATGCTGGGCTTTGTACGTCAATATGGCGCTACAATCATTGGTGAGCGAATGGTGCCGTTCTTATTAATGATTGTAGGTTTTTTCCCGATCTCCGTCTCATTGGTAATTGCCCTGGAAACATTTGTAGGCGAAAAAGAACGCAGCAGCATTGAACCGCTGCTGAACTCTCCTCTCAAAGACTGGCAGCTTTATCTTGGAAAACTGTTGTCTGCCGTAGTGCCACCCTTGTTTTCCAGTTACCTGGGCATGACTGTTTATATTATCGGGTTAGCCTTCAGTCGGATAAAATTGCCGTCGGCCGACTTGATGGTACTCATTTTTTTGTTGACAACTGTCCAGGCAGTCATGATGGTCAGTGGAGCTGTAGTGGTATCCTGCCAGGCGACCTCCGTGCGAGCTGCAAATTTATTGGCTTCTTTTATTATTATCCCGGTGGCGTTGTTGATACAGGGCGAAAGCGTAGTCATGTTCTGGGGAAATTATCGGACACTTTGGTGGGCAGTTATTGGCTTGATCGTTCTTGCTGGTTTATTAATGCGGGTGGGTCTGGCTCATTTCCGGCGAGAGGAGTTGCTGGGGAGAGAAATCGATGTGCTGAATTTGCATTGGGGATGGGGTATATTCTCGAAGGCCTTCACCGGTGGAGCGCACACTCCCAAGGACTGGTATCTTAAAACAATCCCTCAGACTTTACGGCGTATTCGCTATCCGATTTTGATCATGACGATTCTGGCGGCGGTAGGTTTCGTATTGGGGGCTGCTCAAGTCCACAATTTTGATATCCCATTAAAAGACACGAATGTCCAAAATCTAAACCAATCGTTTCAACGTGTATTGAATATGTGGCCTTTGTTCTCTTACCAGCCGGTTTTGGCAATTTGGTGGCAAAATATGCGCGTGATGCTTCTGGCGATGCTGTTGGGTGTTTTTTCAATGGGCATTCTTGGAGTGATCCCTTTAATGGCCTCCATGGGTGTTACGGGCTATTTGATCGGGTTACTCAGCCTGCATGGGATGTCGTTAAACCAGTCATTGGGTTTAATCCTTCCACACGGTTTTATCGAGATTCCAGCGGTTATTATCGCATCAGCGGCTGTTTTACAGGCTGGCGCTATTTTGGCAACACCAACACCTGATAAAACTGTCGGTGAGGTTTGGTTGGCGGCCCTGGCGGATTGGGTAAAATTAATGGTAGGTTTGGTAATCCCACTGCTGTTGATCGCGGCTGGGATTGAGGCCTGGGTAACCCCACGGGTGGCCATGTTATTCTTTCATTAGACCGGATTATCAGGCGGGAAAGCGGAGGTATGGATGGGACAAATCGATATTTTGGGTACAGCCTATGCCGTTCCTGATCAGCAGCATGAGAATACGCACCTCATGGTGGTAGAAGGGGAACACCATGTACTGATCGACTGCGCCAGTAACCCAATTCAACATTTGCGTCAGGCCAGGGTCGTTTTTGATGAAATATCGGACTTGATCCTGACCCATTTTCATCCGGACCACGTCTCCGGCGCGCCCTTATTACTGATGGATATGTGGTTGTTGGGTCGTAAACTGCCCTTGAATATATATGGGTTAGATCATACGATCGACCGGATGGAAGCCATGATGGATTTATTTGAATGGAAACGCTGGCCTGGTTTTTTCCCGGTTTTGTTTCACCGAATTCCTGAACAAGAAATGAGCCCTGTGCTGGATTTTCCTGACCTGAGACTGTATACATCACCCGTCAAACATTTAATCCCTACTATCGGATTGCGGGTTGAATTTCCTCATAGAAATAAAGTGGTTGCATATTCCTGCGATACTGAGCCGTGCCCGCAAGTTGTCCGTCTGGCAGAATCGGCCGACATCCTGATCCACGAGGTAGCAGGCGCGTCTTTGGGTCATAGCAGTCCGGCTCAAGCGGCTGAGATCGCCCAACGGGCAAATGCAGGCTCATTGTATCTGATTCATTATCCAACTCGTGGGGTTGATCTGGATAGTCTGGTTGAAGAAGCGCGCCTTCATTACCCGGGACCGGTAACTCTGGCGAAAGATTTTATGTCACTGGAAATTGACTGAAAAAGGGAGCCTATTAAGCCGGATTTGAACCTGGAACGTATCAGCCTCAGAATCTCTAGTTACCAACCTTGCAGGAAAGGGGCCCATTCAGTATTGTCACCCAGGTGCCGGCCGAACAAATAAAAAGCCGAGGCGGGTGGTTCTTTGGGGTTGTGCAGCAAATGCATATTCGATTCAGCCAGGGTACGGCCACCTTTACGATGATTACAGGTTGAACAGGCTGCCACAACATTCGTCCAAATGTGCGGGCCACCCATATGTCGAGGTATAACGTGATCGATGGTCAGGTCGAGGGTATGTTTTCCACAATATTGGCAAGTATAACTATCCCGGTGAAATACTTCCCGGCGCGTTAATTTCACACGTATTCTGGGGCGGTGAACCATTTGTTGCAATCGGATTACGGAGGGGCAGGGATATACACTGGTTGATGTGTGAATTTCTCCCCGGCCGTTCATAACCAGAGCAGCTTTGTTTTCTAGCATCAAACCGATGGCACGTCTCATGTCGCAGACATTGATTGGCTCAAAATTAGCATTGAGCACAAGCACAGTGTTTATCATAGGTGTATCTCTGTTCGAATTATAGCATGAGTTGAAGAGGCCCCCGAAGATATCAAAATATATGATATTTGCTGCAAATATAGGATTTGAAAAAGGTTAGAATGGAACTATAAAGAAGGATGCTAGGATGAACGTTCTAGTTCCGGGTGGAACTGGTCTGATTGGAAATGCATTTACAAAGACGCTGGTTGCGGAGGGTAATCAGGTTTGGGTGCTCAGCCGGAACCCAGAGAAAGCAAGAACCCCAATGGGTGTGAAAGTATTCCGCTGGGATGGCCAGACCCAGCAGGGATGGAATCACCTGTTGGAACAAGCGGATGCTGTTGTAAATCTGAGCGGAGAAAACCTGGCTGCCAGTTCCTGGACTGCGGAGCGGAAACGTCTCATCCTTGCCAGCCGGGTTGAGACTGGCCAGGCCATTGTTGCTGCGCTCAAAAACACTTCTAACAAACCAAAGGTACTCATACAGGCTTCTGCCATAGGTTATTATGGCCCTGGTGATGACCGCATACTGGATGAAACCTCACCGATCGGGCAGGATTTTCTGGCTCAAATTTGCGACCAATGGGAGGCCTCTACCCAATTAGTGGAGGAACTAAGTATCAGGCGGGTAGTAATCCGTACCGGTCTTGTTCAGACCGCTCAAGGAGGGATGCTGCCGAGGCTGGTATTACCTTTCCGACTTTTCGTAGGTGGTCCGTTGGGGAATGGACAGCAATGGTGGTCCTGGATCCATCTGCGGGATCAGGTCGATGCCATGGTTTTTTTGTTGAAAAACCCGGCCGCTCAGGGCGCCTTTAATCTTACTGCTCCCGAACCGGTCAGGATGGCTGAATTTGGAAAGACGCTTGGAAAAGTTCTCCGCAGGCCTTACTGGTTACCAATGCCGGCGTTTGGACTGAAATTGCTGTTAGGTGAAATGAGTACGATCGTTTTGGAAGGCCAGCGAGCCGCGCCGCGCCGTTTGCTGGAGCTGGGTTATCATTTTCGTTTTACACAACTCGAACCAGCTCTGAAAGACCTGCTCGGTAAATCTGGACAAAATTCTGCCGGATAAAGGCCGTATGATAAAATTGGGTTTATTTTGAGGAGGGCGTGATGGAGATTGATGAGCAGGTCGCATATTTAATGCAGGGGACAGAATACGGGGACATGGAAATCAAGCAGGCCATGACCGATGAGCTTCGCCAGCGTTTAATTGAAACACAACAAGAAGGCCGGCCGCTCAAGGTTTACTGCGGGTACGATCCAACCAAAGCGGATTTACACCTCGGTCATACCGTGACGATGCGTAAGCTACGCCAATTTCAAGAGCTTGGCCATGAGGTGACTTTCTTAATCGGTAACTACACTTCGCTGGTCGGTGATCCGTCGGACAAAGAATCGCTTCGCCCGACATTGAGCCAGGCAGAGATTGAAGAAAACGCACGCACCTATGCTGAACAGGCTTTTCGTATCCTGGATCCTAAAAAGACGATTATTCGATATAACGGGGAATGGCTATCAAAATTAACCCTGGTGGACATGATCCACCTGGCCTCGAATTTCACCATTCAACAGCTTCTGACGCGTGAGAATTTTAAACTGCGTTGGGAACGAGGTGATGCAGTTTACCTGCATGAGACTTTTTACGCGATTCTGCAAGGCTATGATGCTTACGCTATGCGTTCGGATGTTCAGGTGGGTGGAACCGATCAAATGTTTAATATTGTTACCGCCGCCCGCAAAATTATGTCCTACATGGGCGTCAAGCCAAATATAGCCGTTCTTTTAGGTATCCTGCCTGGCACGGATGGTGTGGTCCGCATGAGCAAATCACTGGGCAATCACATTCCGATCAACACGACCGCCGAGGATATGTATGGAAAAGTCATGAGCGTTCCGGATGTGGTCGTCCCGATTTATTCAAGGCTGGTAACCCGTTGGACACCCTCGCATATTGAGCAGTTCGAACAGGAGATCCAGGCAGGTCATTTACACCCACGCGATGCCAAAATGAAACTGGCCCATGAAATTACCAGCACTTTTTACGGCGAGGAAGAGGCTGTTAAAGCAGAAGAAGCCTTCGTTCGGCTCTTTCAACAAAAGGATATCCCGGAGTACATGCCCGAATTTGTGCTTGAAACCGGAATGACAGTCGTTGATGTGCTTCAGAGTGCCGGGTTGGTAAATACCAAGAGCGAAGCGCGTCGGCTGATCGACCAGAAAGGGGTTCGCCTGGATGGGCAGGTATTAGAGGAAGCAAATATGATCTTTCCCCACGCAGGTGTGTTGCAGGTCGGCAAGCGCCATTTTGTCAGGGTAGTTGAGAAAAGATAACGTATTATGGTTGATCTGTACTATTCAGCAGATTAGATCCAATTTTTTGAGCGAGGGTGGGGTTATCTTGCTCCAGGACGAGTGCCAGGGCAAGTGGGCTGCCCTTCCAATCCTGGTCAGTGCCGGCCAGATACCAGGTGATAATGTTTTTTTGAGAGTAGGCTGACGCCACAATTTGCCAGATCGATGAAGAACTGGATGACATTTGTACTGTGGTTTTTTGCGTCGCGCTCATTCCAGATATTTGGCTTGGATTGCCGGATGGAAAAATGATCCAGCCCTCATTGGGGGTGAGCACAGAGATTGCCAACTTTGGTGCAGGCCGGTACCCTTTTGCGCTCAATGATGCAGCTGCCAGTGCCATTTGCAGCGGCGAGACACTGATTGGTGACTGGCCGAGAGATGCCTGATCTTTTGGGTTGAAAGAAGGAATGGGGCTTGCGTTGGCAACCGGAATAGGCAAATCCGGCGTTTGATCCAGGCCAAGATTGTGGTAAAGATCCTTGAAATCACTTTCATGTAGCTGAGTTCCCAAAGTGACCAGCGCACCGGGACAGCCGTTCGAGACGGCTTTCCCCCAGGTGAGCGGAGCACTGGGCTGCACAGCGCAGTTCCAGGTCTTTCCGTTGAATGGGTACGATAAGTTATACGGTAGAGCGGGTAAAGAGGCTTTTTCGTTTACCCTGGCCAGCAGGAATGGACCTAAAGCTGCGCCAATGGGATAATGGCCCTGGGTAGCCCGATCGAGGAAAGGACTGTTTGGATCATTGATCCACTGGCTCCAGTTTTGTTCCAATTGATTAGGATTGAAGGATGGATGAGAGGCCATCGCCAGTATTTCACCACTACTGGCGTTTAAAAGCACCAATGCTCCGCGGTTATTTCCCAGAAGGGTATCGGCAGATTGTTGAAGATGTAGATCGATGCTCAGGCGAACATTCAGACCGGGCGGTGGCTGGCTATAGAGCAGTTGATACCACCAGATCATCGAAGCCGGGTTGCCTTTGATACCGCGTAAATATGGATCCAGACTGGCTTCGAGGCCAGATTGGCCGTAGATGGAATTCGTATAGCCTACAATTGAACCCAATTCTGGATAGATAGCCTGGCGAGTATACGTCCCGGGGTTACCAACGGTGACCATGATGGGATTATTGTCACGATCCAACACGGCTCCACGCGGTACATAGCGGTCCGTAACAGTCCGCCTTGGGTTATCGACACGAGTCGTCAGGTTATTTGCCTGGATGATCGACCACCAACCACCCAGTAGTGTGGTTGCAAAAAAGCCCACCAATAGCACTGCACTGACAACCAGATAAGGGCTAGGGTTTGGCAAGGGGGCCGGTTCTTCGTCCGGATGACTGGAGATAAGAAATAAGATCAGTAGTGAAAGAAAAGAGGTCAGAAGAGATGAACCCCCGTAAGAAACAAAAGGCAAGGTGACACCGGTTAGAGGTAACAAGCGCAGATTCCCGCCAATAATCAATATGCTTTGGGCGGCTAAAACAGTGGTAACACCGCTGGCCAGGTAACGTTGGTATAAACTGGGCGCCCGTAACGCGATCAATAAACCCCGTTCCGCTGCCAGGGCGAGCAATGCTGCCAGGCCCAAAATTCCCACAAATCCAGTTTCTTCAGCAATTGAAGCGAAAATGAAATCGGATTGTGCAACTGGCACCAAACCAGGGCTGCCCAGGCCTGGTCCTGACCCTAACAATCCGCCCGAGCCGACGGCTATCAAAGATTGGACGATTTGATAGGATCTGCCGCTGGGATCCAGCCATGGATTCAGCCAGGCAATCATTCTCAAGTTGATGACATCAAATAAAAAAGATCCAACTACTGCCGTTGCCAGGATGATTAGACCACTAATCAATAGCATACGTTTACGCCCTGAAGCCAGATAGATCACGGCGGAGTAGATCAAGATAAAAAGGGAGCCGGTTCCCAGGTCACGCTGCGCCAGTAGGATTGCCAGGGCGGCTCCGATCAGCAAGATTGTGGGTGTGAGCAGAGTCATGAAACTGAAGCTCATGGGCAGACGGTCGGCCAGGTAAGCAGCCAGGTAAACGACCAATAAGAGCTTAAGAGGTTCTGAAGGTTGAAAATAAAGCCCACAACAGCCCAGCCAAAGATGCGGGCCTGATCCACCGGGATAGGTGCCAAAGAAAAAGGTCAAGGCGGTTAGCGCCAGACCGCTGGTGAGCCAGATATATTTATAGCGCCTGAGCAGGGAGAGCAGGCGTGGTAGGCGCAGACCTGCCCAGAAAATTGCCAGACTGACCAGCAACCAGATCGTTTGCCGGAGCCCAAAGTTGTTATCCAGCCGCCAGATACTCAACAGTCCCCAACCGGTCAACAGAGCAATCACTGGCAACAAGATCGGGTCGTGGTCGGGCAGCCGGCGATTGAGCTCATGATAAATGAAAGCAAACCCTAGCAACCATACCAAGAAGCCAATCCAGTGCTCCCAGCGATAAGCAACTTGCCATGAGTGTAGACGAACTGCTGGCGAAAGGGTCAGAATAGCGCAATAAAAAAACAGAAATATGGCCGCCAGAAGCAGCAGGCGGCTTTGAGTTTGATCTTTATGAAAAGGGGGTGAGGGAAAAAATAAGCTCACGGCGTGAGATATTTATCTATCAATAGACCTAATTTTTGTTTGGTATCTGTTGGAATGCAGTCTGGTCGTGTAATAATGGCATTGGCCAGGGCATGCTCGCAATCGCAATCGGTCTCCCCAGACAGTTGTTCCGCCAAGATCGCAATTGCATGCTGGGCCAACTCAGTATTTTTTTGTAGAGTACGAACTACCATCTCGACACTGACCGGTTCTTCGTTGACGTGCCAGACATCATAGTCAGTGACATGCGCCATAGTAGCATAACAAATCTCTGCCTCACGCGCCAGAAAGGCTTCGGGTGAAGCAGTCATGCCGATGATATCCATACTCCAGGCTCGGAAAGTTTGTGATTCGCTTTTTGTAGAAAAACGTGGACCTTCGATTGTGATGTAAGTGCCACCCTGATGACAGACGCCGCCGGCCTGAACAACTGCCCGTTTTAGCTGGGCGCTAAGATCTTCGCAGAAAGGATTGGCCGAGCCGATGTGAACTACCAGGCCTTCGCCAAAGAATGAACGCGGCCGATTACGGGTAAAATCGAATAACTGGTCCGGGATGACGATTTGCCCAGGAGCAAAATCTTCTCGCAATGAGCCGCAGGCGCTAATGCTGACAATCCGACGGATACCCAAAGCTTTAAACGCATAAATATTGGCACGGTAATTCACTTCGCTCGGCGATATATGGTGTCCAATGCCGTGACGAGCCAGGAACGCCACTCGTTTGCCTGAAAGTGTGCCTACAACGATAGGTGCGCTTGGTTTTCCAAAAGGAGTATCACTATTGATGGTTTGTGAATCTTTGATGGCAGAAATGTCATATAGACCAGATCCACCAATGACGCCAAGAACAGGTTTTTCAGCCATGCAATTATCCTCTTGTAAAAGTCTTTTATTAGAGAATCATAGCACACTTGAGAAAGCTCTGCCATAAAATAATGAAGCAAATGTGGATGCCAGGATGATATTTACTTGCTCGTAGACATCACCGGCGATATACTACTCCTTATGATTAATGAAGCTTACCCGACCTGGTTGGAAATTGACCTGAGAGCTATTCAGAACAATATACATCAAATCCAAAAGATCACCGGCAGAGCGGTGATGGCGATTGTCAAGGCGAATGGCTACGGTCATGGATTGCTCCAAGTTGGTAAAGCTGCCGAAGCAGCCGGCGCTCCCTGGTTGGGAGTGGCCAGACTGGAAGAGGCCCTGGATTTGCGGCGCGGCGGCGTAAAATGTCATATTCTGGTAATGGGCTACACCATGCCAGAGCGTATTCCGGAGGTACTGGCCAGTAAGGTTACGCTGACTGTTTACGATCATGGGCTCGCAAGCGAATACGCTGCTCAGGCTCGCTTTTTTAACCAAAGGCTTCCGGTCCACATAAAGATTGACAGCGGAATGGGAAGATTGGGTTTTTTCCCTGAAGACGGGGTCGAATCGATCCGGCGGCTGAGCGCAGAAGAAGGTTTGTCTATTGATGGCATTTACACTCAACTATCTTGCTCAGATGAACCGGATTTACCGGATACAAACTGGCAAATTGAGCGCTTTCAGGGGTTACTGGAAGGGTTAGATTCTGTTGGGTTGAAACCAGCCATGGTGCATGCAGCTAATTCAGCCGCGGCCCTTTATTTTCCAAAAGCACGTTACGACATTGTTCGCTGTGGGATCGCCATTTACGGATTACACCCATCCGATCTTGCTCCGTTGCCAGATGGATTTCGCAGGGCGCTTACCTGGAAATCACACATTGTTTCGGTTAAATATTTACCGAAAGGTTACGGGGTAGGATATAACAACCAATATGTCACTCAAAATGAAGAACGGATTGGAACAGTGGCAGTTGGATATGCTGATGGAATGCGGCGCAGGCTAGGAAACTATGCGTTGGTGCGCGGTCAGAGGGTGAATATGGTGGGCGGAATGTGCATGGATCAATGTATGATCCAGCTTGATAAATTCCCAGATGCTAAGATTGGTGATGAAATCGTTTTCATTGGACGGCAAGGGCAGGAAGAAATTACTCCCGAGGAATTAGGGCGCAACTGGGGGTCAAATAACTATGAGGTGGTTTGCGGACTTGCCACAAGGTTGCCTCGCCTCTATATACGATAACGGTAGTTTGGGAGGACATCTTTATGCTTTTACCGATTAAAAAGCGCTGGCTGATTGCAAAACCGATCCCTGCGGAGATTGACGAAAAATTAAACGATTATTCACCTGTACTGCGAAAGTTGTTGTTTAACCGTGGAATATCCAATTCAGAACAAGCCGAAACTTATTTGAACGCTTACGGCACTGTTTATGATCCGTTTGAACTTTCAGGCATGGAAGCTGCCATAGATCGCATTGCATTGGCGATACGCACGACAGAACCGATTGCAGTATACGGTGATTATGATGTGGATGGTGTCACTGCTACAGCAGTGCTGGTTCAGGTTATAAGTCGGTTGGGTGGAAATGTACGTGAATATATTCCAAACCGCTTTCACGAGGGTTATGGGGTTAACAAGGAGGCTTTGAAAACTCTCTGCGAAGCCGGAGTGAAACTGGTGGTTACGGTTGATTGTGGCATACGCTCGCCGGAAGAGGCTGATTATTGTAAAAAAATCGGGCTGGATCTAATCATCAGCGATCACCATGACCCGCTCAACGGGCTGCCCGACGCAATCTCTGTCATTTGTCCAAAACAGGATAACGATAAATATCCTGATAAAAATCTGGCCGGGGTTGGCCTGGCCTTCAAAATTGCCGAAGCATACTTGAAAAAATACCCGTCAGATGGTATCCATGCTGAAGATTGGCTGGACCTGGTGGCGGTCGGAACCGTGGCAGATATCGTTCCGATGACTGGCGAAAACCGATCATTAGTACGAGCCGGTTTGAAAGAGCTGCGGGCTGGCATGCGCCAAGGACTGATATCGCTGGCTGGGGTAGCAGGTCTTAATATCAAAAATGCCACTGCCAGGGATATCGGTTTTGTGCTTGGGCCGCGCTTAAACGCGGCTGGGCGCTTAGAATCAGCTCTGGATGCGTACAGATTATTGATCTCAATGGATATAAACGAATCCGGTTTGTTGGCGCAAAATTTAGAAAACCAGAACCACAAACGCCAGGAACAAACCCAACTAATGCAGCAAATCGCTGAACGCGAGGGGCCGATAGCAGATTCGGAGCTGCTGATGTTTTCGGTTTCGCCAGAATTCAAGATGGGTATTGTAGGTTTGGTGGCCTCACGCTTGACGGAGACGTATTATCGGCCATCGGTGGTGGCTGCGCAAGAAGAAGGCTACACGCGTGCTTCTTGCCGGAGTATCCCCGAGTTTAACATCACGAAAGCATTGGATGAATGCACGAGTTTGTTGATGCATCACGGGGGACACGCGATGGCGGCCGGTTTTACTGTAGATAATCGGAATTTAGCTGAGCTAACGGCCAGGCTAAAAGAAATTGCCGGGCGTGAATTGGGGGAACTTGATTTACGGCCAGTGTTAAAGGCCGATATGGAAATTCCCTTACGCGAGCTGCGCCCCGAATTACTCAAAGACATTGATGCGCTCGAACCTACTGGGTTGGCGAACCCAGAGGCCCAATTTATCTCCCGTGACTTGCAGATTGTGCGCTGCAAAGCAGTTGGGAATGAAAACCAGCATTTGCGCATGACTGTTACGGATGGCAGAATTACGTATGACGCAATTGCTTTCCGCCAGGGCGCCTGGGCCGAGAAAAAACCCGAGCATGTGGATTTATTCTATACCTACGAACGCAACAGTTTTCAGGGGAAAGATACGCTGCAACTCAATGTAAAAGATATCCGTCTGGCAGGCTGCCAGGATTGATCAGTCAACAAATCGATATTTCACCAGCGCCCACATGGCTATAAAAGCATCTTTAGTGTGGATTTTCTTGCCTTGAGAGTAATCCCGTGGGTTAAATGTAATTGGCACTTCAAAAATCCTTAATTTACGTTTTAGCATTTTAGCAGTAAATTCGGGCTCAAAATCAAAGCGTCGTGAGTGAAACTCAATCCCCTGAACACAATCTCGGCGGAAAACTTTATAACCCGTTTCCATATCGCTTAGAATATTGTTATAAAGTAGATTGGTTACCATCGTCAGGATTTTATTTGCGACCATGTTCCAGAATAGAATCGGCCGCCTGGCACCCCCCAAAAAGCGCGAGCCAAAGACCACATCGGCATTTTCTTCATTAATGGGTTTAAGTAGCGCGGCATAATCACGCGGGTCGTATTCCAAATCAGCATCCTGAATGATGATAATATCGCCGGTCGCATTCTGGATGCCTGTGCGCACAGCAGCACCTTTCCCCAAATTTTGTGGATGCAGGACTACTCGGACTTTACTATCACTTTTTAGATTTCCTAGAAATTCACGTGTACCATCGCTCGATCCGTCATCCACAACAACAATCTCATCGACCAACCCCGTTGCGTTTACGCGCTTAAGGATTTCTGAAATAGTATTAATTTCATTATAGGCTGGAATAATTACTGATACGCTCATTAGAATGTGATTATAAATGCAGGAATGATTTCATACAAGGTTAGGCGCTTATTTAGGAGAGTGCTATAATTTAACATTGTTGAGTTAAATTTCATTAATTTTGACCAGAGGGAATCGCATGACCAGTATGTCCGTCAGACCGCCTGCACCGGCAGCCGCAGTTGGAACAAGCAACTCATTTGTTCCACCTCCCATTTCAAAAATTGAGGATACGGGATTATCTTTTCTCTGGCTGCAAGATCTGGTATTAAAGATCATGTATTTTCAAGGTTACCTCACCGGTTTTAAGGTTGCTGAAGAAGTAGCTTTACCTTTTACTGGTGTTGTGGACCAGATAGTTGAAGCGCTCAAGCGAGAAAAATTAATCGAGGTACGCTCTTCCCAGATGGGCCTTGGTGAGGGCGCTTACCAATATGCTATTACTGGGGCAGGAATTGCGAGAGCCCGTGAAGCCCTGGAACGTAGCCAATATGCCGGACCTGCCCCTGTGCCGTTACAGGTCTACAATGATGCCTGCCGCCGCCAAAGCCGTGGCCGTATGCAGGTGACCAACCGGATTATGCGTCAGGTTCTTTCAACTTTGGTGTTGTCTGAGAAGACTTTTCATACACTCGGACCGGCTGTCAACTCAGGTATGTCAATATTTCTATATGGACCGCCTGGGAATGGTAAAACCAGTGTGGCCCGTGCGATTGGCAATTTGATTCTCAGCCAGACCATGTATATCCCTTATGCCATGTATGTGGAAGGCCAGGTTATCAAACTATACGACAATGTTACTCATGTATTGGCTTCCGAGGAAGATGCAACTCCAACCGGAACGGGATCTCTACGCGCTGGCGCTCGCCGCGATCCAAGGTGGGTTCGCATTCGTCGGCCTTTTGTAATGGTTGGTGGTGAGCTGACTCTGGCCGGTTTAGACCTGGTCTTCGATGATGTCCATAAGTTTTATGAAGCGCCTTTCCAGGTAAAAGCCCAGGGCGGCATTCTTCTGATCGATGATTTCGGACGCCAACAAGTCAGACCACGGGATTTGCTCAATCGCTGGATCGTACCATTGGAAAACCGAATTGACTATTTGACACTCCACACCGGACGCAAGATTGAGATCCCCTTTGACGTATTGGTAATCTTTTCCACGAATTTACCCCCCAAGGATCTGGTGGATGAAGCTTTCTTGCGGCGCTTGAGACACAAGATCGAGATTGATGATCCGAGTTACGAAGATTACCGGGAGATCTTCAGGCGGGTGGCTGCCTCGAAGGGTGTAACTTATAGCGATCAGGGCTTAGCTTATTTGCTGCAAGAGTGGTACATTAAGCAAAACCGTAAGCTGCGGGCTTCTCACCCGCGCGATCTATGCGATCAGATTTTGGATATTGCTCGTTATCTGGCTGAAGAACCTGCAATGACGCGTGAGATGATTGATCGGGCAGCCACATCTTATTTTGTTGAATTATGAATCGTCTCGCACAAATGCATTGCCCTATCCTGTTCGCCCACCGAGGCGTATCTGCTCTGGCGCCTGAAAATACCCTGGCTTCTTTTAATCGAGCGCTGGCAGATGGAGCTGAAGCAATTGAGCTGGACGTTAAATTGACGGCGGATGGGAAGGTAGTGGTATTGCACGACCAGACTGTAAATCGAACAACCAATGGTCAGGGAGATGTAGGCAAATTAAGTCTGGCGGAAGTGCAGCGATTGGATGCCGGCAGTAGATTTTCGCCAGAATTTGCCGGGGAACGTATCCCTACGCTTGATGAAGTTTTTACCTCAATTGGGAAGAAATTGTTTATCAATATTGAAATTACGAATTATGCCACTCCCACGGATGCTCTACCGATTCACGTAAGCGAGCTGGTGCGCAGGTATCAGTTAGAAGATTGGGTAATGTTTTCTTCATTCAACGCACTTAACTTGATCCGACTTCGAGGGTTGCTTCCGCAAATACCGGTTGGGATTTTAGCAGAGAAGGGCTCCCACGGAAGTTTGGCGCGCAGTTTTGTGGGTCGTATGGTTGCTCCAGTCATGGTACATCCTTATTATAGCGATGTTGACGGAGCTTTTATTCTCCGCCAGCATGCTATTAAGAGGCGCGTGCACGTATGGACGGTTAACGACCCAGTGGAGATGCGCCGTCTTTTTCGATTACAGGTAGATGGGATATTTACGGATGATCCCAATCTGGCAAGCAAGATCCTGGAGGAAAAATGATCCAGGCTCAATCGTCGATGCTGATGTTTAGGGCGCAAGAAGGGCATGCATGAAAAGCAATCAGGTTTTAGCGCGAATTAGCCTGATATTCATGGTGCTCGTAACCATGCTGCTGCCTTATAGCACTGCTCTGGCTCAAACAAGCATACCGAACTCAGATCCGGCTAGCCAGGCCAAGGCTTTACTTGCCCAAATGACCCCGGAAGAAAAAGTTGGCCAACTTTTTCTGGTGACTTTCAAAGGCCGTGATGCCAGTAAGAACTCCCAGATTTATGATCTGATCGTTAACCATAGTATCGGGGGGGTTGTCCTAACCAATAGCAACGATAATTTTACCGGTCCGGATGGAACAATTTCGAATGCCTTCAGTCTAGTTAGCGATCTCCAAACTGACGCCGGACAGGTTATTCAAGGGGTAGCGCAAAACTCTGCAACACAAACCCCTGTGCCATCGACCTACATTCCATTGTTCATTGGTATATCCCAGGAGGGTGATCTTTACCCTTACGACCAGATTATCAATGGACTGACACCCTTACCAGACCTGATGGCGGTCGGCGCCACCTGGAAACCTGACCTGGCTACTCAGGTGGGTTCGGTTTTAGGCTCTGAGCTCTCAGCGCTTGGATTTAATTTGTATTTTGGGCCTTCATTGGATGTATTAAACGAGGTAAGCTCCGACTCCGGTCAATATTTGGGCACGCGTACTTTTGGCGGAGATCCGTATTGGGTTGGTGTAATGGGCCAATCGTATATTCAAGGCATTCACAGCGGTAGCGGTGGCGAGATGATAGTGATTGCCAAACACTTTCCGGGAAATGGCGGATCGGACCGTCCTCCCGAAGAGGAAGTGGCAACGGTGCGCAAATCGCTTGAGCAACTTAAACAAATTGAGCTGGCTCCATTTTTTGCCGTCACCGGCAATTCACCTAGCGCGGCTGCCACAACAGATGGCCTTTTGGTTTCCAATATCCGCTACCAGGGTTTTCAAGGCAACATAAGAGATACAACCCTGCCGGTCAGTTTTGACCGGACTGCTCTGGATCAGTTAATGGCGCTCCCGGCCTTTACTTCCTGGCGCCAGAATGGCGGATTAATGGTCAGCGATGATCTTGGCAGCCAGGCGGTGCGACGTTTCTTTGATCCGACCGGAAATAATTTCGATTCTCGCCAGATTGCTCAAAATGCTTTTCTGGCCGGAAACGATATGCTTTATATGGATAACATCACTTCGACAGGCGACCCAGACAGCTATACGACCATCCTTCGTATACTGCAATTGTTTGCCCAAAAATATCGAGTTGATCCGGCCTTTTCTCAAAGAGTAGACCTTTCGGTGCAGCGCATTTTGACTGCTAAGTATCGCTTGTATCCAAATTTCGATCCGCAGAGCGTAATTCCATCCCAGGATGGATTGGCAAAGATCGGACAGTCACAGCAGGTTACATTTGACGTAGCCCAAAAAGCAGTCACTTTAATCAGCCCGGACCCCAGCGAGATAAGCTCAATTCTGCCGCGCCCTCCCCAGTTAAGGGAACGGATTGTTTTTATTACGGATACGAGGACTGCCAAACAGTGCAGCCAATGCCAGGACCAATCGGCATTGGCGGTCGATGCGCTTCAGAATTCAGTGCTTAAGTTATATGGCCCACGCGCAGGCGGACAGGTGATGCAAACGCACCTATCCTCGTATGCTTTCAGCGATCTTACTAAATTGTTGCTTGGGACGCCGCCGACTGGCACTCAAACACCCCCGATGTTGAGTGACCTTCGTCTGGCGGATTGGGTCGTTTTTTCGACTTTAGACGTAGAAGCCGATGTTCCAGATTCGGGAGCCCTGCGTCGCCTGCTTTCAGAACAGCCGGATCTTTTGCGGAATAAAAAAGTAATTGTTTTTGCGTTTAACGCGCCTTATTATCTTGATGCTACTGATATCTCAAAGCTGACAGCTTATTATGTGCTTTATAGTAAGACGCCGGCTTTGATTGATGTGGCTGCACGTGTACTCTTTCAGGAACTGGCGCCGACCGGGGCGCTTCCGGTAAGTGTTCCGGGGGTTGGATATGATTTATCTGTTGCAACTTCACCGGACCCCAGCCAGGTAATTCCTTTATTTGTCGATGAACCAGGGTTTTCACAGGCGCACAGTACGTCCACTCCACCTGCCAGCACAATTTCCCCCACTCCAATCCCTACTTTCAAGATTGGCGACACACTTCCGCTGCGAACCGGTCCGATTATTGATCATAATCATAATCTCGTTCCTGATGGAACGGTCGTACATTTTATTATGACCACCGTCGGCGAAACCAACAGTGTGCAGCAAATAGATACAACTACCAATGCAGGAATTGCGCATGCAGCATTCCTTATCCAGAACTCGGGCTTAATGAATATCCGGGTGCAAAGCGACCCGGCGATGGTATCTGATATCCTCAGCCTGAATATTTCCCCTGGACAATCGGCAGCCATTACCGCGATTGCACCCACAACTGTACCGACAGCAACACAACAGCCGACCATGACTCTAACCCCGACAAATACTCCTACTCCCACTCCTATACCCGAGACGCCGGCAGGCATCTCTTTTGGTCGATGGTTTCTATCTATACTGCTGATATGGGGTTGTGCAGCCGCAATCTATTGGTATGGATCCAAGCGAATATCCTTACGCTGGGGGGTACGCTGGGGTTTGTTATCTGCATTTGGAGGATTGGTAGCATATATTTATATAGAAAACAGTCCATATGGCAAATTGGACCCGACCACCCGGATTTTGACGCCCGAGGCTTTGATTGTCACTTTATGTGGAATATTATTGGGTTGGTTATGCGGGATTTTGTGGCGATATTGGATTGATAAACGAGCCCGGACAACCATTGACCATATGACTACTTCATCAAAGAAGTAAGCAGCGTAACCAGAGTCAGACCGATTGTGACCCATACAAGTGTACGTTCTGGTGTGGAATTCAAGACGTCTTTGAGACGGACTGGACGAGTAGCAGAGCGTACCAGAGGAACCGGACGATCTCCCAACAAACTTTGGCGAAAATGTTCGATGCTATCCGGGCGTTCATCTGGGTGAAGGCTCATGGCCCACAAAATGGCCTTTTCAGTGCGTGCGCTGATTTCCGGATTTATCTGGCGTGGCGGTGTCAGGCTCTCCGGGTTTAAAAATCGCTCGCGGGCGTCTGGTGGAGGCTGATTGGTGAGGAGATGATAAAGCGTAGCACCAAACGCATAGATATCGGTGCGCACATCGGTATGACCGCGATCGCCGCCATACTGCTCTAGCGGTGTATATAAAGCCGTTCCCTGCCCTTGCAAGATTGTGATGGTAACCTCGCCTGGCGCAAGCACTTTTACCAGGCCAAAATCTACCAGCTTAAGTTGTCCATTTGGGGTAAGCTTAAGATTGCTGGGTTTGATGTCGCGATGAAGTATTGGTGGCGTCTGGCTGTGCAAATAGATCAACGCATCCGCCAGTTGTTCAGCCCAATTTAAAACATCTACTTCATCTAAAAAAGTCCCAGATTGACGCGCCTCGATCATCAGTGTGCGCAAATCTTTACCAGGTACAAAATCCATGATCAGGTAATCGCGAATACCGATTGAGAAGAAATCTGAGACTTTGGGGATATTTGGGTGATCCAATCGCGCTAGAACAGTTGCTTCACGTAAGAACTGATCTCGTGTTTCGCGTAACAGTTCTGGCGTCAAGGAGCGATCATTTTCAACTTCTTTCAGGGCACATTGACGACCCTCCAATCGCAGGTCATCTGCAAGGTAAATACTACCCATACCCCCTTGACCAATAATACGATTAATGCGATAACGGCCGCGCAATACTTCCCCGGCCTTAAGCGGAACTGGCATGACGCGACTCCCTTAACGTCCTCGATGATTAGATGACCCTGACCTGATGTTGCTTCCGGCGTATCCCTGGCGGGCCATCTAAGATGATCTTGATCCATGATAACACAAAAGATCAATTATCTGCTATATTATACTTCGAGCAGGTGATTTGCGGATTGATCGAAAGATCTCATAGTTATTTCAAGTGGAGGATGATCATGGCGGGTACAGGGTCTGAGCTTCCCGTACTGATCGGTCAAATTGGACCGCTCAACGGCCAAAGATGGTTGATTGCCAGAACTTTGACTATTGGAAGGGATGCATCTTGTGATGTTGTTATACCAGACAGGCTAGTATCGCGCTATCATGCCCGAGTTACTCCAGGGGTGGATGGGGTTTTATTAGAAGATCTGGGTAGTAAGAATGGCACTTTCCATAATGGAAAGATGATCAGCGAACCATGCTTTCTACAGGATGGGGATACGATTCAGATAGCCCTTCAGCAAAATTTCGTATATTTGAGCTCTGATGCAACCATGCCGATGGACTCTAGTAAACTACCAGTAGGCGAGCCGGAACGATATGGCAAGTTGTATCTTGAAAGCCGCTCGCGAAGGGTCTGGATTAACCAAAAAGAAGTGATTCCACCCTTATCTGTGCCACAATTTCGTTTATTACAGGCACTTTATGAACAACAGGGTCGAGTGGTATCCAGGCAGGATCTAATCGTAGCGACCTGGGGTGATCAAGAGTCGTTTGGAGTGTCCGAGCAGGCTTTAGACGCGCTGATTCGCCGTTTGCGCGACCGTCTGGCGATGCTCGACCCAACCCAGGGTTACATAGTCACGGTGCGCGGTCACGGGGTCAGACTGGATAATCCCGAAAAATAGCTAGCAATATTTGCAAGTTTATGATTTCTTATTGAAATTGGCTTGCATCGAAAAACGAAGGGCGCTGCGGTAGACTGTTTGCAGGCGGGTCATAAATTCAGGCGGTTGGCCCTGGCTTTCACTCTGAACAATCAGGCTGTTCAACATTTGCAAAAACTCTGGCGTGATTTGATCGGCATTCGCTTCTAATACTTTGCGGAGCGATTCATCGTCTTTTGTATCCATCAGTTCTTCGATCAGAGCCACTTCGGGTGGTGGAGCGCTGGCCTCTTGCAGGACTTTGAGGATTTTTTGGAGTTTTGCGCTGCGTTCCAGGTCGCCTTTCTGGCGTGCAGTTTGCAAGTCAGCTTGCAGGATTTCAACAAAAGAATCGCTGATAGTATCAAGGTTCTGGGAAGTGGCTTGTTCGATATCCGGGGCAGCCAGGATTGTTTCCAGCAGCTTGCGGGCCTGGCTTGCCTGTTCTTGAACTGCCTTGTCGATCTCTGCCGTCATCTCGATCAACTGGGAGCGCAGGGTGGTCAGTCTTTCCTTCTCATCCCCACTTGATTTATCGATTTTTTCTGTCAGGAGTTGGAAGAAAGTGTAGTCTAATCCATTGCGCGCCATACTGACTAAAGTTGATAGACGAGTGGGAGTTGGAGCATTTACGATCAGATCGAGTAGTTTTTCATGGGTCAGGCCTTTTTTACTGGCCTCCTGCAGTGATCGGATGGCTTCCTGTGCTTCCAACGCTTGGCTCTGAATTTCTTTACCAACTTTTGTCTCTGCCAATAATTGTTTTTGGAGAGCAGCGAGCTGTTGGGCGGTTTGTTGATCACCTTGGGCCATAGCAGCTTCTGCCAGGCGAGATAGGATGCCAAATAGGTTTTCGTCGATCAACTGTTCTTCCTGATGGATCAGATCAGAGCGACTTTCTGGTGCCGTGCTGAGCAGCCGTTGCAGCAGGTTGACACGTTGCTGCTGCGCCTGAAGCATCTCGCGGGTAATCCCATCGGCTTCTAAAATCCGTTCGACCATTGTTTGGAGTGTTAACATGGTCTGTGGGCGGAACAAATAAGCCTTGCGTTTCTCAGGTTGTAGCTTGTTGACAACCTGATTAATTAAAGGCCCGATCATGCGTTCCTGTTCATTCAGCGGTAAACCCATTTCAGGTGGAAAATAAGTTAATAGAAGTTCTTTGTTGGGGTCGTGATAGACAATCGGAACACTGAGAGGGCCTTCATAGCCGCAATTAGGACAATGAATATGGTTGAATTGGCCGCTCATCAGCCGTTGTTTGGCCTGGGGATCTGTATTGAGATCAAATAATTGTTCCACATCGACTGTCACAGGCTGGTGGCAGCGTGGACACGTAGTACGAGTTTGAGCCATGTTTCTCTCTTAAAACCTAGAATTTCAAGGATTATACCATCCTTCAAGGTTGCATTATGCAATTTTATAAATCATCTGGGTAGTGAAAAACAGATTCTGGCGCCTTTGCCTGCTTCACTATCCACCCACATGCGCCCGCCGTGTGCTTCGATAATGGCCCGACTTAAGTATAGACCCAGGCCGGCTCCCTTGGTGTGGCGAGCCATATCCGGGGCACGGTAGAAACGATCGAAAACGTGCGGAATATCTTCCGCGGCGATGCCCGGTCCCTGGTCGCTGACGCATAGGATTACATTATCTGGACGGATTTGGCCGCTTATACGGATCTCGCCATCCGGAGAATATTTAATTGCATTTGAGATCAAATTCGAGAATACCTGCTCCAGACGGGTTTCGTCTGCCAACACAACCGGAAAGTTTTCCGGAAAATCAACTTTCAGGGTGTGGCGCGTGGTTTGAGTTTGAAAACGGGTTGTAATTCGTCTGACCAGATCTGGCAGGTTAACATCCGAGCGTTTGATCGGAAAACCACCAGCCTCTAGCCGGGAAGCATCCAACAAGTTTTCGATCATTTGTGTCAGGCGGTCTGCTTCTTCTTCGATCACCGCCAGACTATCTTCCACAATCGAGCGGTCCCAATTAGCATCTTCCCGCCGCAATGTGCTGACATATCCTTTGATCAATGCCACAGGCGTTTTCAATTCATGGCTGACGATCGAAATAAAGGCGCTCTTTAATTCATCTGCCTGCCGAAAATGACTGATATCCCGCACTGTAACGATAATGTTCAGCAGAGCCCCTTCTTTCGAAAGCAGCGGCGCATAGGTAATGCCAACTGGCAGAGGCGCTTGATCGTTTTTACGTTTAAGATCGCCTTCTACATAAAGCTGGGCATGGGGGGTAAGCGGCCAGCCGCCTGCCTCGGCCTGCTCGAGTGTCAGGCCCTGGGGTGGATTGGCCCATTGGATAATTTGTTCATGTCGTTTTGTAAGAATTTCTTCAGGGGTGCTGCCTGAAAGTCGGGCGAAAGCAAGGTTGCAGCGGTCTACCCGGTTGTCGGAGGCAAAAATCAATATTCCATCTGCTGCAGAATCTAGCAAAGCATCCAGGCGCTGTTTCTCTTCATTTACCTGGCTGTATAACTGGGCATTTTGAACGGCAATGGCAGCCGTTGATGCGAAACTTTTTAAAACAGAGCGATCATTTGCGGAAAAACCACCCGGATAGCCGCGGAAGATAAAGATTACTCCGACTACTTTATTCCGTGCTACCAATGGCAGAGCCACGCCGGTCAGCAGCCCCATGCTGGCGGTGAAAGTCAGGTGTGCCAGGCGGCGGTTAATCTCAGGCAGCTCATAATTTTCCGGGTTTCCCGAATCCGGTGAAACCTGCATAAGTAGCGTCTCTACATAACGCAGAAAGGCGGGGGGTAGGCCGTTAGAAACTCTTACACGCCAGCCCCCCGTCAGGGAGCGTAATGCAATCAGCCCAGCCTGTCCAGCCAGCATTTCAATCGAGATGATCAAAATGCGCTCGAGTAGCTTATCCAGGTCAAGTTCCTGGGTCAGCGCCTGGGCAATTTCCAATAAATAATCACGCTGACGGACACGGGAATCGGGCAGCATGCTTGCTAAGAACCTTTCTCGGCCAGTGTAATTGCTTCTTCCAAAATTTCCAGACCTTCATCGATTTCGGACTGGGTGATACATAAGGCCGGGGAAATGCGGATTGTGCTTTTCCCTGCACCCAAAGTGAGCAGGCCGCGTTGGAACGCCAGTTCAACGATACGATCTCGCAAACAGGCGGCGGGTTCTTTGGTGAGCCGGTCGGCTACGAATTCTATCCCAATCATCAGACCGACACCGCGCACATTACCGATACTCGCATGCCGTTCCATGATTTCGGACAGAGCATCCAGTGTATATTCTCCGACCACACTGGCGTTTTGCAAATATAATTTCTCAATCAAATCTATTGTTACCAGAGCAGCCGCGCAAGCTAATGGGTTTCCCCCAAAAGTATTGCCATGCGACCCGGTAGGCCAGGTAACTATGCTGCGACGTGCAATCATCGCACCTAATGGGACTCCTGAAGCGATGCCCTTGGCCGTACAGACGATATCCGGTTCAACATCGAAATGCTGAATAGCCCACCATTTTCCGGTGCGGCCCATACCGGACTGTACCTCATCGGCTATCAGCAGGATGCCGTAATGGTCACACAGCTTACGTAAGGCCGGGAAAAAGCTGTCTGGAGGAATAATATAACCGCCTTCACCCTGGATCGGCTCGACCAGCACGGCGGCTACTTCTTCGCCTGGAACAACCTTCCCCAGAATTTCTTCCTCGATATAGCGTACCGCGGCATTTCCATAATCTTCTCCGGGTCGAATTTGCAGAATGGGACGATACGGATCCGGAAATGGAGCGTGGACAACCCCATTCATGAGGGGATAAAAACCTTTATGATAGCTGGGTTTGCTGGCAGTAAATGTAACTGCTCCCATAGTCCGGCCATGAAATCCGCCTAAAAATCCAATAAATTGGCTGCGCCCGGTGTTGTAACGGGCTAATTTTATGGCGGCTTCGACGCTTTCTGTCCCGGAATTTGTCATAAATGAAATTGCTGGCTCTTTAAAAGGAGCTATACGACTGAGCTCCTCTCCTAGTTTCACCCATTTAGGGTGATAAAAATCTGAAGAGATATGAATGAAATTTTCGGCCTGTTCCTGGATTGCTTTGACAACCTCAGGATGACTGTGACCGGTTGATACGACTGCAATACCGGCGGCAAAATCCAGAAAACGGTTGCCATCTACATCCCAGACTTGCGAACCTCGCCCGCGATCCATTACGAAAGGATAACTACGCGGATAAGAGGGAGAAATAACTGCATGGTCCCTCTCGATAATGGCTCTGGCTAAAGGCCCTGGTAAGTTTAACGTTTCCATGATAATCCTCCTTTGTCCTGTTCAGGATAAAAAAAGTGGCATAAACGAGGGAATGTCCTATAAATAAGACAGATTCTCGCAAAGCAATGTATTTAATATTATAGCACCCGCTACTTGTGTAGGCTAACCGATTACGGGGTAAGTGCAGCGGTTAAAAAGGCCGGTCCGAAAAAGCGAACCAGCCTCAAAGTTTTATTGGTTCAGTTCGTTTCTTAACAGAGAGGGTGCAGGCTGCGGACTAACGCAAGTGCGCCAAGTAAACCGGCGTCGTCCCCCAACTCGCCGGTTTTGATTTGAAGGTCAGCCAAATAAGCCGGCGACATAACACGGCGGGCAAGCGATTTGCGCAAGGGATCCAGCAGATAACTTCCGCTAAGAGTTACACCCCCACCGAATACCACAACAGTTGGGTTAAAAATGTGTAAATAATTTGCCAGCGCCTGGCCAATATAGCTACCCGAACGTGCCAGCGCCTCGATTGCCAGGGCATCCCCATTTTGGGCTGCCAGGCTGATATCCTTTGCGGAAGGGTATTGGATGGATTTAAGGGAAGAAGGATAATTAAGCTTTAATTGTTCGGAAACATAGCGGGCAATGGCAGTCCCAGAGGCTAAAGCTTCCAGATGACCGCGCTGGCCACAGCCACACATGGGTCCTTCCGGGATCAGAGTCACATGACCTAGCTCGGTGGCCAGACCACGATGGCCCAATACCAGCCGGTCATCATCTATGACGCCGCCGCCAATTCCGGTGCTGATCGTCATGAAAATCATATGATGATGCCCACGTCCGGCCCCATATTGCCATTCGCCCAGGGTTGCCATATTGGCATCATTGCCTAATTCGACCGGGATGTGGAAACGGTTCTCAAGTATTTTGCGCAGTGGAAAATTAACCCACCCAGGTATGTTGGGAGATGAAAAGATAATACCGGCTTTGGGGTCAAGCGGCCCGGGTGCAGCCACTGCCAACCCGGCCACAGAATCATCACCGGGAAGCATTTCTTCAATCAGATTAATTAAACGATCTGTTGCGTCACCTTCCCCATGGGTTGTGATCCGTTTTAGGCTAATCGGTTCAGTGCCCTCAACCGGATAACGTCCGACACGAATATGAGTCCCACCCACGTCAGCCGCCAGATAAGTCTTCACGAGGTAAAATTATAGCACTTTTCTCATTTTAATTTGAGTTTTGAAATCCTTGGAATAAGACCGCTGTTTTGAAACTGCCGGTTGAACCCATCTACTTGATTATCTGTCTGGACAAATTGTTCATTGGCCTGAATCGTTGACGTCAGTGAGAAAGGCTGCTATCATTTACAAACTATGCGTATACAGGGGACCGTCTGGTATAGGCGTTTGTGGATGAAATTCCAGCAAGAATTGCGCTGGTTAAAACCGGGATTGGGAGTAAAGCGTTGGATCGCATTAATCCTGGCAGGAACCACGCTTTTCGGCGTTGGCTTTGCAATGTTTTTGTTGGAAATCTACCGTACGACACCGAATAACTGGTTGGTACCCGTATTATCAACGGCTTCACTGCGTTTTCTGGATCGTCCGCTGCGGGTTGTGCTTTTTGGAGGATTTGGGGTCTCGATCATCCTGCTGGGTACCTGGGGATTAAACCGAAGCTTGCTTAAACCATTTATGCGGCCAGGCAAAGGCATCCTGGATACCATGACTACTTACCGGCGTAAGGATAGAGGCCCCAGGATTGTTGCAATTGGAGGTGGTACCGGGCTTTCAACTCTGCTGCGTGGCTTAAAATATTATTCACACAATCTGACGGCGATTGTGACTGTTGCGGATGATGGCGGCTCTTCCGGTGAGCTGCGCCGGAGCATCGGAGTTCTGCCGCCTGGAGATATCCGCCAGTGTCTTGCAGCTCTTTCGGATGACGAAGCCTTACTTACCCAAATATTCCAATACCGTTTTGCAGAGGGGGCTGGCGTCAGCGGACACACGCTTGGTAATCTATTGATCACCGCTTTGGCTGAGATCACAGGTAGTTTTGAAGAAGGCGTGGCCGAGTCAGGCCGTGTACTTGCGGTTCAGGGGCGGGTACTGCCTTCTACTTTGCATGACGTTCGATTGGTGGCGGACGTTCGCATTCCGAATTTGGAAGGAGAAGTGCGAATACAGGGTGAAAGCCGCATTCCTCAGGCAGCCGGACAGATACGAAGGGTATGGCTTGAGCCCAATAATCCACTGGCTTATCCTCCTGCCTTGCAAGCTATACTGGCTGCTGATATCATTGTTATTGGTCCTGGCAGCCTTTACACCAGTATTTTGCCGAATTTGTTGGTACCGGACCTGGCTGATGCTATCCGAGCCAGCCGGGCACTAAAATTTTTTGTTTGCAATGTGGCTACCCAACCTGGTGAAACTGATTCCTTTAGCTGCAGTGACCATGCAAGAACTATTGAAAAACACGTTGGGGATCATTTTTTTGATATGCTCATTTACAACCAAAATTTTTCGAAAAAGTTGCCAGCCGACATTGAATGGGTCCTGCCTGATCTAGATCTTGACCAACAGTTTGTGTCCTATCCTGCGGATTTGATTGATGAAGATTATCCCTGGCGTCATAACTCCAATAAGCTGGCTCAGACAATACTCGACCTGTATTATGAAAAGACAGGCCCTCTGATCAGCAAAGCGGAGAGTAATTAGCATATTTTGGATACTGCTATGCATTTGGCATAGTAAAACAAATCACTATCTACATATGGAGGTGCAATAATGAAAACCAAAATTGGTATCAATGGATTTGGCCGTATTGGCCGGCAGGTATTAAAAGCTATCAAGGAACGGCACAACAGCGAGCTGGAAGTTGTAGCGATTAATGATCTGTTCGATTCGCAGACAAATGCTCACCTGTTCAAGTACGATTCGAACTACGGCATCTATCCCGGCAAAGTCGAAGTCGTCGAGAATAATCTGGTGGTGGATGGCGATACCATCCATGTCTTCGCCGAGAAGGACCCGGCCAAGCTGCATTGGGCTGACTTGGGCGTTGAGATCGTGATTGAGTCAACCGGTTTATTCACCGATGCCATTGGCGATCCGGCCAAAGGCAAGGCTGGGGCGCGTATCCACATCGATGCCGGCGGCGCCAAGAAAGTGATCATCTCTGCCCCCGCCAAGAATGAAGATATCACCATCGTCATGGGCGTAAATGATGATAAGTACGATCCCGCCAAGCACAATGTTGTCTCCAATGCTTCTTGTACGACCAACTGTCTGGCCCCGGCCGCTAAAGTGGTGCACGACAACTTAAAGATTCAGCGTGGCTTTATGACCACCATCCATTCCTACACCAATGACCAGCGTATCCTGGATCTGGCCCACAAAGACCTGCGTCGTGCCCGCGCCGCAGCGCTCAATATTATTCCGACCACAACCGGAGCTGCCAAAGCCCTTTCGCTGGTGATCCCTGATCTGAAGGGTAAATTTGACGGTTACTCTTTACGGGTGCCAACCCCCACCGTCTCGGTGGTTGATTTTGTGGCCGATGTTGAGAAACCCACTTCGGTTGCTGAATTGAATGCTTTATTCAAAGCAGCCTCCGAAGGCTCCATGAAGGGCATCCTCGGCTACACCGAAGAGCCACTGGTCTCGATGGACTTCAAAGGCGATGCTCGCTCCTCGATCGTGGATGGGCCGACCACCATGGTGATAAGCGGCAACATGGTCAAGGTAGTAGCCTGGTATGATAATGAATGGGGTTACTCCTGCCGCACAACTGATCTGGCAGTATTAATGGCCAAATCGCTCTAATTCAAAATAAGTTCTCAGGAGAAAGACCTTGCCGTGATGCGCAATCTGCTGATCCCCGGATGAGTCAGGTTGCGCATTACGTGTTATTTTGTGGGAGGTTATCATGTTCAATAAGAAGACAATTGAAGATATTGACGTAAAAGGCAAGAAAGTATTGGTGCGGGTGGACTACAACGTCCCGATGAATGATGGAAAGGTTGGAGATGATACCCGCATTCGAGCTGCTCAACCGACCATTGATTATTTGCTGCAGCATGGTGCGGCAGTTATCCTCTGCTCTCACCTGGGTCGCCCCAAGGGTGGGCCGGATCCAAAATATTCGCTAAAACCGGTTGCGGATTACCTGAGTAAAATGATGGGTAAACCTGTAGCTTTTGCCGATGATTGCGTTGGTCCAACTGCCGAAGCGGCTGCCAAGGCGCTCAAGCCGGGCGAAGTGCTATTACTGGAGAACACCCGTTTTCATCCGGAAGAAGAAAAGAATGACATGGAATTTGCTCGCAAGCTGGCCTCGCTGGCAGACATTTATGTGAACGATGCCTTTGGCTCAGCGCACCGTGCACATGCTTCTACCGAAGGCGTAGCTCATTTCCTGCCGGCCGTAGCCGGTTTATTGATGGAAAAAGAAATCCGCTACCTGGGTCAGGCGATTGATGACCCCAAACGGCCATTAGTAGCCATCCTGGGTGGCGCAAAGGTCAGCGATAAAATTGGCGTGATCCGCAATCTGCTCACCAAAGCTGATACCATCCTGATCGGCGGCGGCATGGCAAACACCTTCTTCAAAGCCCAGGGCCTGACGATAGGAGATTCCCTGGTGGAAGATGACGCCTTGGATACTGCCAAAGAACTGCTCAAGCTGGGGGGCACCAAACTACACCTGCCGGTCGACATGGTGCTGGGTGACAAGTATGCTGCCGATGCCCAAATGAAAGTGATGCCAGTAGGCAATGTGCCGGCGGGCTGGCGCATACTCGATATTGGGCCTGACACCGTGGCTGCTTATTCCAAAGTGATCAAAGGGGCCGGCACGATAGTTTGGAACGGCCCGATGGGCGTCTTTGAATTTCCCGAGTTTGCCAAGGGGACTTTTGATATAGCCAAGGCAGTCGCCGATAGCGGTGCAATCAGCATCATAGGCGGTGGCGATTCGGGCGCAGCCATCCAGGAATCCGGACTGGCGGATAAGATCACGTGGATCTCAACCGGCGGCGGTGCTTCCCTTGAAATGCTGGAAGGCCTGGAGTTGCCCGGCCTGGCGGCTTTACAGGATAAATAAGCATTCCTGTTTTTTGCGGTAGGTGGTCACTCGGAAGCAACTTATCGTCGATTCTTTAACCATTCCCTTTTCACTCGTTGGAGAGGGAATGGCTTTTTTTCTTACACGGGGAGATTAGAGATGTCAAAAAGAGGATGCTGGATTGGGTATGGCATTTTACTAGCTGCGTTTGTTGTCGTTTTTTTATTAATCCAACTGGTGCCATACGGTAGAAACCATACTAATCCACCGGGAGCGAGCCAGCCGAAATGGAACAGCCTACAGACCCTGGCGCTGGCCCGGCGGGCCTGCTTCGATTGTCATAGCAACGAAACGATCTGGCCCTGGTATAGCAACATTGCGCCGGTTTCATGGCTGGTTCAGCACGATGTGGATGAAGGCCGCAGCCGGCTCAACTTTTCGACCTGGGCGCCTTCGGCGACCACTACTGGTCGAGGCGGAGAGAGAGGTGTCGGCGATATTGCCGAGACCATCAATCGCGGTTCAATGCCACCATTCTATTACTTGCTCGAACATCCAGCCGCGCATCTGACGCCCGCTGAAAAACAGCAATTAATCTTGGGTTTACAGACCAGTCTGGGCCAATAATACGCGAGAAACAGGGAAAAGCTGGACAAATCAGCCGCCATCAGGTAAAATGAACGTTCGTTATCAAACGCAATGATTTTTTGGAGGATCGACTTTGGCAAATATTAAATCTCAAATTAAGCGCAACAAGCAGAACGAAAAGAAACGTGTTCGCAACCGTGTTGTGCGGGGGCGTGCCCGTACTTTTGTTGCAAAAGCGCGTGTTGCATTAGAGAGTGGCGAGAAAGCCACCAGTGCGGAAGCCATTATAGTAGCAGTCAGCGAGCTGGATAAAGCTGCACAAAAAGGGGTTCTTCACAAGAATAATGCTGCTCGCCGTAAGAGCCGCTTGATGAAACAGCTATCTGCCCTGGGCAAATAGTCCGTTCGTAAACCTGCCAGATCTTCTGGCATTGATAATTAGCAGCGGGATGAAGATCTCCCGCTTTTTTGTTTAAGCTGCTCAGAATATATTTTAATATTTCCTATTCTTGAGAATTCTATTATAAACGAATTCAGGATATAATTTATCTTTTATATAACCAACATTAATCATTAAGAAAGAAGTTCTATATGTCCAATAACGAATCACACACACAGCTTGCTCTGGCAGGATTTCTAAAGCGTACTGAAACCGTTGTATTATTCGCTATTGCTATCGTACTGGCATTACTCGCAATTTTGTTACTCATCTCTAGTGTTCAAACTCTGATAAACTCCGTAATAGCTGGCACGATCAAGGACCAGGCGATCGATATACTCGACAGCGTTCTTTTAGTGATGATGACCATGGAGATCGTTTATACGGTTACAATCTCAATCGAGTCACATACGTTACAAGCGGAGCCTTTTTTGATTGTTGGAGCGATTGCTGCTATCCGACGTATGCTGGTTATTACTGCCGAGAGCACCAAAATTGAAAACCAGCCGCTGCTTTTTCAAAACACATTGATCGAGTTGGGTTTACTGGCAATCACCATTGTTGCAATAGCTTTCTCAATCTCCATATTACGGCGCAATCAACAAAAGCCTGCACTGGAAAGTGAAAAGCACGAATCAGACCAATCCATAAAGTCAGAATAAGCTGGAGCACTATTCAAGCCTGTTCCACGATTAGAATGGTTGAGCCAGGTAATGAAGAGTAATGAGCTATAATTGTTTGATGCAAGGCAGCGTCCGGCTGCCTTTTCGAAATAGTTCCGG
>DATFYI010000010.1:0-11667 GCA_035315125.1 Anaerolineaceae bacterium | reverse complement strand
CAGGTGGTTGCATAAGGAATATAAATTGCCTGTCCACCTATTTTTAAAACCGGTAGTATATCTGATCGAATGGAATTTCCGACCATCAGGAATGTGGCGGGATCGATGTCGTACTTTTCTAAGAGAGTGCGGTAACTATTTTCTGTTTTATCTTCAAGAACTTCAATCAAACGAAAATATCTTGCTAAGCCAGATCTTTCTACTTTTCTAATTTGTTCAAATAGATCCCCTTTTGTAATTAATATTAAATCGTAATCTGAATGTAGCGCCTCTAACACATTTATTGAATTTTCGAAAAGGGGTACTTCGGCTGCAAGCATCTGTCTGCTAATATCAAGAATGTCCTGAATTTCATGGCCTTTTATCTGTCCAGCGCTAAGATCAATTGCCGCTTCAACCATGGATAATGTGAAACTTTTTATTCCATATCCGTAGTATTGAATATTACCGATTTCAATCTGGCTTAGCCGGTTTTCTAATATTTCAGAGGTTTGATATCCTGAGAGGATGTTGCAGAATTGAATCCTGGCCTGATCATAGAGCGGCTCATTGTGCCAGAGGGTATCATCAGCGTCGAATGCGATCGTCTTAATCATACTGGTTGTATTTTAGACTATTCTTTGACAATGTCAATGAAGTATAATTTTTTACGATATCAGATTTTCAGCAAGTATACAATGGTCCAATTTAGCTGGTATGTGATTATAAAACACCAGACGGTGTAATTTTCTACCGTCTGGTGTTCTTTATTCAAAAAAACTGATTTGAATTAGTTTTGCGGCAATGGTTTAGATTAAACCTCACCCTCGACGAGATTTTCCGAAGAAGTCCGGCTGCGGTGAATTACTTCATTTGCACGCTCGCGTACATCCATTAGTGTTTTTTCTGCAAATTGTCGGGTAACAGCGGCATCGGAGATAACTTTATCTTTCATCTCAAGGCCTTTATTTCGCAGCATATTTCGGGTTTCAACCCCCGATTGCGGTGCAGATAGCAATGCAACACCTGCAACCACTAATCCTCCTGCCACAATGCCTCCGACCAGTAGCCAGAAACGTCCTCTTTTTTCAGCCATAATCCTATTCTCCTTTAGGTACTGATAAAATCTATTTTTAGATCTGGACCACGCTAATAAAACTAACCTGAAAGGCAAACCCATTATAGCGAGGAAAATAATATCTTACAATAGGATATATAGTATCAATTAAAGCAGATTATTTATTAACTGGATTGCAAATGGAAAATAGTTATCTCCGGTCGGCAGTTGATACGTACTTCAATGCCTACCATTCCAAGGCCACGATTAGTGTAATGGAACATCGACCCAATTCGATATAATCCTATCGGATATTTGCGGGCACCTTCTGGTATATAAATCGGACCATAGAACGGGGCGATTACCTGTCCACCGTGGGAATGACCTGAAATTTGCAAATCAAACCGGCCAGTAGCTGCAGTCTGATCAGCAAGATCTGGATAATGTGTTAACAGAATTGCTGCCCCAGTGGATGGAGTTTTGTTTACGAGACCATTAAAATCATAAATGGCTCTGCCGTACATGTCAAAAGAATCCATACCAGCAAAGTGGAGCGAAGATGAGCCTTGCTTGATAGAGTAGACTGAATCCGATAAATCGGTGATATGACCGTTAGCAAGGGCATCATGGATAAGAGGGGCTCCAATTTCATGATCATGATTTCCTAAGACACCCAAAGTGGGTTGATGTGGGCTGAGGATGCTTAAAGCTGAAGACAGATCGGTCAAAAACGGATTCTTTAAACCTTTGGTATGTTCGTGGTATGTAATAAAATCACCTGTGATAGCTACCAAATCGGGCTTCTCTCCCAAGACCATTTGAAATATAGATTCCAATCGTTGGGAGGTCATCCAGTGATCAAGGTGAAAATCACTAACTTGGGCAAGTCGGAAACCATTAAATGACCGATCCAGGTTGGGTAATTTTAAGTTGATATGAGTGATTTCTATATTAGAGGGTTCGATATTCGTGACGTAACTGATACCAACGATGGCCAGGGATGCTCCAAGCAGAGAATAAGCTGAAAGCTTGATAAAATCTCGCCGATTTAGGTTTTTCACATTTGCACTGTTAAAGGACTTGTTCATTTCAAAATGGTATAAAGTAAAAGAGCTTTGAGACTAAATCTGCGTTTTTATGTTTTAAGAAAATCTAAACTAAAAATACAGGATGGTGGATTTTTGCCATTGAAATTCATTTTTGTAACCTGGTTGACTGGAGAGCCTAAAAGGTTTTCAAGAATGAATGAATCCATCTGGCATAATTCTGGCTGTTCTTTTTGAGCAGTAGCATAGGGACAATTTCTGAAACTAAAAAGTGGTCCTTCATGATGAGCTTCCCATCTGGCTTGGTAGCCGTGCTGATTAAGTCGTTCAATGGACTGATTATAAAGCTGGGTCGGTTTTATATCTTTGTCAGACGACGGGAAAAGTATTTTGGCAAGTTTTTTCAGTCCCGCTTGCTTTTCAGGTTCTGATTTGAGATTCTCCAGGTAAGTACGGAATAAAACGACTGCCAGTTGAACCATATTCCCTGGCTGGTTTTCCAAATGAATGTGATAAACCAGATTTGGGCGGCCAGGCTGGTTTCGAGTTATGGTTGTTTCTGGTAATACTTCAATCAATCCTTCATACAACAGGATATTGAGATGGTGCCTTATATTTTCTTTTGTAAAGTGGAATGCCTCACTCAATTCAGCGGAAGTGGCTGTGTGATACTTTAAGAGATATTCCAGAATGCTTTGCCTGGTAGACCCTTGCATGCATTGAATTATAATCTTTATATATGAATTAATCAAATAATTATTTATTTAATTGACGCTTGACAGGTTGCTCTTCAGTGATAAAATTCAAAAAGGGTGGATTAAATCTAATTTTTGATTTGTAATGAACTATATTTTGATGAAGTATTGGAAATGGATCAATATTAATTCAAAAAAGGTCACCAATCATGAATAATGAGGAGCTCTTTTCCCCGGGTTACGATATATCCCCTGAAATTCAAGGTGCAGTTGCTATTACCACAATTGATCGTATCTACAACTGGAGTCGCAGAAGCTCGCTATGGCCGATGATGTTTGGGCTTGCTTGTTGTGCAATTGAAATGATTTGTACGGCGGCCAGCCGCTTTGATTTCTCCCGGTTTGGAATGGAAGTCATGCGCGCCAGCCCACGACAAGCTGATTTCATGATTGTTTCTGGGACGGTAACTAAAAAGATGATGCCCCAGATTGTCCGTTTATATAATCAAATTGCGGAGCCGCGCTATGTGGTTGCGATGGGTGCCTGTGCTTCCGGTGGTGGACCATTCAAAGAGGGCTATAACGTTGTTTCTGGTGTCGATAAATATATACCGGTGGATGTCTATATTCCGGGTTGCCCTCCAACCCCACAAAGTTTGATGAACGGCTTGATTGCTTTGCAGAAAAAAATAGATCACCAATCATTGAAGAACGCAAGCTGGTATAACAAAGAACCCAGCCAACCAATTCCTATCCCGGTCCTGGGTCCAGATTTAATGGACCCCAGAAAATATGCGGAGATCAAAGAGCACGATCAGCAATTATCCAGCGAATCCTCATAATTCGGCGAGATGGTGGCATAAGAGGGCAATGTGACCGAACAAATTATTTCTTCTCAAACCCCTGACTTTGTTACTAAATTTCCAGAATGGGTGGCCATTGATCAAAGGGCTGGCTACCAGGGATTTTTGGTGAGCGCTGACCATCTTCTTGAGTTTGCTCATTTTATTCGAGATGATTTTGGCTATGATTATCTTTCCTCTCTAACTGGGGTGGATTATCTGCAAGAGAACAGGATGGAAGTTGTTTACCATGCTTATCGTTCTATAGGTGGTTCTGCGCTGGTTTTTAAAGTACAGCTTCCACGAGAACAACCCATAGTATCTTCTCTTGTCTCCATTTATCCGGGCGTCGAATTTCAAGAACGTGAGGCTTGGGATTTGTTGGGTATTCGATTTGAAGGTCATCCCGATTTGCGCCGAATCTTGATGTGGGAAGGTTTTGAAGGTCATCCGCTACGAAAAGATTGGAAAGAGGCCTACTTCGAAGAAGATGTAAAGCCTTTTAAGAATCGCTGGCCTGACGGTCATGTTTACCGGTCAGAAGATACCAATCCATTTCATGACAATGTCAAATATCCGTCTAATTTTGATCCGGAAAAGTGGATACCCGAAGGCGATGAGGCGTTATATTCTGTGCTTAAAAAAGTCAAGGGAGAGGGCGACCTTAAAACTGATCGAATTATTATCAATTTGGGACCACAGCATCCATCCACTCATGGTGTATTTCGAATGGTAGCATTGTTGGAGGGTGAGACGGTGGTGAATGTAAAGCCGGTAATGGGCTATCTTCACCGTAATCATGAAAAGATTGCTGAAAGGAACACCTATCTTCAGGTCATACCGTTTACAGATCGGCTGGATTACATCACATCCATGAGTAATAATTTTGGCTATACTCTGGCGGTTGAAAAACTGATGAAAGTTCAGCCCACTGAACGAGCCGATTATATCCGGGTAATGATGGCCGAGCTGACCCGCATCAATAGCCATCTGATCGCGACCGGATTTTTGCTCAACGATCTGGGAGCATTTTTCACCCCCTCCTTATATTCCTTAGAAGAACGAGAATTGATTTTAGATATTTTTGAGGCGGTATCTGGTTCAAGAATGATGTGTAACTATTTTCGATTTGGCGGCGTCGCGCGTGACCTGCCAACGGGTGTACTGGAAAAAATAAAGGAACTGGTCGAAGAACGACTTCCAAGGAAAATCGACGAGCTGGATAGATATTTGTCTAAAAATGAAATTGTCCGGACCCGTTGTGAAGGTGTGGGCGTACTTACGCCCGAGCAGGCCATTGCTCTTTCAGCGGCGGGTCCAGTGCTTAGAGCATCCGGTGTACCATACGATGTTAGGCGGGCTGATCCTTATAGCATTTATGAGCGCCTTGAGTTTGATGTTGTAACCGGCACACATGGGGATATTTATGATCGTTATTTGGTTCGTATCGAAGAAATGCGGCAGAGCGTTCGTATTCTAAAACAGGTTGTAAAAGGGATTCCATCTGGTCCAATAATGTCAATCAAACCGCTTTACCAGGTGCGTGTTCCGGCAGGCGAAGCTTATGGAAGAGTAGAAGGTCCAAAAGGGGAGTTAGGATTTTATATCGTGTCAAATGGCAAACCAAACCCGTACCGTTATCACGTGCGTGCCCCAAGTTTTATTAATTTGACCAGTTTAAACCAGATGGGTCTAGGGTCAAAAGTAGCGGATCTGGTTGTGATCCTGGGTTCAACTGATATCGTGCTGGGCGAAGTAGATCGCTGAGGAGGTAATAAGCATGAACGGTATGGGAATCTTACGTGGGATGGGTATTACGATAAAACATTTTATCGAGACCTATACACAGGATCTGAAAACAAAAAATCGTTATTATAATCCGGCCGGAATTGAAATGCGCACTAAAAGTGATACAAGCGGTATCTTCACAGTCCAATATCCAGAGGAAAAGATCCCGGTTCCTGAAGAATTCCGCTTTCTGCCTTTTTTAGTTTATGATGAAGGAGAGAATGGTCAAAAAGAGCTGCGCTGTACATCTTGTGGGATTTGTGCTAAGGTATGCCCACCACAGTGCATATGGATTGTTCGTACAAATGATCCAAATACCGGTCGTCCGATTCCAGCGCCCGCAGAATTCTATATCGATATTGATATTTGCATGAATTGCGGCTTTTGTGCTGAATATTGTCCTTTTGATGCCATAAAAATGGATCATGATTATGAGGTTGCCTCATATGAACGAATGCATCATCATATTTATGATAAAGAGAAGTTATCAAAGCCAGCTTCGTATTATGCTGGCATCCGTCCGTCTAATTATGCGTTAGAAGAAGCGGCCCGGGCAGAGAAAGAAGCGGCAAAATCTGCTTCAAAAACGGCATAATTCTTGTAAACTTGAGGGAAGAAGGTGGCTAATGTATAATTCCGATACAGAATTACTTTTTCCGGTTCGTTTGATACCTGGATTAGGGGTACTCAGAGGTGAATCTTGGAAGAATCTGGTCGACAGTCTTTCTGGGGAAAACGCAGATAAGCTGGGCCAGTTAGGGTTTGTATTAATGATGGTAAGATTAAACGGTTGTGTGGCATGTAACGCTGATTCTTTCCGCGCAATGCGAGGTTGTACGCAATGCGCTCGCCAAACAATCCGGCGTTTTCGTGGAAATGATACCGACCTGCTCGAACAATATAAACAAGCTCGTTTTGAGGTCGAAACTTATCAACAAAAGCAGCCATGAATAATAGTTATTGAGATCAGTCAAGGAAGGTATTGGATGCGAATAGAAGATACAAGGGAAAATCGGGATAAAGTTTTAGCGGCTCTAAGTAAAGTTCAGGATCCGGAGTTGCGTAAAGACCTGGTGACATTAAATATGGTTCGAGATCTAGAAATTAAAGACTCAACTGTTTCTGTAAAACTGGTTCTTACAACTCCTGCTTGTCCACTACGTGGAAAAATCGAAGCAGATGCCCGGCGAGAGATTATGGCTGCACTCCCGGGAGTCGAAAAGGTAGATGTCAAAATGGATGCCAGCGTTCCGAACGATGGCAGGACGCGTGGTTTGCTTGATCTCCCAGTCCGAAATGCGGTAGCAATCGCCTCTGGAAAAGGCGGTGTTGGAAAAACCACCGTTGCGGTAAATGTGGCTGTTGCTTTGGCCCAGACTGGGGCTGTGGTTGGATTGTTGGATGCAGATATTTATGGGCCAAACGTGCCAACAATGATGGGGGTGCACCAATTACCACCACCCCAAGAGAAAAAGCTGATCCCCGCAGAAACATACGGCGTAAAAATGATGTCGATCGGTTTTTTGGTAAAACCGGGACAGCCTTTAATTTGGCGTGGACCCATGCTTCATTCTGCAATTCGCCAGTTTCTCACTGATGTGGCCTGGGGAGAAATGGATTATCTAATTATCGACCTTCCACCGGGCACAGGGGATGCACAGTTGAGCCTGGCACAGTCTATTCCACTCAGCGGTGGGGTCATTGTTACTTTACCTCAACAAGTTTCCTTAGAGGATGCCAACCGTGGTTTACAAATGTTCCGAGAGCTCAATGTTCCAATTCTAGGAGTGGTTGAAAACATGAGCTATTTGGAACTGCCCGATGGGACACATCTGGATATATTTGGCTCAGGTGGTGGGGAAGCCCTCGCCAAAAGTAACGATGTACCTTTCATTGGAACAATTCCGATGGATGCGAATGTACGAGTGGGGGGTGATAATGGCGTTCCAATTGTAGTTTCAAATCCGGATAGTGCTCCGGCAAGGGCGTTGAAATTCATTGCATCAGATATTGCCGCAAAATTAAGTGTTGCCGCGATCCAGGGGAATGCAGGGATCTCAATTGATGTAATAGGTTAAATAAAAATGACTGAAATGCAACCTTTTATCGTTGGCGTACGGTTCTCCAAGGTGGGCAAAATCTATCATTTTGACGCGAGCAAAATTCCGGATTTAAAAATCGGCGATTCTGTAATCGTGGAAACAAGCCGAGGTTGGCAGCTTGGCCAGGTGGGTGCGATTGTTGAGAAACCTGAAACACCCCCTGAAGGCACGTGGAAGTATGTGGATCGAAAAGCGACTCCACGGGATTTATTGATTCGACAATCCTGGCAGCAAAAGGAAGCAGAAGTCTTTGAGACTTGCCGCGCAAGAGCCAGGGAACTGAGTTTGGTTGGAATAAAGATTGTCTCTGTTGAATATAGCTTTGATGGTAACCGTTTGACGATTATGTTCAGCAGTGAGTCTGAAGACAAAGTTGAGCTGAAGTCTTTGCGCCAGGATATGCAAAAGAAGTTTGGCCCGACCCAGGTAGAGCTTCGCCAGATTGGTCCACGAGACGTGGCTAAAATGATAGGCGGACTTGGCGCATGCGGTATGGAGATGCGCTGTTGTACGAGATTTTTAACGGATTTTAGTTCGATCTCAATTCGGATGGCGAAAGAGCAAGGAATTTCGCTGACACCAACTGAAATCACGGGGATGTGTGGACGTCTGCGATGTTGCTTGATTTATGAATACGAGCAATATGTGGCCGCCAGGCAATTGCTTCCTAAACGGAATAAACGTGTGATTACGCCGGTTGGAGAAGGAAAGGTTCTAGACATTTTTCCTTTGCGCGATGCCGTTTTGGTAGAAATACCAGAAGTTGGCATTCGGGAGTTTGCTCGAATAGATATTCAACCGGCGGAAGAACTAGAAAATCTTAAAAAGAAAGCACAAAATCCTTGTATTGGCCAGGAAGGTTGTGATTGCACAGGCAACAACGGAGATGAGAAATAAGGATGCCTGATTCGATTGAGGGATGGCAGAAACCACAAAAGATTTTGGTAATGCTTGCACACCCAGACGACCCTGAATTCTTTTGCGGAGCTTCGATCGCGAGATGGGTGAGGTTGGGTCATTCAGTCAAGTATTGTTTATTAACAAAAGGGGATAAAGGCTCGCAGGATCGTAATATAAAACCGGAGGAATTAGCACGGATTCGAGTTGAGGAAGAATATCGTGCTTCTGCAGTTCTTGGTGTGAATTCAGTTCGGTTTTTGGATTATTGTGATGGCATCCTGTTTACCAGCATGGAGACACGACGAACAGTTGCCAGGGTTATCCGTCAAGAAAAGCCAGACATTTTGGTCACATGTGATCCGACGAATTATTTTCCGAGAGAAGGGACAATCAATCACCCGGATCACAGAACAGCCGGTCAGATTGTTTTGGATGGATATTTTCCTGCAGCCGGCAACTCCATGTTTTTTCCGGAATTATTGGATGAGGGATTAGAACCGCACTCTGTAAAAGAGCTGTGGCTTTCGCTTCCCTATGAGGCAAATCTTATTTTGGACGTTACTGAATATTGGGGTCTGAAGATCAAGGCGCTTCACGAACATCGTAGCCAAATCCCCTCAATGGAAGCCCTCGACAAGCGTATGCTAAACCGTTTTGCTCCGGATAGCACACTCGAAGCACCTCGTTACGAGGAAAAATTCCGTAGAATCGTATTTGCTTAATTTCCGTCTATGAACGATTTTTACGCCGAAGCCAGTGATCTTTTTGAATTCACATGCTCGATCAGGCGTGATTTGCACCGTCATCCTGAGCTGGCTTATCAGGAAGTCCGAACTGCTGGTGTAGTAGCTGGTGAGCTAACTCAACTGGGTTTTGAGATTAAAACAGGTATAGCGAAAACCGGTGTCACTGGTCTGTTAAAAGGAAATGTGCCCGGGAAGGTCGTTCTGTTAAGGTTTGATATGGATGCTCTTCCCATTCAGGAAGAAACCGGTGCTGAATATGCCTCTCAGCAAGCTGGTGTGATGCACGCATGTGGACATGATGGCCATGTAGCAATTGGTTTGACTGTCGCAAAAATACTTAAAAATCATCAAAATGACCTGCATGGTATAGTCAAATTGGTCTTTCAGCCAGCTGAAGAAGGGGCAAGCGGAGCCTTGAGGATGGTCCGGGAGGGAGTTTTAGAGGTCCCAGTTCCTGATTTTGCGTTGGCTTTACATTTATGGAATGAGAAACCGGTAGGCTGGTTGGGTATCACTCCAGGGCCAATCATGGCCGGGGCTGATTTTTTCACCGTGCAGATTGAAGGCCAGGGAGGTCATGGTGCTTTGCCCCACGAAACCATAGATCCAATTTACGCGACGGCTCAAATCATTACAGCCTTACAAAGTATTATCTCCAGGAACGTTTCACCATTTCAATCCGCCGTAATCAGTGTTACACGTGTCCAAGCTGGTGCTGCAACAAATGTAATTCCTTCTGTTGCAGAATTCTCCGGAACGATCCGGTCATTTGAGCCGAAAGTTCACGAAATGGTGCTTGAGCGATTCAATGAGATTGTTAATGGAGTGGCTGTTGGAATGAGATGCAGATCAAAGATACAATTCTTTGACGCTTGCCCGGCAGTCATTAACGACAAATTTGTAACCGAAATGGTTACGAAATCCGCCACTGAAACATGGCCTGGCATATTGATAGATAGCAATTACCAGATTATGGCTTCTGAGGACATGTCCGAGATTTTACAGCGTGTGCCAGGTTGTTTTTTTCTGGTTGGTTCGGCAAACACAGAACGCGGACTTATTTATGGACATCACAATACGAGGTTTGATTTTGATGAATCAGTACTGGCGGGTGCGTCCGCGGTGATGACAGGTAGTGTATTTCAAATTCTGAACCAATAAGTCAATCATTTTCCAAAAAAAGCCTATGAATGACATTCCGATTGAGACAGTACCCAAAAGAGTAGTTTCTTTAGTCCCATCGATGACTGAAAGCCTCTTTGACCTGGGTTTTGGGGATACTTTAGTAGGAATTAGCGATTATTGCATTCAACCTGCCCGGGAAGTCAGTCAATTAAAACGCGTGGGCGGGCCTAAAAATGTTCGCATCCGGGATATCCTGCAATTAAAACCCGATCTGGTGATCGCCAACCTGGAAGAAAACCGACGAGAGGATATTGAAGAATTACTCAAGAATGATATTCCGGTCTGGGTCACTTTTCCAAAAACTATACGCCAATCGTTGGATGACCTTTGGATGCTTACTGAGCTTTATCACCGACAATTAGCCGTAGATCGTATGAGGTCGCTGGAAGTTGCGTTGGATTACGCACGACTGGCTGCAAATGAAGCTCGAAGGGTAAGATACTTTTGCCCAATATGGGAAAAAGAAACCAACGGAAGACGCTGGTGGATGACATTCAGTGCTGAAACTTACCCAAATGATTTGCTAAGTTTATTCGGCGGCGAAAACGTTTTTCAAGATTGTTCAAAACTTGATCCGCTGCTTTCTTTTCCGGGTTACGTGGATGAAGCACGTTTCCACGGGGAAGATCACCGTTATCCCAGAATAACATTCGATGAGATCGTCAGCGCCCGGCCGGAATTAATTCTCTTGCCTAGTGAACCATATTCCTATACATACCAACATGCAATTGAATACCGAAAATTGTTTTTAAAAAAAACGGCAGAGCATTTCAATATTTCTGTTTGTTGGTTGGATGGCAGTCTTATCACCTGGCATGGCACTCGTCTTGCGAAAGCGCTGCAGAAACTGACAGAAATATTCTCGAATTGATAATCCTCAGATAAATCTGAGGTTACAAACCGAATAAAAACTTTAGAATGAAAACATCCCTAAAAATGGGACAAGAAACAAAAATTATTGGCAGTTGACGCGTTGATGGGGGCGTGCTACACTTGTTTCATCATAATAATCAGATTAATAGATTGGAATTATATATCAATGTTGCGAGAACGGATTCCTACAGAAACACTTTCAGAATTTATAAGATATTTAGCTTCGGTTGAGAAAAATAACGGTGGGCGTTTACCTTCGTTGGCCGAATTAAGCGGTCAACTCGGGATCAGCATTGCCAGCCTGCGGGAACAGCTTGAAGTGGCTCGTGCTTTGGGCTTTGTAGAGGTGCGTCCTAAAACTGGCATGCGCTGTTTACCATATTCGTTTCGCCCAGCCGTCAAGCAAAGTCTTGCTTATGCGATTGCGATTGATTCAAGCCAATTCAAAGCTTAT
>DATFYI010000009.1:0-14807 GCA_035315125.1 Anaerolineaceae bacterium | reverse complement strand
TGGGTAAATCGGCGGCATGCTTTTTCAAACGCTGTACTGAATTCCAACGCTGAAGACGCTGTGTTTTCTTTTCTTTCAATAAAGTCCAGGAGGTGAAATCATTGAGCAGTTCAGCTTTGGCTTCTACCACTGCGGCGAACTGTTCATTTCCGCTGAGAGAACGCAAAGAGTCCAGTTTACTCGTAGATGGTCTTTCAGGCATAGGCGGAAGGCCGCCGGCTTCATTGGCAAGATCAATTAAGAGCTGTAAAGCTGCCGGGATTGCATTGCTTTCTTCATTAGTTGTATAAGGCACTTTCAACTCGGTGAAGAGACCACGCAGAGTAATGCGCTGAGCAATGGTAATGGTTATCCCTTCTAATCGAAAGTCGGTTATACCAATATTGCTCTGGTTGACCTGTTTAATAGTGCTCGCCTGGCCATTCTGGGCAGCAGTCAAATAGTCGCATGCCAATAAAACCAACAAAGCTCCATCCACTGCATCCTGCGGCCAACCATACCCTACGCCGGTGAATTTTTTACGGATTTCGCTACCCTTTTTGACTGCCCCACCGATAAAATTCAGAACCTCCTGGCAAACCGGGTGCTGGTTGGCATTGCCGCTGAAACCGACCGCCGTCAAAGCATCGGCGGCTCCATCCTGAACCTTTTCCACCACCTTTCCCCAATCCTTGTGATCTCCCGTGCCAAATTTCGGGAACAAACGAGCCAGGGAGGCACCTAGGGATGTTTTCACGGCAGCGGCAAAAGTTGTTTCAACGATCTCATATCCGCCGCCCTGATAAACACGTCCTTTTTCGATAATACCGTTGATTAATGTATCCAGCTTCTTGCGTTCCAGGATCTTGCGAGAGTCCATAGCCCGGCGAGCTTCAAAGCCTTCAGGCGTGGTTGGGTTCGGGCGAGTGTCCAATATCTCTTTGGCAGCATTGAAGGCGGCCAGTGCATCTTTCAATGCATCTGCCTCTCGCTTCGGTAACAAGACAAATACGATAGGACTGTCCGTTCCAGCAGTTTGGGCCGCTTCAGACACAGTTTTTTCAGTAACCGACCACTCGTCCTGGATCCATACCGGTACCGCATTTGTATCCCCTTTTGGGGCATCCAACCCAAAATACAGCTCAAATTTCCGGGCTGTTTTGGAAGAACCCTGAACCAGGATAATGCCCTTGAGTGCAGCGCTGACGGCCTGGCGAAACTCCATGCTGCGTTCGCTGGCAATGCGCACATCATTGGCGCGGATCGAGTTAAACCGCTTTCGGAAATCTTCCTCCCACTTGGATCCTTCGGCAGTTTGCAGGCGAAATTCATCATCCACTTTCATCAGGATGCCCTGCTGTGTCATCTGCTCCAGTAGGCCGGGAATTTGCTGTCGCAAAACTGAACTGCCTTGGGGCAAATCTTCCACCAGCAAATCTGCCAGGGTTTCGGGGTTGGCTTTGATACCGGAAATTAAGGCCCCTTCGGTTGGTAGCTTGCCAATCAGGAAGGCGAGTGAGCATAAACGTTTTCTTAGCTCGCCTTCTAGGGTGCCATCTTCCTGGGAATGGATAATGGTAGCGATCTCACGCAGCAGCACACCGCTCTGCAACATGCTGGATTCCTGTTGTTCGTAGATCATATCCGCCGGAACGACTGTACCGACCGGCCTGTCGGCCACCTCCCGGTTTGCTTCATGGATCACTCGCAGTTGTGTACGGAGTTGAGCCGCCGTACCTGCCGTATCAATCGCCCGCAGGACTCGTTCCCAAAACCGTCGCCGAGTCGGCAGAAGGGGGTAATCGGCCACCAGAATAGCGTTATCGGCAGCGCTGGGAGCAATTTGGGTACCCACTAGCTGGCGGTCTATCTCAGCCCGGTTCGTAGCCAGAACATTCTCAAGATAAGAAACCTTATCGGCCGCTTTCCTTAAAACCACCTGGCGGACAACTGTTTCCACATCCGAGTCTTCCAGCATTACTTTGACCTGGAAGCGATCAACAAGTTTCGCCAGTTGGGGTGTTGCTTGCAAGGAAGCCTGACCTGTACCGATAAATAGTAATTTACTGCCCAGCCGTGCAGAACAGGATTCGACAACATTTTGAAGCTGAAGAGTACGTCCAGGGTCTTCGCCAATAAATTGTTGCAGTTCATCAAAAATAATCAAAGTGAGGGGTAATTTTCCAGTGACCTGCTGTTGAAGCTCCAGAACGTATTCCAAAGTATCCAGGAATTCATCATCGGAGATATCTGTTTTTTGGGGAAAATTGGCTGCCAATAATTTTCTGGCTTCGGCGGGTTTGTTTGCAAAGCCGGGATATACCTGGAGCAGGCCATCGGTGATCGTTTGTGAAACATACAGGTTATCCAGCTCATCATTAAATTGGTCCCCTTGCTTTTCGACCCACTCACGGACGGCATTATAATAGCCCTTTTGCTTGAGCCAGATCACAAACCGGGCCAGATGATACTGCTCGGGTAATCCAGCGCATTGAAAAATTATGCCAAGCAGTCCAAGCCGCACGCTCTGGTCGGCTGCCGCCGTAAGTTTCCCGGCCGCAGACCACAATCCGCCAGCCTGTATCCCTCGGGTTGAAAGCTCTTTGAGTAAATCCTGAATATCGGTTGGCAAATTGACCAGACTACGAGCCCGAGCTTTATCGGGCAATTCCACGTCATTCCAAAGATATTGTAATACTCGCATCAGGTGGGATTTACCTGAACCATAAAAACCGCTTACCCATACCGCAGACTGTTTTGGATTGGCGAGGTTTCCCAAGAAGGAAGACGGGATACGCTCTAATCCGCGGTGGTATTCACCCTCACAGACAAATGACCTAAGTTCATAACGGACGACTTCCCAGTCCTTATCAGTTTGTGGACTATAAATTGTGGTTACGCCGTCATTCGGGATCGTGAAAGTAGTTGGATTGATAAGAAACAACTCGCGATTTTTCATAATTCAGTCAACTCCCCATTTTTTGGCAGTAATTGGGACCGCCAGGTAATTCCAGCCATCTCGGGCATCCAGCAAGCGATAATTCGAACCATCATGCTGGCCCGGGAAGAACACCAACAAGCGACCACGCAGATCGGTCATCACTTTTTCGAGGATCACTGAGACGCGGGTCAAACCAAATAAAGATGCCAGACCTGAGATAGCCACTACCGTGTTTTCGTCTACATTCGTAGCAGTCAAAGCCTCATTTATTTGAGCGGCAACGGATGTGGTAAACGCCTTCAAGGCCGGGCTGAGTTTTTCAGGTTCTTCAAAATAAGCCTGGCGGTATTTATGCTGGCTCATCCATTGCGCAAAAGAATCCGTCAGATTGAGGCTGTGCCAGGTGTGTCCGGCTTTCTTAGTGATATTTTCAAACTCCCCTAATCGAAGCCGGATGCGGCGCTCTTGGGCCGGGTCGTAGACCACAAACCAAACGCGTTCCTGGCCCGACAAGGACGGATCCCAGGGTAAACGGACGATGCTTTCATAGGCCTTGAGTAAATCTTCGACTTCGCTCATGTCTGATCCTTCAACAAATGACGAAATGTAAACTCGATGATGGCTCCAGAATGGCGATATTCGAGCCAGCCCTGCTGAGAGGATTGCTGGGCCTGCTCGTAAAGGATGTGTTTGGGTGTATCCAGGAGACCGCACCAAGGAGAATCGAAGAGGGCATCACCGCGCACATCACACAGATAGGCCAGGAATAAGGCATAGGTCGTCAAGATCGGGTGTGGCAGGATCAATTTCCGTACCTTTTGGGTCCTACCAGTAAAATGGCCCGATTGAGTCCAGGAAGAAGCAATATTTTGACCTACACTTGCCAAAGTTTTATCGGTTAGACGATCCGGATATAACTCGTCGATAATTTGTCCAAAAAAAGGTGCCGTCACGATCGTGTCGGCTGGCATACTGATGACAGCATCAACAGTCGCCCTTAGAAGTGGGTCACGGGCAATTGCACACAAAAGAGCTAACAAGGGCTGCGATTCGAGATTCTGTTCCCAAAGCATTCTAAGCGATCGAAACACAATAATTCGTTGGTCCAGTCCATAAAGTTGCTTCAACCGCCGAAAACTTTCATAGCGGGCGGATTCGGTCGGTTTAAGCAGAACGTTTTCCGTCAAAACAGCATCCTGATAATCTTGCAAGCTGCTATCTGTCGTACCAGCTGACAACAAAGCTTGTAGATCGCGGAACATGATAGTCCGCCCGGTGTGAGCGCCCATACCCGTGGTCACAAAGCCATATTTCTTACTTGAATCGGGAATGATCAAGGTTAAAACGGCCCCCGAAGAATATTTTGTTCTATATTATTATACTAGCGATGTAATACAGAGATGCCTCGTTAGGCTATTCCTTGGTTTACATTTCCTGATAAACGGGCTAGCTAACAATATGACTCGTACCAATCCGAGCGAAATAAAGGACTTAGGATCTAATGATTGTGTTGTGGTGAATTCAGTTGGTAATACCCCCGCGTACAATTGTTCGCCTGCCGAGCTCAAGCTTCATACCGACAATCCGTATTGTTCTCCTATATGGGCTCATCTGTCTTAATATCATGATTTTGTAGGGTTTTGTAGGAAAAACGGGCAATTCCAACGTTGGAGTTTATTGGACCTATTTTTTCGATAAACGTTCTGACACTTTTTTCCTTACTCACAGCTTCAAATTCTGCATGGGGGTTGAGAGTTCCCAAAGCTAACTCTTGAAGCAGATCGCTCAACGGTATCATGGCTAAACACACTCGGTCAGGGGATAAGCTCAGTTGCACACACAGCGGCAAGACACATGCCTAACTTCCAATGCTAGAAGCATGATGACAAAGCAGGGGCTGTCCGTTGCTTTTTTGGACAGCCCCACAGTATGATGGAATTCGACAGACCCTATTTGCAGCTTGCCGAGGTTGGGCAGAACTTCCAGACTCCACCGCCGTTGTAGACATTGACTGACCCAAGATAGAAGGTGTTGTTAAGCACCGTGGCGGCGTTGCTCCAATCTGTTTCCAAGTTGTTGCTGCTGCCCAAGCCATTACTACCGACCTTAACCCAGGTCAGTCCATCCTTACTCTGGTAGACCAGCAGGCCATCGACGCTATCACCCACGATTGCATACAATCCGGTTTTTAGAGCAACCAGAACGGGGTCAAGATTGGCATTTGAGTTGTTAAATCCATTGTTTACCACTTTGCTCCAGTCGCTTCCATTACAGATTTGGCAGCGCCAGATGGTCGAGCCGCCTCCATCGGCGTGATGGAAAGCGACATAAAGAAACTTATTATAGACGGCCATCGAAGAAACTCCCTGATTCCCACTATCCCCCATTCCATTTTCAGCCACTTTATTCCAGCTTCCGGAAGGCAGCGTCTTCTGATAAATCTCGGCACCATTTACAGTGTTATAAGTTCCCATAAATACGTCCCCATTATAAGTTTGGGAAGATGGAAACGCGCTGTTGTTCGTATTCCCCAATCCATTGGCGCCATCCTGTGTCCAGGTGCCCGGGTCACCGCTTGGACTGCACCACAACTGGGCGCCATCCCCAGCCTGATCCAGGGTAGTGGCGCACAAGTTGGCCCCTATTTGGGTAAGATAGAATATTTCGACGTTGTTGGGGTTGCCAAAGCCGTCAGTCTCGATGGGCTGCCAGGTGTAGCCGTCCGGGCTGCGCCAGAGTTGTCCGCCGTTGGAGGTCGTGTCGCTGGTATAGTTGCCGGTGCCGGCATATAGATAACCATTAAAGGCAATCATAGATCTTATGGAGATATTATTGCTGTCCTCAAAGCCATCAGAGATGACTTCTTCCCAGCCAGCTGAGCCCTTGCGCCAGATTTGAGCGATCTTGTCGTTTTGGTCCAATGTTCCGGCAAAAAGCACGCCGTTGAATGAGGCCAACGAAAAGACCCCGTCATTATTCAACTTACCAAAGCCGTCCAGGTTTTGTTGGGCCCAGTAAGGCACACCCGGAGCATATTTCTGGATGCGAGCATTGAACTCATCGGCGACGTAAACGTTGCCCTTTGAATCCAGGGCAATCCCTTCTGGGTTACGCAGATCACCGCTGTTGCTGCCCCAATTCCCGGCAATGCTGGTCAGGTAGGCGCCGGTCTTATCGAAGACCTGCACGCGGCTGTTCCAATCTTCGGTCACGTAGACTTTGCCAGAAGAATCGACCGCAACATCTGTTGGGCCGCCCAGGCGGTCGAGATCCGATCCGCACAGGGTGGTGCCAAAGGTCATCAGGAATACCCCACTCTTGTTGAACTTCTGTACCCGGCAGTTATTGTAATCGGCCACGTACAGGTTGCCGGCGCTGTCGGTTGTCACCCCCATAGGGTTATTGAAATGGGCGTTGTCAGGAGCACTGATATCCTGCCGGCCGAGCATGCGAACGAATACGCCCGACTTGTTGTACTCTTTCACGATCTGAGCACCCCCATCGGCGATGTAAATATTCCCATTGGTATCCACGGCAATTCCATCAGGATTTTCAAACTGGTAAATTCCCGTTCCCCCCCCTTGATCGAAGATTTTCAACAAAGACCCGTCCGGCTTATAGAAGCGGACGTTTGGGCCTCCCCAAGTATTTCCGGCTACATAAATATTTCCGGCTTTGTCCACGGCAAGAGCTTGAGGATTACTAAAATTTGTGGATGGGTTACCAATCCAACCATGCTGCCCGGCGGACCCTTTAGCCCAGATCACCGCACCGCCTGGGGAGAGCTTGATGAGGCGGTCGCCCCATTCCTCTGCTAGGATGATGTTGCCCTTGGCATCCACATCGATGGCGCGCGGACCATTCAGGAGGGGTTGGGTTGAATTGGTGCTTGTCAAATAAGGTACGCCAGATATGCCTGCGAAGGTTTGCACGAACGCGCCGCTCGCGTCATATTCTGCGATTACAGATTGATCGTAAAGGGTGATAAAGATATGCCCATTGCTGGGGTTGACCACGCCAGTAGTCGGAAAGCCGATGCTGGCGATGTCTGTGATCAGCGCGCTGCAGCTTCCGGAGGGTGTGCATTTCATGATCCGATTGTTAACAGTATCAGCAATGTAGAGATTATTTGAGGTATCGATCCATAATCCACCAGGTTGATCAAGTTGATTATCGCCATTGCCCTGCCCATTGCTGCCATAAAAAGTCGAGCAGTTCCAAGATGTACTGGTGGCTGGGGCACATTTTTGGATGCGGTTGTTAATTCGATCGGCGACGAAGACATTATTGCTGCTGTCGATGGCAATCCCGTCCGGCCAATTGAACTGGGTATCTGAGTTGCCTCCGTCGTCGGATTGCCCGATAGTGGCAGCGTAAACCGGATTACCAGAGCCGTCAAATGAAAAGACTTGGATGCGATCCCGGTTGTCATCCGCCAGATACAGCCGGCCGTTCGTATCAAAGGCAATCCCTCGCAGATGGCCAAAGCTGGTATTATCATCCGCATTCCAGGGTTGAGCAGGAAATTGTAATAATACGTCGTGGGTAGAGGGGTCAAACTTGCTGATATGATCCACATCCGTAACCCAGACGTTGCCATCAGGTCCGATGGTGACACCAACTGGCTGTTGGAGTCCGGTTGTGCCCCAATCACGGAAGCCTGCAATGCCCACCTTCCAGACGAAGTTCTTATCCTTGTCATATTTCAGTAGGCGTGCACCATATTCTTCAACCACATAGACGTTTCCACTGCTATCCACGGTGATGCCATTGGGGCTGTTCAGGTGGCTGGTATCGTCAATATAACCAACGTTGGTTGTTCCAAATGTACCTGAATAGCTGAAAGTTGTACCCGGCAGGCCTTTTGCGATAGCCTGCGCAGAAATTCCTCCGTTGTTTTTCCCGCTTTGACTGGGCACCTGCGGATGACTGGGCGGATAATACGGATGGTGTGGCGCCGCCGGTAGGGTTGGAATGCCCGGAAAACTCGGCATGGCAAATACACTGGTTGTGGTCATAGATACAATGACGAACAGAATTCCAAGGATAAACAGAATTCTACGAGACATAATATCCCTCCTTATTTGCGTTTAGGAATTAGGTTGTAAGTTGTACTAAGTCATTCTGGAGAGGCTTAGTTATTCTTGGGGAGAAAATGAAATACCTTCTCTGTATAAATCCCCACCACATAGAAGTTATATAAATATTATATATTCCGTCGGCGAATTTACAAGCCAAACCCAAGAAATTTTACAACATTGGGATGACTGATAATCCTTTTCGGTTTTTCATGCAGATCGCTCAATGGGGTCTTGGCGGTATCCAGGAGTAATTTTAGTAATATTATTTTCTCCAACTGTTGGAATTGTTTGGCCCTATTTTTTAGAATATTGTTCGAGTCTGATTTGATTAGTTAATAATCGGCATTAAAGACTGAATTAGAGCTATCCCGCACAGTTGAGAACCGCAAATCAACCTTTTCCTGAATTATCAAAAATGATGTTTGTTATCACGTCATACTTTTGATTCATACAACAATCGACCTGCCCGTTCTCCCCAACCACATTGCGATATAGCCCGGATTGTGTGCGCCTTGATCGAATTGCACAACCTGTTTCGTACAAGATCATTTATTCTCTCCGGGTTGTCGCCCTCGTAATCCACAGAAATATCTATTGGTCTTGTCGTTTTCTCAAATCGATTCCTGGATAGTGGATAGTCGAATATCTTAGCGCCTCGGGTTTGGGGTACGCTAAAATAGATTGAGCCTGATCACTGCTCTCCTACATATACGAATATTGGATTTTTGTTATTTATAATAATATCTTTGTCCAGGGAGGAACATCTGAGCTTGATCTTGATGAAATAACCAAGTTCGTCGAAAATTATCAAGAATTAATCACACACAAATCAAAACATGAAAGTCGGGGTTAAAATGAGCAAAAGTAAAGTTCCGGAGGATTTTATTTTCCATGTTGAAGACGACCATCTTAAATGGTTGATTCAAAAAACATGGGAGCGTTTGCCTGCTTGCGACAGAGCAGTTTTGAGAGAATTAGTTGTAGATCTTTCTATAATGGATCTGTCAAATTCCAATGGTTTGGGGCGTACATTTCCAGGTGATCCTGATCATATTTATAACGGGAACGCCGGAGATATTGCAAAGCAAGAATCTAATATCATAGAAATTGATAAGAGCATGTTGGAAGGCAAATCCGATGATGTTTGTATTTTTGTGATTGCTCACGAGTTCGCTCATGTAGTCTTACGACATTTTCAAATTAATTTAGCGATTGGATATCTCTTGGGGTTTGAGGGTCCGCCATTATATCCCGATCAGGACCAAAAGCGTATCCGGGAATTACATGATGAAGAAGCTAATCTTCTTGCATGGACTTGGGGTTTTGATAAAGAGATGAGAGCTTTCCTGAAGGAGTATACAGGGGCCAGTATACCACGGTGGTTTGTTGAAATTGAAGAACCCCCTAAAATTGATCCAACTTGAAAGTTAGGAAAAGATCAGGGAAAGTAAAAATAAACAATATGGAGACAGGTCCGGCTATTGTCATTTGAAGCTATCCAAACGCCTCTTCTGTCTAAAACATTTTCCTGTTATTTGCCAGAAAAACTAACCTAATATGGGTTACAAAGAACGGAGGCAAGTTTACATCACGCATCTTGCCGCAAGTGAAACTGGCATGGTGGCTCGGGCTGGTTTATAACGGCGTGCTATTGGTCTTGGCGATCTTGGTAACCTGGGTACGGAGTTGCAGGATAGGGTGGTCTGTTAGATAGAAGTGGGTCTATTCGACGGGAGTAAATCCGTTATTATTATCTTCTTCAATTTGTTGCTTTCTTCGCCTTCGATCCTCTCTCATACGCTTCTGTCTTGGAGACAGTAGACCATGCTTCTCGATCTCTGCAAGCGGTATCAGCACCAATCCTTTAGGCAGGAATGGAAATTTGATCATCGACTTATTTTCTGATGGTTGTCCTTCTTCTGAGGTCGGAATGTCAAGGTTATCGACAGACATAATCACCCCCTCTACAATCATTATCGCGCAACTTGGGAGATTGAAATCCTTTCAATATTGTTATCTTCATGATAAGAGCACCACTAATAAACATCAGTCAGTTACCTATAAATCTGGCATCTCATTGGATTAATACCCCTATATCTGGCACCCCTATTGGGGTAGGCCAAAAAAGCATCCTCATTCTAATCCTCTAGGGGATTTTCAAGCGACGGTCTCTCTGCCATGATGAGAGCATGGACAAGCTCATCATCCCGAATTCAAACAAACTATATTTCGTCGTAGGTAACCATGCTGCAGCAGATCGCCTGCTCGACCTGGCTGCTCGTCTGGCCTTACAAGGACGGCTCCTCATCCTGGACTGCGGCAACCGCGCCAACCCGCTGCCCCTGGTACGTGAGCTTCGCCGCCTGACCAATGATCCCGTGCAGGCCTTGGGCAATATCCGCCTGGCTCGCGCCTTCACCTGCTACCAGGTAACCGCTTTGTTAGAAGGACAGGCCAACCAACCAATCCAACAACCTGTGCTGATCTTTGACTTGCTGGCCACCTTCTATGATGAAAGCCTTACCTATGCCGAAGGGCGCCGGCTGCTCGATCAAAGCCTGGGCTTTATGACCCACATCTGCCGGTTTGCACCAGTCTTAGCCAGCTCCAAACCCCCGCCGGCAGAGTTTCCAGAACGGAAATCCTTCCTGGAGCTGGTGTGCAACCAATCCGATGTTCTATGGGTGGAAGAAGCTCCCGTCCTAAATCAATCCCAGCAATTATCGTTTTTATCGTAAGAGGATTTATGGGCCGCACCCTGCCATCCATCACACAATCTCTCCATGAAGAAGAAGCATCCTTCAGTCGTTTTCGACGGGCGCTGCGCCGTTCGGATCAACTTGCGCTCGACGATCTATTTGTGGCTGCCCGGCAACACCTGGCTGCCGCCGCCTACGCCGCTAACCTGCTGCCGATGGAAACATTTTTGCTCTCCATGCTGCTTGAAGAACACAAAGAAGTCATCCGCCTGCGCACGAAGGTTGAGGCGCTGGAAAGCCGTTTTTCGGATGGATGAAATCACCGGTTGGCTGTTGGATATGTACGAGGACGGTGAGCGCGGGCTGGCTTTGTGGGTCATCACCGATCAAGACCAACGACTATGCCTGCACCAATCTTTCAAAGTTAAGTTTTAAGGCAGTTGCCCGACTGAACGTCTGCGGGCGTTGTGGCGTTGGCTGCAGGCCCGTCCTGATCCGTCGTTGCTTTCCCGTGATGAACGCCGTGACCTATTCCTGCCCGATCCAATCCCGGTCTTGTCGGAGGAGCTAGGTAATCCGGTGGCGGTGCATGCACTATACCTTTAACAATCTAATGGATTGTATTCTCTGCAAAAATTTGAAACAATTCGCTTCAGAAGTAGAGCATAATTCGCCCGGAAAGCTTTTCAATCATTTAGCCATGAATAAAATGGAAGATATCCCTCTTCTTCAGGTCAATATTGTTTCAATAACAGCTATAATGTCCTTCAATACTAAGCTGGACTTTGTCTAAATAAAGAGCTCAAAGGTGTAACAAGTGGCCTCCGCGATGCAATTTTGCAGAATGTGTTAATTTTTGAATGTTATCCTCCGACATCGACCGATGAAAAACTTGTTGCCACACACAGCTGTACCGAACGACGCCACAATCGGCCCACCATTGACAATTTAAGTGTTAGTAAACTGCGCGTTGGTCAGTGCTGCTCCTACAATGATTTTCAGCCAAATGCAGGATGAGATTTTCATCTTCCCGGGCCTCCAGTAGTGGAAAGCCCGGCGTCGCTGCCAACTAGAACCGCAGGAATTTAAGTCAAATTTGATTTGGGTTGTTCTGGAGCTTTTTAAATGGTTGGAGCCACCCCCGGCGTAGGGGAAGGTGGTTGACCGACAACACCTCTGGCTTCGGTTCCTTACCGTCAAGCTCGCGGCTAAAACAGCCCAAGACTCGGACGTATGCTCATGTTGTATCTCTCTTTTCCTAAACCGCGTTTGATTGTCATCCTTCAAGGTTGCTTAGGGCAAGTTTACCAATCATCTTCCCAGATTCGATGCGTGCATGCGCCTTACGCAAATTTTCCACATTCAACGGTCCATATTGTTCATTTAGAGTCGTCCGAATCACTCCCTGCTCAATCCACCTGGAGATCTTCTCCAGATCGTTGTGTTGAGTCTGCATATCTGAGGCGTGAAACATAGACTTTGTGAACATATATTCCCAGGCAAAAGTGACGCTCTTCTCAAAAAAGACGTTCATCTGTAGGGGTTGGTCATTTTTGGAGCGAACAATGGCACATATTTTCCCTTGTGGCTGAATTACCTCTCCCATACTCTGAATATAACTTTCTGTGCTATTTAAGCACAGGATATATGCGACATTCTCACACCCTACCCGCTTGAGTTCAGCACTTAGTGGAGAATGATGATTAACAATTAGGTCTGCTCCCATTGTCTTACACCATTCGGCCGATTCAGCCCTGGAAGCAGAGGCAATAACCCGTAAACCTGCCACTTTTTTGGCCAACTGGATCGCCATCGAGCTTACTCCCCCCGCTCCACCTATGACCAGTAGTGTATCCGTTGGGGCAGACGTATCCAAATGAGGTACAATTGCCAGACGAGTAAAGAGTGCTTCCATAGCGGTAATGGACGTGAGTGGCAGTGCTGCTGCTTCTTCATAGGATAATAAATTCGGTTTGTGGCCTACAATTCGTTCATCAACTAAGTGATATTCGCTATTACATCCTGGGCGAACCCGACTTCCGGCATAGAATACCTCATCGCCGGGTTTGAACAGGCTGGCCTCCTCGCCAATCTGCACGACGATTCCGGCTGCGTCCCAACCCAAAATCACCGGCTTATTCTCGCCTTGTTTGATCGCAGCTCGTACCTTTGTATCTACAGGATTGACCGAGACCGCTGTGACCTGTACCAACAAGTCTCTTCCGGACGGTTGGGGCGTTGGGACTTCAATCTGAACGAAACATTTTGGGTCTTCTAAGGGTAAATAACGATCACATCCAATTGCCCTCATTAGCACTTTTCCTTCTCTTCAATCATTATAAAATGTCAAGTTCGCAATTTTTCTGGCATCTCTACGAATTGGATCAATTGTTGTAAGAAACGAGCGGCTGGAGCACCATCCACAATCCGGTGATCAAATGTTAACGAAAGAGTGATAACTTTTCCCATTGTCAGTACTCCTTCGCGTTCGATCGGCGACCGACGAATACGACCAATACCTAAGATTGCACATTCAGGTAAATTAATAACCGGCGTAAACGCATCGATCCCAAATTGGCCCAGGTTAGTTATCGTAAATGTCCCAGCTTGTAAGTCTTCTGGGAAAGATCGGCCAGCTCTTGCCCGATCGATTAAACCAGATAATTCCTTCCCTAGCTCGATAAGAGGCCGTTGGGTAACATTTTTCAATACAGGTACTATTAAGCCGCTTTCAGTATCCACCGCTACTCCAATGTTGACCCTATCGTGAAAGACAATCCCATCTACTGTCCATGACGCGTTCAGAATTGGGTAGTTAAGTAAAGCCTGCCCAGTTATCCAAGCTATGAGCAAGTCATAAGATACCCATTCACCCGGTAAACCCGGATGCCATTCAAGTTTTTCGCGCAAGGCAATCAACCTTTCGGCATTTCCTTCCGTGACAAGGGTGACCGGTGCGGTAGTCTGAGCCGATTCCACCATCCGGCGGGCAATCATCCCACGCAAATTCGAAGTTGAGTATTTTTCCCCAAGTGAGGGCGCCCTCTCGGCGCGTTTCTGTAAAACTTGCTGTACATCCGTTGCTACGATCCTTCCACGCGGCCCTGATCCGTGAATTTGGGTAATATCCACGGCCTCCTGAGCAGCTAGGCGTCTGGCAAGTGGGGTGATAACCAGCCGTCCCGACCGAGACTTTGTGGACGTCTCCGGGTTGCTCGCAGGCAAGGCAATCGATCTGGCCGGATCAGCAGCGAATGTGGAGTGGGTCTTGTTCTTGAGGACTTCTTGACCCTTATATTCCTCTCCTGGCCTGAGCAAGATTCCAATTACCTGACCGACCTCTGCTATATCACCTGCTCTTACCAGGGGCATAAACCTCCCCGACTCACCTGCTTCGATCTCCACAGTCGCTTTGTCGGATTCAGCCTCAAAAAGCAACTGCCCACGTTGCACTTCATCACCCGGCAGTACAAGCCAGCGTAGTAAAGTTGAGTTTTCATTCGCTGCTCCAAGGTTAGGCATGATCACTTCAAACGGCATAATTCTACTCCAGGCTAAATCTGTTTCTGAACGAGGTTCCGGGCGATCCTGACAATCTCGGCCTCATTGGGTATCATTTCCGCCTGCAGATGAGGCGCAAAGGGTAAAGGGATATCTGGAGCATTCAACCTTACCACTGGGGCGTCCAATTCATCAAAGCCATCTTCGGCGATTCGCGCAGCAATTTCCGCACCTGCAGATCCTGTGAAGGCTTCCTCAGTTACCACCATCACCCGATGGGTTCGGGAGACCGACCCTAGAATGGTCTCCAGGTCAAGCGGGACCAGAGTGCGTGGATCAATAACTTCTGCCTCGATCCCTTCCTGATTAAGTAGCGTAGCAGCCGCGAGTGACCGGTGAACCATCAAGGCAGTAGCAATGATTGTCACATCCCGGCCAGATCGCTTTACTTCCGCAACTCCTAATGGAAGCGTATATTCTTCCTCGGGGACCTGCGTTCCCAACCCTTTGCCGATCCCTCCGCTTACTGGATCTGGCAGGCCGCGACCGCCCACTGATTGGGTTCCGTACAACACCTTATGCTCACAGAAAACCACCGGATTTGGA
>DATFYI010000008.1:0-8781 GCA_035315125.1 Anaerolineaceae bacterium | reverse complement strand
AGTGCTGTACAATCTATTGCCGATCAGATCGCCCAAACTATCGAGAATGCGAGGCTTTTCGAACAAACATTACGCCGTGCCGAAAGGGAACGAAAAGTGCTTGAAATCACTAATAAGATTAGGTCTACAAACGATCCACAGATGATGTTGAAGATCACTGTTGAAGAATTACAACGGTCATTGAATGCCAGTCGAGCGCAAGTCATTTTCGAAGCAATCCAATCCCAGGCAGGTAACGGAAATCATCCAGGCGGGAATGGAAATCATTCACAGCCACCTGAGGCAATAAAAAAGTCATCTTCAGATCAGGAGCACCAGCAATGACCTATAAGATAGCCATCGCAAATGAAAAAGGCGGTGTTGCAAAAACTACTACTACAATTTCACTCGGAGCTGCCCTGGCAGAGAATGGAAATAAAGTCCTTTTAGTCGACCTGGATGCTCAGGCAAATTTGTCTCTGGCATTGGGACTGGAAGCCTCTAAAACCAGTAAAACGATAGCGAATATATTGATGGAATCAGCTTCCATTAATTCTTGTATTCATGAAACCTCAATAACAGGATTGGACATAATCCCTTCAAACGGCGAAATGGGGATGGCTGAACGGTTTTTACCCATCAAGCTAAATTTCGAGGAAATTATCCGAAAAGTGTTACAAGTGGGGAACCCATTAAACGATTATCAATTCGTAATAATGGATTGTCCGCCTTTTATTGGGGCAGTAACTACAAACGCATTGGTGGCATCAGATTTATTACTTGTACCCACTCAGGCAGAATATTTTTCTATCTACTCATTAAGAAATTTAATGGGAATTGTCCGTCGCATCCGCAGCCAATATAACCCCCACCTGACCTATCGTCTGTTGCTTACAATGGTTGACCGACGTAACCGCACCCATCGAACCTTATGCGACCAACTTCGTGCTTCATTCAACACCGGTGTTTTTGAGACTGTAATTAACATTGATACAAAATTACGCGAAAGTCCAATTGCAGGAATACCGATTACAAACCACGCCCCTAAAAGCCGAGCTGCCTTAGAATATCGTGCTCTCGCACAGGAGTTATTAGAGTATGTCCAAGAAACAACTTTACAGCCGGCTCGATAATCTTCTAACAAATATTACACAAGATCTTCCTCTCCCGTTAGAGCAGCCTGCTATTCAATCGGGATGGACCTGGGAATGTAACTCTGAAGGTATTTTTGTTTCTTGCAGTGCAGAAGTCTATGACTGCCTGGGTGTCACACCTGAAAATGTATGTGGCCAATCTATTTTTACATACCGGATTCACCCGGAGTCAAAACCAGAATTATCAAGGTGCTTTGATCGGTCAAATCTTCCCGCGGATATTACTGTACATATGCTCAACAAAAGTGGGAGATGGATCATTACCCGTCTTTATATTTTTTCACCATATTCAGAAAATGGATATAAAACGAATTTTCATGGATTTACCCAGATAATCTCCCAGCAAGCTGAAGACCAACCAAGTGATATTAACTCAGGTTCTTTGCAAGTATCTGAGATACCCAAAACTGCGGAGGCACATCCCAAACAGGGAATCAATGGAATAGCAATTATCGATGGCCATGTTGCTCAGTCCTCTCAGGCCTGGTCGAAAATTGGCAGGGAAAGTTTGCTTCAGAAGCAGTTATTAAGCCAATCTTCTGAAGATAAAGATCCTGCTGCAATTGCGGTGCCATTCAAATTGGGTCAGCAAAATACCGGGTTATTGGAAATACTTGACGACAAAGGGCCACGCAAATGGAGTGAAGATGAGCAGTTATTAGTCCAAGAAGTATCAAATCAACTGGCTCTGGCATTAGAAAATGCCCAACTTTATGAAACTGCGCAACAAGAATTAAATGAGAGAATTCGTGCCGAACAGGAAATCATAAAACGGAATCAAGATTTGGCCGAGCTCAACCAACTGGGTCAGAAATTAGGCAAGCTGGCCAGCCAAGCAGAGATTTTAGAGCTGGTACATCAAACAATTGGCAAATTGGTTGAAAATAAAAACCTCTCCATTGTTATTTATCATCCAGAACTCAACATCATTTCATTCCCAATTTACTCAATCGATGGTAAACGTCTCCAAATACCGGATCAAATGCTGGCAAATGGAATATTCGAATACCCACTGCATTCTAAATCAACTTTTTTGATTTCTGACCATGTCAAAGAAGCTTTGCAAGAAGCTAATATCGACCTACCTATGCAGATCCCAGCTTCGTTATTAGCCATACCTTTGCTGGCGGGCGATCGCCCACTGGGCGCTATCATTTTGCAAAATTATCAGCAGGAAAATGCTTACAGTTCTATCCAGGTCGAGCTTTTATCAACAATCGCTTCACAAGCAGCAACAGCACTTGAAAACGCTAATCTGTTCCAGGAAATCACGAGCGCGTTCTCAGCAATTGAAAATCGTGAGAGATACCAGGGGAATGTAGCTAGGGCTGTCGCCAGTCTTACGGAGTTCGGGACAAAATCTCTATTGGAAGTTTTGGAATCATTGGGTAAGGCATCCGATTGCAGCCGAGTATTCTTTGCTCAAATTCAAGAAGATGAGCGTGGTCTTTACTGGAGAACAATTGCTGAATGGACGAACCCAGAGCTAACAACATTCTTCGATAAGGTTAAGAATCACTATTTACCAGTAGCGCTTTTCCCATATTGGTCAAAAGAATTACGGGAAAAAGGCTGGCTGGCAGGAATTTACAATCAATTCCCCTCCCCCGAAAAAGAATTCCTTCAAGACCAGCAAATAAATTCAACTTTATTGATTTCTGTTCCCGGAAAAAGCTATTATCCAAGCTTTATAGCTTTTGATCAGGTTGAATCAGAAAGACAATGGGAGGTTGAAGAAATCAATGTACTGAGGGTCGCGGCGGATGCACTTTCAAACACCTTTATCCGCGAAGACTTGTTAGACCAGCTACAGATTTCCTTAGATGAAACCGAATCGCTTTATAAAGCCAGTCACCGTTTGGCTCTGGCAAATAACACGCAAGAAATGGTGGCGTCCATTACAATGGGCCTTAATGTATCTGGGTTCAATCGCGCCGTATTAGTCACATTCAGCAATGATCTAGCCGGTAACCCTGTTGGAAGCAATGTTGTAGCTAATTGGTACAGCGGACATGGTTCACCACCCCCACCTATTGGAACAGAATATTTAAAAGAGTTGCTGGAATACAGCTTTTTGAGCGCTTCTCCGGTATTCTATAACGATACATTTGAATCGGGGATTAATGCTTCCTTGCAGGAAGCATTTAACAGGCGTGAAATTCGGGCAATCGCAATTTTGCCTCTTTGGGCCAGCAAAAGACACCTCGGATATTTCTTGCTGCTTTCTGAGGAAAAACACCAGTTCACTGCTCGAGAAATGCGTTCTTACCCACCGCTGGTTGATCAGATGGCAATTTCGCTTGAAAATTTGCGCCTCTTCCAGCAAACGGAAGCCTCACTGGCGGAAACTGGATTGTTGTATAAGATCAGTAGCGGTATTGCTCAGGCATCTAATCCACAGGATTTAATCTTTATCGTGGTCGGGAACATCATGCCAGCGCAAGCCGACCAGACGATTATCCTTCAAGTAAGCCAGGAAACAGATGGTAATCCCGTAGCATTGGAATTTGTTGGAGCCCACGACATTAAAGGTGAAAACCACCTGATTGGAAGGCATATTAATGTTTCGTCTTTTCCTTTTATCCTAAGCTTGTTTGAAGAGGTGGCAGTAATCGAAGATGTCGCTCATTCAAATTTAGATCAGTCATCCAAAAAGACATTGTTGGAGATGTCAATAAATAGTGTGGCAATCGTACCGTTCCATAGCGGTCGACGATTGACAGGTGCCATGATTGTCGGATCACGTCAGTGTACTAAATTTGAACCTCAAGAAGCTCGTCTTTTGCAGATTGCTGGCAACACAATTGGAGTATCTCTTGAAAGACAGCGACTGCTGCGGGAAGCCCAACGCCGGGCACTTGAGCTTCAATCTGCTGCTGAAATAGCAAGAGATACCTCCAGCACACTTTCGCTAGAAACTTTGCTGAGCCGGATTGTCACCTTAGTAGTTGAACGATTTAATTTTAATCATTCGTCAATATTCTTATTGGATGAATCAAGCAAATTTGCGATCATACAGGAATCAACTGGTGACGCCGGTAAAGAATTAAAACTACGAATGCATAAGCTCGCGGTTGGCTCAAAGACCATCGTCGGTACTGTCGCTGGCAGCGGCAACCCGGTTGTTGTGAACGATACTTCACAAAGTGATATATATTTCGCCAATCCATTATTACCTGAAACACGCTCAGAAATGGGTATTCCGCTCAAACTGGGAAAGAAAGTAATTGGTGTATTGGATATCCAGTCAAACCGTACCAGCGCTTTCTCACAGGATGATATCGCCGTATTACAGGTTCTGGCAGATCAGATCGCAGTTGCAATTGATAATGCAAAAGCTTACGAACTCTCCCAAAAAGCAATTGCTGAAATAAGAGAACTTGACCGGCTCAAAGACCAATTCCTGGCAAACATGAGCCATGAGCTACGCACACCGCTTAATTCAATTATCGGTTTCTCACGGGTCATCTTAAAAGGAATTGATGGACCTGTCAACGATGTTCAAACCCAAGATTTGCTTGCCATCTATAACTCAGGCCAGCACTTACTGAGCCTTATCAATGACATCCTTGACCTGTCAAAGATAGAAGCCGGAAAAATGGAATTGTCATTCTCAGAGGTCAATGTCTCAGATTTGGTCAACAGTGTGATGACTACTGCAATAGGCCTTGTGAAAGATAAATCAATAAAGCTTGTTCAAAATATCCCGGCAGATCTACCTACAATGTGGGCTGACTCGACACGTATACGCCAAGTTTTATTGAACCTGATTTCAAATGCTGCCAAGTTTACTGAACAGGGCTCCATTACAGTCGCTGCAACTATATCTATTAACGAGAGCGGTAAGAAGGAATTTGTTATAACGGTCACAGACACTGGCGTGGGGATTTCCTCTGAGGATCAGGCTAAATTGTTCCAACCATTTTCACAGGTGGACGACTCGCCTACTCGAAAAACTGGTGGAACCGGTTTGGGCCTTTCAATCTGCAAGTCACTTATCGACATGCATGCAGGAAAGATTGGTCTATTGTCTAGCGAGCCCGGAAAAGGTTCAACATTTTTCTTCACCGTCCCAATACCTAAACTTGATACCATCCCAAGTACCGAAATAGCAAGTAATCCTAATGCAATATTGGCAATCGACGATGATTTTCAAGTTATAAACCTATATGAGCGCTTCTTAAAACCGCAAGGTATTCATGTAATTGCCTGTACGGATCCAAAACTAGCGGTAAAGAAAGCCAAGGAAGTCCGGCCATTTGCTATTACATTGGACATAATGATGCCGGATAAAGATGGCTGGGCAGTAATGCAAGAATTAAAGTCTGACCCAGAAACCCGCAAAATCCCAGTAATTATCTGCAGCATACTGGAAGAGGAAGAAAAAGGGTTTAGTATGGGGGCATCAGATTACCTGGTTAAGCCATTTTTACAAGAAGACCTCAACAATGCTATCCTCCGGCTGGATCAAGATGGAAAAGCACATAATATATTAGTTATTGATGATGATCCTGATGATTTGCGCCTGGTACAAAAAATTATTGAAGAAAAAAGTAACTATCAGGTAACGACAATGAATGGTGGCCGCGAAGGCTGGGAATATTTACAGAGTAACCAACCCGATATCATCATCCTTGACCTTTTTATGCCGGAAATGGATGGTTTTACATTGCTTAACAGACTGCAAGCAAATCCAATTTTTCGCGATATACCCGTGATAGTCCTCAGCGGGGCAGATCTTACATTTGAACATTACCAACAATTGGAAGAATTTGGCCAACAATTACTTACAAAAGGTTTATTAAAAGAAAACGAGCTTCTGAATACCTTAGAATCCATTTTAAATAAATTGCATAAAAAATAACTAAATCATCAGTTTTATGGATTGGAGAATATGGCATCTCATTTTATTGTCGAATGTATTGACTGTGGTCATAAAGCGCCTTTTTATCCAGGTGCCCCCGCCTGCCCACATTGTGGAAGCACATGGAGAGAAGCCCGTTACGATTATGATGATTTAGCTCATTCTCTGCCCTTGCAATTGCCTGGCCGACCTTTTGATATTTGGCGTTATCGTGAACTTCTACCGGTACGTAGCCCTAACCCTGATATTTCATTAGGCGAAGGTGGGACCCCACTTATCCGAGCTACCAACCTGGGCATGATGCTGGGTTGTCCAAATATTTATATCAAAGATGAAAGGCAAGGACCTACAGCATCGTTTAAAGATCGCCAGGCCGCTATTACAATCGCATGCTTAAAAGAAACCGGCATTACAGAAATGGTCACTGCTTCTACCGGTAATGTCGCTATTTCATATTCAGCTTATGCAGCTCGAGCAGGGATAAAATTGTGGGCATTTTTAACCAGCCTGGTACCTGCAGCTAAAATGAGAGAAGTAGCATTATATGGAACACAGGTAATTAAAATTACCGGTTCTTATGATCAAGCAAAACAAGTTGCCGCAGAATTTGCAAAGCAACGTGGCCTTTTTCTTGACCTCGGTGCTCGCAGCATTTCGTGCATTGAATCGATGAAAACGATTGCTTTTGAAATATCTGAGCAACTGACTGCTTTAATCGGTCCCCCACCAATCATCGAAGATCATGCCGCTGCACCCTGGCGCTCACCGGATTGGTATATACAAGCAGTCAGCGGTGGATTAGGGCCGCTTGGCGTTATTAAGGGTTTCTCAGAATTGATGCAAATGAAACTGGTAGAACGTGTACCCAAAATAGCTTGCATTCAGGCCGAAGGTTGTGCTCCAATGACACATGCCTGGAAGCAGGACCTCGATACAGCCGCCCCAATACAGTCACCTCATACCTTGATTGCCACTCTAGCAACCGGTGATCCAGGTAGAGCCTACACAATACTACGCCAGAAGATGAAAAAAGCTTCAGGTGGCTTATTTGAATTTGCTAGCGATGAAGATGCCTTCCGGTCTATGCATTTGTTGGCAAAAATGGAAGGCCTATCAGTGGAACCTGCTGCAGCGGTAGCTTTTGCGGGACTCATAAAAATGGTCCGAAGCGGTATGATCAAACCAAATGAGGTTATAGTGGTAAACTGCAGCGGTCATACGATGCCAATCGAACGAAATATTCTGGGAGAGGGTTGGTCCAGGAATATCGTCTTGCCCAGTCAAATGGAAGAAAGCCAGGAAGAGGGTCTATTAGCAGCCCTAAGCAAAATTTCAACCGACCGCTTCCCACGAATTGCTATCGTTGATGATAATTCAGATGTGCGTCGGCTGATACGTAGGATTCTACAAACTCAGGGAGAATACACTTTATTCGAAGCCAGCACTGGAATCGAAGCAGTCGATCTCGCCAAGAAAGAACACCCCAACCTGATCATCCTGGATTTGATGATGCCTGAAATGGATGGCTTTGCCGTATTGGATGCCTTACAAAATAACCCAGAGACAGCCGACATCCCTGTGATTGTGGTTACCGCCAAAGAATTGACGGCCGCGGAAAAGGAACGATTGCAAGGCCACATCCAGACCCTTATGCAAAAAGGAGATTTCTTAAGTGATGAGCTTTTAGATGAAGTCCGAGCTTTGTTGCGGTAGTCAAAAAAGGCTCATTCGATAATTTATCACTATGAAATCGAATCAACGTTTAAAAGGCATTCAGGCCGCCGTTTCATCTGCGATTTTCATGGGTATGGTTCCCATATTCGGGAAAAAAGCCATGCTTTTTGGGTTTTCTCCCTTCGCAGTGATCACTTTTCGAACTGGAGTTGCTTTATTACTGCTGCTGATATTAATGCTAGCCTTCCAGAGGCGTCATTTTTATATCTATTTTGTAGGTCTGGTCGGGTGTTTACTGGCTGGTTTTGTTAATGGTTTGGGTTCGATTTTATATTACGTGGCTCTCAGCCGGTTAGACGCCAGCGTGGGCCAGTTTCTTTATTCATTTTATCCGTTGTTTTTAGCTTTCTGGCTTTTGATTGATCGTCAGACCATCAATAGACTGACAATATTCAGACTGGTCCTTTCTATCCCAGGCATATTTTTATTAATTTGCACCGGTTTTAAAGCTGTCGATATCACTGGAGCATTGCTCATGTTGGGATCAGCTTTGCTTTATGCGCTGCACTTATTAATTAATCAGCGCGTGCTTTACGAGGTACCTGCACCCACGGTAACTTTTTATACTCTTTTAGCGATGTTTGTTACGGTTGTTCCAACTTATTTGATTTTCGATCCCAAACAAACTTTTACAGTAAATCTTTGGTGGCCCGTCCTGGCCATGGCTGCCATGACATTCTTTTCCCGGATTACCCTGTTCACAGGAGTTAAACATCTGGGCGGCCTTCAGACGGCCATTTTGGGCCTGGGTGAACTGATTGTAACTATAGTGTTGGCTCAATTCTGGTTGGGTGAAAGATTAAGTACCCTGCAGTGGGTGGGGGCATTCTTATTGACAACCAATCTATTATTAGTCGGGTTTGATAAGTTTACACCCGAAAAAAGGTTAACTTCAGGCATTCTGTCCTGGCTAAATCCACCCAAAATTCCATCAACCGATATTCCCTGGCAATCTTAGTCATGAAGCTCGGCAACTTTACCTTCTAAATCCAAGATGTATCCGACGCCGCGTACATTTTTAATCCATGGAAACCCCATTCCGATTAATAG
>DATFYI010000007.1:0-29229 GCA_035315125.1 Anaerolineaceae bacterium | reverse complement strand
TATTTGATGTCCTGAAGCCGGATGAGAATGGCAATATTAACCTGGGTGCAAAGTACCTGGGATTGGATTCTAAGTCAACTCTTGTTTGTACATATCAATCCGATCGATTGATCGTTACAATTGGCATCCATGATTTAATTATAGTGGATACCGGTGATGCGATCTTGATCTGTCCTAGAGATGAAACTCAGAAGGTCCGGCAGTTAGTGAACTACCTTAAAGAGCATGGACTATCTTATTATTTGTAGAGAGAGGTTCTTTGGAAGCATATTGTGTGAAGTGTAAAACGAAGCGTGAAATATTAGAGCCAGAGGCAGCCTTTAATGCTGCCAATGCCCCGGTAACTCGTGGAATATGTGGTGTGTGCGGGACGCGTTTATTCCGCATGGGTCGTACGCCAGCCCATGATGGGATCAAACCGCCTGAACGAGCTGAAACGATTCAACGAAATGGCAAGCTGGTCATCGTTGAATCTCCTGCTAAGGCCAAGACTGTCGGCAGATTTCTGGGTAAGGGATACACTGTCAAGGCTTCGGTTGGGCATGTGCGTGACCTGCTTCGCTCAGAATTATCGGTGGATGTTGAGCATGGTTTCACGCCGAAATATCGTGTGCCGAATGAGAAACGCCAGGTAGTCAAAGAGCTAAAAACTCTGGCCCAGCATGCCGAAGAAGTATATCTGGCTACTGATCCTGATCGTGAGGGTGAAGCCATTGCCTGGCATTTATTAGAAGCTGCCCAGATTAATCCTAAGCTTTCGAAGCGCGTTGTATTCCATGAGATTACACAGCCGGCAGTCACGGATGCATTTTCACATCCGCGACAAATTAATATGGAACTTGTAGATGCACAACAAGCGCGACGTGTTTTAGACCGGTTGGTCGGATACAGCATCAGTCCCATTTTGTGGGAGAAAGTCCGTAGCCGGTTGTCTGCAGGTCGTGTACAGTCGGTAGCTCTCCGTCTGATCGTGGAACGCGAACGTGAAATTGACGATTTTAATCCAAAAGAATACTGGACGATCCAGGCTGAATTAAAATCCAAAAATAAGAAAGCGACTCTCATTGCTCGACTCTATAAGATCAATAACGAAGATCCTGAGTTGCCAAATGAGGCAGTCGTTAAGGGTATTTTGGCTGAACTGGAAGCGGCTGAGTACCAAATTCAAAGAATTAAGAAGAGTGAGCGGCGTCGTAAACCATCTGCTCCGTTCATTACCAGCAGCCTGCAGCAAGAGGCATCGCGCCGGTTAGGATATACAGCCAAACGTACGATGGCCTTAGCCCAACAGCTTTATGAAGGGTTGGATGTGGGTGAGGGTGGTTCAACCGGCCTGATTTCTTATATGCGTACGGATTCTACCAATATCTCCGAGTTGGCACAGGCAGAGGCGCGCCAGTTTATATTAGAAACTTATGGTAATGATTTCTTGCCACCTAGCGCGCCGCAGTATAAAACCCGAGTAGCAGGAGCTCAAGAAGCTCATGAGGCAATCCGGCCGACTTCGGTATTGCGAACTCCCGAGAAAGTTAAGCATTCGCTTAGCACAGATCAATTCAAGCTTTACCAACTGATCTGGCAGCGATTTATCGCATCTCAAATGGAATCGGCTGTCTTTGATACAGTTTCTGTGGAGATTTTGGCAGGAACTGCCAATAATAATGAATATCTATTTAGGGCATCTGGTTCGACTTTAAGGTTCCCGGGCTTCCTGGCGGTTTATGAAGATGCCCAGGATGAAGACCAAAAACCAGAAGAGAATGTACGCATACCGGATGGGCTGGAAGAAGGTCAGCGCCAGGAGTTAGTGCGTTTGATCCCAGAACAACACTTTACACAACCTCCACCTCGTTATTCAGAAGCCAGCCTGGTGCAGGCTTTGGAAGAAAATGGCATCGGTCGACCATCGACCTATTCCCCGATTCTTTCTGTGATCCAGGAGCGCGGCTATGTCGTTCGTGAAGCTAAGCGGCTGATCCCAACTGAAACGGGCATGTTGGTCAACGACCTACTGGTAGAGCACTTCCCGGATATCGTCAACCTGAACTTTACGGCGAGTATGGAAGAGAATTTGGATCAGATTGCGAGTGGTGATCGCCAGTGGACGGATGTTGTCGGAACATTCTATCAAGATTTCGAACCGGCCCTCAAGAAAGCTCAGTCTGAAATGCCAGCAACCAAAGCCGAGCTAGAGAAAATCGGCCGGCTTTGCCCGGAATGCGGGCATGATCTGGTCATTCGATGGGGCAGATATGGCAAATTTATCAGTTGCAGCAATTTTCCAGCTTGTCGGCATACCGAACCCTGGCTGGAAAAGATTGGTGTTGTTTGCCCAAAAGATGGTGGGGAGATCGTTCAGCGCAAAACCCGCAAGGGCAGGGTATTTTATGGCTGTGCGAACTATCCAACCTGCGATTTTACAACCTGGAAGAGGCCCGTTTCAACACCTTGCCCGAAATGTGGGGGGGTATTGGTTATAATAAATAAGCGCGAGGTGCAATGCTTGAACTGTGAAGAAACATTCCTACAAGAACAAATAGGGGAAGAATCAGCTGAAACGGCATGATTCCTGCATCTTGTCCAGAAGCAAATTGATTGCCGTCTCTCAGTTGCGCTGAAGTTGAATTTGTTCTAAAATTAACAAGATTGGTTCATTCCTAATAGACCTAGCAAATTCCAGTTCAGATTGTAGGAGCAGAGGAATATGGACAAAATACGTGAGCTTCTTGGCAAGCCAATAGCAACATTAGTTATTGGATTTATTGTGGGGGTCATTATCGGCCTGCCGGTGCTTGGCTGGGGACTATTCCCTGTTCAATGGACAAACGCCGCTCCAAATGATCTCCGTCAGGATTTGAAACAAGACTGGTTACGGATGTCAATCGATTCATATATGCGTAACCACGATAAAGATCTGGCGGCTACTCGTTATCAAGAGCTTGGCCCGGATGCATCCAATGTCCTTGGCTCGCTGGCCTCGGATCCCAAAGTAAATCCCCAAGATTTGCAAAAATTCAGCCAGGTAGTCGTTGGAACTACAGTTCAAAATGGAACTAGTCAGCCGCAATTAACCATACAGCCCGGAGTTACAGGTACCAAGCAACTCACCAGTACACCGGTCGCAAAAGGAACGGTTATACCTACCTCAATTGCGATCTTTAACACTACAACCACTCCCGAAGCCAGTAGTACCCCGGCAGCTTCCAAGCCAGCCGGGATCAATCCGATCGTATTGTTGGTTGTTTTCTGCGTTTTGGCTCTTATTATTGGTGGTGCATTGGTGTATGTCTTGTTATTGAGAAAACGTGTTAACAAAGGTGCTCCAACTCCGGCCACACAGGCTCAAGAATTAAATCGCAATGTTCCAAAAACCGATTTTTCAGCTGAAGGTCAGGCGCCACCGGTTGCACAATTTATGACAACCTATATGCAAGGAGATGACCTGTACGATGATTCCTTCAGCATCGACTCGCCATCTGGTGAATTCCTGGGAGAATGCGGAGTAGGCATTTCAGATACCGTCGGCGTGGGCGATCCAAAGAAGGTAACAGCCTTTGAAGTCTGGTTATTTGACAAGAACGATATACAAACTGTTACAAAGGTCTTAATGAGTGAACATGCCTTCAACGACCAGAATATTCGCCAACGGTTAGCTTCCAAGGGTGAGCCGATCTTAATTGAACCTGGCAAACATATTCTTTTAGAAACCGCCACACTCCAATTGGAAACACGTGTAGTGGATATGAACTACGGACAAGGCGCTTTACCTGAGAATAGCTTCTTCGAACGACTGACGCTTGAATTGGCTGTCTGGCCAAAATCAAAATAGTCAAAGACAGATCTTTTTTATAATCAAAAAGACCCGGAGATTTTATCCGGGCCTTTTTTGTTCGATAAAATATTTGTGCTTGAAACAGGGAAGTAATTGCAAGTGGATCTGTTGATGGATCATTTCACTACACAGAGGTTATTCAATCTTAGTGATTTTTAAGCGCAGAGCACCTGCAGGTGTGTCTGCTACAACAACCTCGCCAACGTGATGTCCTAAAAGGGCCTTGCCAATGGGAGATTCGTGCGAAATTCGGCCGTTAGGTGGATCAGCTTCTTTTGGACCAACCAGATGATAAGTTTCCTCAGGAAAATCGTCTTCCTGAATAGTTATATGGGAACCAACCGTAACTTCGTCAACTTTATGTTCCAAAGTATCGATAATTACCGCATTCCTGAGAACCTGTTCCAGCTCAAGAATACGGCCTTCCAGGAAGCCCTGTTCTTCCTTGGCGGCAATATAATCTGCATTTTCCGAAAGGTCACCCTGTTGGATAGCCAAATGTAAACGCATGGCTAGTTGTTCACGTGACGGTCCTTTTAGGTAGGCCAACTCGCTTTGCAAGCGGGCTGCACCTTCGGCGGTGAGATAAGAAACTTCAGACATAGTATTTTTTCCCTTAAAGTATAAGAAGATTGTTTATTATTCTCGCGCTTAACAAAAGGATCTTAATCTAAGGCAACATCTCCGGGTCAAATAATTTTTGATACTCCTCAATCGCATAACGATCTGTCATACCAGCAATATAGTCACAGATTGTCCGTTCAAGACCCGTTTCATCTATGCCTTGTTGTACGTGTTTAGGAAGTATGGAGGGTTCTGCCTGATATGCTTCGAATAGATCCTTCAATATCCGCTCAGCCTTTACGGCCATACGAACTACCCGATAATGTCGGTAGAGATTATTATAAAGGAAATCCTTTAGCTGGCGGTTACGCCTGTGTGTATCTTCATTATATCCGACTACATTATACGATAGCCGTTGCAATTCGTCCACAGAGCGAACACCACTTTCCCGAAGCCGTGTTGAAGTATTCTGAATCAGGTCAGTGACCTCCATACCGATCATACGCCGGATGATGCGGTGACGGGTTAAATCATCCAGATTTCCACCTCGCCAGCCAACATTATCCGCAAGAATCTCCCAAAGATCAATCCCATTCAGCATACCTACATTGATCATTCCTGAACGTAGGCCGTCATCCAAATCATGGGCGCTATAGGCTAACTCGTCAGCCACATTTGCAATCTGCGCTTCCAGGTGGCCGCGCAATTCCGGGTTAAAATCGCGGGCATCGGACTGATCGTATTCCGTTTCATGTTTAACGATACCTTCCAATGTCTCCCAACTTAGATTTAAACCAGGAAAGTCAGTATAGCGCTTCTCCAACTTCGTGACAATGCGTAAAGATTGTTTATTATGGTCAAATCCATTATAGTCTTTCATCAATCGAGCCAGAATGATTTCACCGGAATGGCCAAAAGGCGGGTGCCCCAGGTCGTGTGCCAAACAAATTGCCTCGATCAAGTCTTCGTTAGCGCCCAGTGCCCTGGCAATAGTTCGACCGATCTGTGTGACTTCCAGGGTGTGGGTAAGGCGGGTGCGATAATAATCCCCTTCATAATTAATAAAAACCTGCGTTTTATATTCTAACCGCCGAAAAGCGGTTGTATGTAGGATGCGATCTCGATCACGTTGGAAACACAGCCGATAATCTGCTTCGTCTTCTTGGAATAACCTGCCGCGACTGTTCTTACTGTGAATCCCGTATGGCGCAAGGGATCGATCCTCGTTTTCTTCTAGAATGGAACGGTTGAATATCATGAAAGAGCCTCCTGATCCAATCTATTATTGCGTAATTACTGTTCCAACCAAAACACCTGATAAGGCCTGGTAGAGCTGATCGGCCTGGAGACCGGAAAAAATGAATGCCTGCAGTCCAGGAACCTTGCTTGTCAGCGCCAACATGCTCTCAACTTTTTGCACCATTCCACCGGTCACATCAATAAAAGCTGAGCCAAGGAGATTATTCGAGACGGCGTTGAGATTATTGGGCGTGACTCTTTCGACTAAACGGGTACATGTTGGAAAATCTGACCATACACCTGGTTCAAGGCCTGCTAGCAGTATACGATCTGGCTTCAATAAAGTAGCCAGGTAAATAAATAGATCTTCAGTTGAAAGGATTGTTCCTCCCAAGCTTTTATCAAAAACCACATCACCATTGACCAGAGGGATTATACCCGCCGAAAGTGCTGATCGAATTGGCTCTAAATCCCAATTTACAACCTCATGCGAATTTGAAATGACTGATGATGAAGGTGGAAAAGCGATGACCGGAAGACCGGCATCCAGCAAGGCTTCAACGACAATCTGGTTTAATGCGCGAGCATCCTTCCAAACCTCCACAAACCCTTGCCAATCCTTCTTTTTGTGAACACCTTGGCGTGTGCCGTATTTTTGACCGGCAATATGCCCAAATGAACCAGAGCCATGACCGATCAATAACTGAAGATCAGGAACGGTGCGATATGCCGAGCTAATTTCCTGGCTGAGATGCTCTAAGATATCACGGCGAGGTTGGCGCGCCTGGGTTTTGTCGGTAATTAAAGAACCACCCAGCTTTAAAAAATAGAACATATTTATGATTCCAGATTTGAAAGTGGTTCAATTCGCGTCTTTATGATACGGGTCGCCCCGGCTGAGAGCAAGCTCTTGGATATCCGATCGGCATTATCTGGTTGAACCAGTGCGATCATATTTCCACCGCGCCCGGCTCCGCACAATTTGGCGCCTGATGCCCCAGCATTTGTGGCAGCCTCGACCAGGCGATCCAATTCAGGGTAGGAGACCCCTAATTCTTTCAGGGCCTGATGGTTTTTTACCATTAATGCCCCAAGCTCCAAAATCCGACCTTTTGCGATCATTTCGCGTGCTTGCGTTGTAATTTGGCCGATTATTTCAAATAACTGATTGTAATGTTTTGAGTCAGATTGCCAGGCCAGGCGGACATCTTCAACCACACGACTGGTTGAGCTTTGAATGCCGCTATCCGCGATAAGCACGGTAATAGAATTTGCCAGTCTAAGTCGTTCAAAAGGTTGGCCGCGCATATAATAAACCGGTTGGGAATACGTGATAACCGTATTATCGACCCCAGATGGATTACCGTGATATTTTTTTTCGACCTGAAAGGCCAGATCGGAAATTTGATCGTCTGGCATTGGATGCCCCAGAAAAGATGAGATGGCTCTTCCCAGTGCTACAGATACCGCCGCACCCGATCCCAACCCGGCTGCAACCGGGATTGATGAAGTGATCCTGACCTGGCAAGCCGGCATGGCTTTTATGTCAAGGCGATCCAGTAAGCTGGAAAACAGAATCGCAAATGGGTGGTCGCCTGGCAGGTCACTCAAAGAAGTATGCAAATCGATATCCGGCGCATCGATTTCAACCTGTCCAGTTTTTCCAAGAGGATTTGCCAAGATGATGGCTTTGGCTCTAACTTGAGTTACGGGTACTGCAATAGACGGAAAGCCGTAAACGACAGCATGCTCTCCAAATAAAATGACTTTTCCTGGAGCACTGGCACTTATTGCCGGCATGTTTACATCAACTCGGAAATAAATAAAAAACCAGCAGGACGGACAAACCCCACAAGGCAATTGAAATCTGCAATGCACGGTCTCGCAATAGCAACTCTTCGGGTGCCCCTCCCATACATTTAACTTGAATTAAATAAAGATAACGGAAAATGCCGTACAAAACAAAAGGTATCGTCAGCATCATGGTGTGATTGGCAGGAACATTTGGCGCTGAAAAGGTGTAGAGACTATACGACACGATTGTTGTTCCGGAAACAATTGTGATGAGTTGGTCTAAAAATGGTATGGTATACCCTCCCAAAACACGACGGTGATTGTAGGCATTATCTTCTAAAAGTGTCAGCTCAGCGCGCCTTTTCCCGAAACCGATATACAGCGCCAATAAAGTTGTCACGACATATAGCCAGGGTGAGAATCGTTCGACGTGGATCAAACTCACGCCGGCCGCCACCCTCATGACATAAAAGCTTGCCAGGATTAATACATCCAATAAGGGAACATGTTTAAGCCATTTTGAATATGCTAAATTTGTAAGCAAATATGCCAATGCGATGAGAGCAAAATCGGCAGATAAATAGTAAGCAATCGGGAAGGTGACGGCGAGAATAACAACCGCAGCAATTATTGCCACACGAATTGGCAACTGGCCCGAAGCAATCGGCCGCTCGCGTTTGAATGGATGCTGGCGGTCGGCTTCTACATCCATGATGTCGTTGATCAGGTATACACATCCTGAAAGCAGACAGAACAAGATGACACCGGCAATGGATCGGATCAGTGCGGTTGGATGTTCGAGTTGGCGATCAAAAACAATTGCTGCCAGGACAAAAGCGTTTTTTGTCCATTGGCGCGGACGCATAGATTTAATAAGTGCTTTCAACATGAGATTAATATATCACAACTTTATTAAGTGAGTGTTCTGCAACGGAAAGGAGAAAAATAACTAAGTAAATCGATATTTATTGACCCTGTTTGGTGAAGTAAAATATTCCCATGCAGAAACAACGTTTGGATATATTGCTCACAGAACGGGGCATAGTAGAAAGCCGGAGTCAGGCTCAACGATTGGTGATGGCAGGTCAAGTGCGCGTGAATGGGCAGGTGATAATAAAACCAGATATGCGTATAGATATTGGCGCAGATCTCATTTTGGAGCATGGTCCTCGCTTTATATCGAGAGGCGGTGAGAAACTGGAAGCAGCCATTCAAGCGTTTAATCTTTCACTCTTATATAACCAGGTGTGTGTGGATGTAGGAGCTTCGACCGGCGGATTTACCGATTGTCTTCTGCAACATGGAGCAGCCAGGGTTTATGCCGTGGATGTTGGTTATGGCGTTTTGCATTGGAAGCTGCGTAGTGATAGTCGAGTGATTTCAATGGAACGGACAAATGCTCGCTTTGTTGAGAATTTTCCAGAACCGATACAGTTGGTCACGGTGGATGCCTCTTTTATTTCGCTGCGTATTTTGCTACCGGTGATTCAAAAATGGTTTAAAGATGCGGAAGCATGCATAATTGCGCTCATTAAGCCACAGTTTGAGGTTGGTCGTGAAGATGCTGCCAGGGGCGAAGGGGTGATCCGTGATCCGGAATTACACCGTCGGGTACTGCTGGATTTGTTGGATTTTGCAGTAAACCAAGGTTTTTCTATCAATGGCTTGATACGCTCGCCGCTTTTGGGGCCGAAAGGCAATACGGAATTTCTGGTATATTTGATTTCTCCAAGGCAAAATCAAACTGATCTGGAAAATCTGTTGGATACCCTTTTTATTTGAGGTAACCATTAGAAAATTAGGGTATACTACTATCCGGTTATGACCGAGCATATTCGCAATTTTTGCATAATTGCACATGTCGATCACGGCAAATCTACCTTGGCTGATCGTCTGCTTCAACTTACCGGTACTATCTCTGAGCGGGACATGGTGGCGCAAGTTTTAGACACCATGGATCTTGAACGGGAAAAAGGGGTGACAATCAAAGCTTCGGCCGTGCGTATGATGTATCAGGCTAAGGATGGAAAAACCTACGAATTAAATCTGATTGATACCCCAGGACACGTAGATTTCAATTATGAAGTAAGCCGGGCGCTGGCAGCTTGTGAAGGCGCAGTCCTGGTAGTTGATGCTACTCAGGGTATTGAAGCACAAACGCTTGCAAATCTTTATCTGGCTCTGGATTCAGATCTGGTTATCATTCCAGTTATTAACAAAATCGATTTGCTCTCTGCTCGACCAGATGAAGTGGCTGAAGAGATCAGCAACCTGCTTGGCACACCGGCGGACAAAATTATAAGAATATCTGCAAAAGATGGTACGAACGTGGATAAAGTTCTGGAAGCAGTAGTCTGCCAAATTCCGCCTCCGAAAGGAGAGCCTTCGGATTCACTGCGAGCCTTAATATTTGATTCTCATTATGATTCATATAAAGGGGTTATAGCATATATTCGGGTTATGGAAGGTGAGATCCATCCGGCCGATATGCTCAGACTGATGGCCCATAATACAGATCTCAAACCGGTTGAGATAGGCTATTTTGCACCGGATATGCGTCCATTAGATTTGCTAGAAGCCGGGGATGTTGGTTATGTTGCCACAGGATTAAAGACGGTTTCAGAATGTCGGGTTGGGGATACTTTCACACTGGCAAGCCATCCGGCCAGTGAAGCATTACCCGGTTACCGCAAGGCAAAATCAATGGTTTTTGCGGGAATTTATCCGGTTGAGGGTGAAGATTACGAAGACCTTAAAGAAGCACTGGAAAAATTACAACTAAACGATGCATCCTTAATTTATGAGCCGGAGAAATCCCAAGCCCTTAATTTCGGTTTCCGCTGTGGTTTCTTGGGTTTATTCCATATGGAGATTATCCAGGAACGACTGGAACGTGAATATGATCTGGATATTATTGTTACTGCGCCCTCGGTTGAATACGAGGTCGAGCTGTTAAATGGTGATGTGCTGCTGATAGATTCGCCCGTGCAGCTTCCAGATGAAGCTACGATTAAAGAAATTCGTGAGCCCTGGATGAAGTTGCAAATCTTCAGTCCAACGGATTACTTTGGTACGATCATGGATCTGATGACTAAACGTCACGGTGTTTTTAAAGAGCAGGAGTATCCAGCTCCAAATCGGGTCCAGCTAGGATTTGAAATTACATTATCTGAAATTATTGTAGATTTCTTTGATGATTTAAAAAGCCGGACGCGCGGTTATGCTTCCATGGATTACCAATTTTTAGCATACCGACCTGGCAATCTGGTGAAGCTTGAAGTGTTAGTTGGTGGTGAGCCAGTGGACGCTCTGGCATCGATTGTACATAAAGAAGATGTTTATCATAAGGGTCAGGCTCTGGTAACCAAATTAAAAGAACTGATTCCAAGGCAGTTATTTGATGTGCCGGTTCAGGCTTCGGCCGCTGGTAGAGTGATCTCACGGGCTACTGTGAAGGCGGTCCGTAAAGATGTTTTGGCAAAATGTTATGGGGGAGATATTACCCGCAAGAAAAAATTATTGGAAAAACAAAAACGTGGTAAGAAACGTATGAAAATGGTTGGTAATGTAGAAATCCCTCAGGAAGCATTTATGGCAGTGCTTCGCCTGGAGGAGGAATGAAAGCAAAATTAGCTGATTTATGGCTTAAAACTCGTAGCTGGCTGCCGGGCGTTCTAATCAGTGTTGTGGCGTTAGTAGTTTTATTTCGATTGGCAAGTTGGCGGGAATTGGAAATTGCTTTTACAGCTATCAAACCGATCAACCTGGCTATTGCGGTTGCATTGACTTTGATTTCTTTATTAACTCGCGCTATGGCCTGGAGAGTATTACTGGGAAATAAACCGTCTATTCGAAAATCATTCCTGGTAATTAATGAAGGATACTTTCTAAACAATATATTTCCCTTGCGGGCAGGTGAAATCGGCCGGGCCATTTTCATGGGCCAATTCACCGGGCTTGGACCATTTCATGTTTTATCGACCATCGTGATTGAAAGAGCATTTGACGTAGCCATGGCGGCGGGATTGATGCTTTCTACATTACCATTGGCCCTAGGGATGAATTGGGCTCGCCCGATCGCAATATTATCCCTCGTTTTAGTTATTCTGGGTCTTGTTGCCCTGTATTTGATGGCTCGCTACAATAACAAGGTTAAAGAATTGATCACGCACCTAGGCACACGATGGCCTTTTGTTCAAAAGGTAGTTCTCCCTCGCATCGATGCTTTATTGGACGGCTTGGGCGCTTTGACAAACCCTGGCCAGTTCCTTTTGGCCTTTTTCTGGATAGCTCTTTCCTGGGTAATTTGGGTGCTGCTTTATTATGTTATGTTATTACCAATTGCACCGCAAGCGCCGATCTGGTGGGCAGGTTTTGGTGACGCGGTTCTTGCTATGGGTATTGCCATCCCATCTGCTCCCAGCGGATTGGGTATTTTTGAAGGGGCGCTTGTTGGAGCATTTGTAATATTAGGAATATCTCCTTCAGCAGCTCTGGCATATGCAATTACAATGCATTTCTTACAATTTATTCAAACTGGTATCCTTGGTTTTTATGGCCTTACACAAGAGGGTCGCTCATTGTCGTCCCTGCTATCTGATATTAGAATCAAAGAACGGCAGGAATCGACGCCTTGAATGGTAAGAAAATATCATTAAGAAAATAATATAATTTGGAGAAGAAGATGGCCCAGAACTTTTTAATCACCGGTGGAGCTGGATTTATTGGCTCTAATTTCGTTTCCCGGTTGTTACGCAGAGGTGAACAAGTCACCGTTTTTGATAATCTTTCACGTGCTGGATCTCGTCTTAATTTGGAATGGCTGCGGGAAACCTACGGTGATAATTCTTTCCGTCTCATAAAAGGGGATGTACGCGATGCTGAGGCAATTCAGAAAGCTGCGAGAGATGCGGATGTAATTGTTCACCTGGCAGCCCAGGTTGCCGTTACCACATCGGTGACACAGCCGCGCGAAGATTTTGAGATTAATGCTCAAGGTACCTTCAATGTGTTGGAAGCCGCCCGCGCATCTGGACACAACCCCGCCATCATTTATGCTTCGACCAATAAAGTCTATGGCGGTATGGAGGATGTAAGGGTTGAAGAAGATGCAACCCGATATCATTATATGGATTTACCCATGGGTATATCCGAGGCGCAGCCGCTTGATTTTCATTCTCCATATGGATGCTCTAAAGGCGCTGGAGACCAATACGTGCGTGATTACCACCGGATTTATGGGCTACCCACTATCGTTTTCCGACAGAGCTGCATATACGGAATACGCCAATTTGGGGTCGAAGATCAGGGTTGGTTGGCATGGTTTGTAATCGCGTCAGTTACCGGGCGGCCGATTAAAATTTATGGTGATGGAAAACAGGTTCGTGATGTGCTTTTTGTAGATGATTTGTTGGATGCGTATGATAGTGCCCTGGCAAATCTGTCAAAATCGGCCGGTCAAATCTATAACGTAGGTGGTGGTCCTGATAATGTTATCTCGGTATGGACTGAGTTTGCACCGATATTAGAACGTCTTTTGGGGCATCCGCTCAAAGCAAGCTGGGGGGAATGGCGCCCTGGGGACCAGCGAATTTACGTTTCAGATATTTGCAAAGCTGAAAAGGAGCTGGGTTGGAAACCAAAGATCAACGTAGAAGAAGGTCTTAAACGGTTATACGATTGGGTGACTGCAAACCGAGATCTTTTTTAACCCTGGCAGCTTTATGCGGATATTAATTGTTTTGACTTATTATCGACCGCATACCAGCGGGTTAACAATCTACGCCGAAAGATTGGCTAAGACCCTGGCTCGGCGTGGTCACAAGGTTACCGTTCTGACATCCAGATACCAACCTGACTTGCTCCTTGAGGAAGTTCAAGATGGAGTGCGTATTATCCGTGCCCCCGTATTATTTCGGGTGAGTAAAGGTGTGATCATGCCTACATTCGGCCTGCTGGCGGACCGCCTGGTGTTAGAGAATGATGTGATTCAATTGCATCTGCCACAGTTTGATGCAGCGGGTGTGGCCTTGCGTGGACGTGTGTTAAAGAAACCGACTGTGATCACCTATCATTGTGACCTGCTAATGCCGCCAGGTCTGTTAAGCTGGTTAGCTAACCAGGCTGTCAAAGTGATGAACAATCTGGCGGCAATTACAACGCACCGTATCGTAACTTATACTCGCGATTACGCTGAAAATTCCCCTTTTTCAAAACGCTATCTCAATAAACTGCAAGTTATTCCTCCGCCGGTCGAACTGCCTGAAATCCCGGCTGAAGCGGTTTCAGCTTTTGCCAGGGAAAATAACCCTCAAAACCGTTATCCGGTGATCGGTATGGCAGCACGCTTTGCCCAGGAAAAGGGCGTTGAAGTGTTGCTGGATGCTATGCCGCACTTGCTGGAAGCCTATCCAAATGCTTTGATAGAGTTTGCCGGCCCGTATATAGATATCATTGGCGAAAAAGCTTACTTCCAAAGGCTTTATCCGCGTATTAAGCAATATGAAGACGAAGGTCATTGGAAATTCCTGGGTGTGCTTAACCCCGCTCAGATGTCAGCGTTTTATCCTAATATTAATGTATTGGTTTTACCCAGTTTGAATTCAACCGAAGCGTTTGGCCTTGTACAGATTGAAGCCATGTTCAATGGAGTTCCAACTGTTGCTTCCGATTTACCCGGTGTTCGCCAGCCGGTTCTGCGTCATGGTATGGGCAAGATCATCCCGATTGGCGACTCTGATGCTTTGGCTTCTGCGCTGCTTGAGATTTTGGCGAATCCAGCAGCTTTTCGAAGTGAGATTGGTCCGATCAAAGAGTGTTACAAACCGGATACAATCGCTATGGCTTACGAAAAATTATTCCTTGAAATTCAATCAGAATTGCACCCCAGCCGAAAAAATAAAGAAAATATTTGACCTGTTCATTAGCATTCCAGTAGTATGTTGATTACTTTATTACGATTTATCAATTTGTAATCCCGAAAGAAAAAAGATAGATTCACGATTTTCTTGCCGGACTCATCGGCTTGATGTAAGATATGTTGATGTATTGAGATAATACTTTTTATGCAACGAGAGTTTTATGGAAGAGCCCAGCATCCTGGATTATTTGAAATCAAAGTTGAATCCCCGGCGCCATCCACCGGTTATTATCCCAAGGCCTGAAGCCATTGGGTTTTTAGAGGCCCCTGTAAGTCCCGAACAGCGTTTAATTGAAGATCAAGTTCAAATTTCAGAACACGAATTAGCCTTGGAAAGAGTCCAGGTAAGATACTCCTGGCCCTGGCGATCCTTGCTGGCATTGGTCCTGGCCATTGCCGCCCAATTTTTGCTCGAACCGGCCCACCGGACTATGAGCACAGCCATTTTCCTTTATGGGTTGGCGACCGTATTCCTGATTCTGGCGATTTTAAATAAAGAATGGGTGATTGCTTCCTTGCCGGATGATACAGCACAACCTGTACCACTTGAATTCAAGCGGTATTATCTGTTAATCAGTCTTCCATTGATCGTTTTGGCTTTCCTGGCATTTGGCGGTAATCGCTTCACCTCCTTAAACCTTTTTATTTGGTTTGTAACGCTGGCTTTAGTGCTTTATGCACTCTGGCTGCCAGATGTGAATAGAAATTTCAAAACACGCCTCAATAAGTTGTTTTCATTTTTGAAGAACCCAAAAATCGACATTCATATTACGCCTTGGTTCTGGCTGGTTCTGTTAGTAACTGGAATTGCACTATTCTTTCGTTATTACTGGCTAAACCAGGTACCGGGGGAGATGTTCAGCGATCATGCCGAGAAGTTGTTGGATGTTTCCGATATCCTGAATGGCAAATATTCAATATTTTTCCCGCGCAACACTGGCCGCGAAGCCATTCAGATGTACTTGACCGCAACCATCGCCACCGTTCTAAAAACCGGTCTGTCTTTTATCAGCTTAAAATTAGGCACTACTTTGGCAGGTGTCTTAACTTTGCCGTATATCTACAAGCTCGGTAAAGAAATTGGCAATCGCTGGGTTGCTATTCTGGCAGTTTTCCTGACTGGGATTGCATATTGGCCTAATGTGATTTCTCGTGTCGGCCTCCGTTTTCCACTTTATCCATTATTCGTAGCGCCAACTTTATATTACCTGATCCGTGGTGTCAGAACTTCAAAGCGAAATGATTTTATATTATCGGGAATTGCCCTGGGTCTGAGTCTGCATGGTTATACCGCCGCAAGAATTTTACCATTTGTGGTTGTGGTGGCATTTGGGATTTACCTGATCCATAAACAGTCACAAGGGAAACGTTGGCAGTCAACCATCGCATTTTTTGGCTTGGCATTTGTATCCTTTGTAGTTTTCTTACCGTTATTTCGATATATGGTGGACAATCCGGCTATGTTCGATTACCGGGTATTGACCCGCTTGGGAACTTCCGAACAGCAATATCCTGGACCGGTTGTATTGATATTCTTGAGCAACCTCTGGAAAGCCGAGATTATGTTTTTCTGGGATAACGGCAGTACCTGGGTTCATTCGGTGGTGGGAAGACCAGCGCTGGATGTAGTTACTGCTGCGTTATATTTCTTGGGTAGTATGCAACTGCTGATCCGATATATACGCCAGCGGCATTGGCTGGATCTGTTTTTGCTGGTTTCTGTACCGCTTTTAATGCTGCCCTCTATCCTGTCACTGGCATTTCCAATAGAAAATCCAAGTTTGAACCGGACAGGCGGTGCCATAATTCCAGTATTTCTAATAGCAGCATTGTCTTTAGAGGGCCTGCTCCGCATGTTATATAACAGGGCAAATACCCGCTGGGGGGTAGTGCTACCAATAGTCCTTGGTTTGGCCCTGGGTGGTGTTTCGATGGCCCAGAACTACGATCTTGTATTTAACCAATATAACAATCAATTTATGGCCAGCGCCTGGAATTCGACAGAAATAGGCCAGGTTATCCATGATTTTGCACATTCAATCGGATCCGAAAATTCAGCCTATGTGATCCCTTTTCCTTATTGGGTAGATACACGCCTGGTTGGTATCAATGCCGGATATCCGGTCAAAGATTATGCTTTAGCGCAAGACCAACTTTCCACTACGCTCCCGGTTAAACAAGCAAAACTATTTATTTTCAAAGATGAAGATACAAAGTCTTTGGATTTATTAAAACAGCTTTATCCGCAAGGAGTTTATTGGCTGTTTCAATCGAAAATACAAGGTAAAAATTTTTATGAATTTCTGGTACCACCTGTGCAAAGCGACTTTCCTCAGCAAGAAACTCAGTCAACTAACTAACGGTTGCTGGTGGTTTGAGATAGATTGTTTAGCATTTGTTAATCCCCAAAGGTTTTTATGATCTCTTTCATTCTCTGGTATGTTTTGGTCTCAATCATTGGCTGGTTGGCTGTCCCGGTTGCCTACCGGCTTTTACCAAACTTGCCTGATCGTGGTTTCACACTTGCCAGACCAATTGGGCTACTGTTGTGGGGATATAGTTTTTGGCTGCTGGCTTCTCTTCATATCATCCAAAATGATACGGGTGGTGTTTTGTTTGCCATTTTCCTCCTGGCAGGCTTTAGCATTTGGTTGATAAGCCGGCGTCAAGGGATAAAAGAATTCTTGGGTTGGTTAAAATCGCGAAAACGCCTTGTCCTTATTTCCGAATTAGTCTTCCTAATAGCCTTTGCGGCCTGGGCCTTGGTTCGGGCAGCCAACCCGGATATCACCGGGACGGAAAAACCGATGGAACTGGCTTTTATAAACTCGATTTTGCGTTCTCCATCTTTCCCGCCAAATGATCCCTGGCTTTCGGGCTATGCGATTTCTTATTATTATTTTGGTTATGTGATGGTTGCAATGATCACACGCCTGACCGGTGTGGTTAGTGGGGTGGCTTTTAATCTAGCGGTGGCTATGTGGTTTGGACTGACCGCATTGGCGGCCTACGGCATTTTGTATTCCTTGTTGACAATTTGGAAAAACCGTACCTCAGAAAAAAGCAAAAATCATCCTGAAAAAACCGACGTTTCAGAACAACCTGTGCATGGGTGGGCGCTATTAGGACCATTTTTTATACTGATCGTAAGCAATATCGAAGGATTTTTGGAGATGTTGCATGCCAAAGGAATATTTTGGACGCAATCCTCTAATGGGAATTGGCAATCCAGTTTCTGGAGCTGGTTAGGGATCCAGGAGCTGACAGATCCTCCAAGTTTACCGTTGAGCTGGGTACCCACCCGGATTGGTGGAATTTGGTGGTGGCGTGCTTCGCGGGTTCTGGAAGATTTCAGAATCGATGGGGTTTCAAGAGAGATTATTGACGAGTTTCCATTTTTTTCTTATCTGCTCTCTGATTTGCATCCCCATGTTCTGGCGATGCCTTTCGCCCTGTTGGCGGTGGGTCTGGCGTTGAATCAATATTTAAAGTGGAGGGAACCTGTTCCTTCGCAAGGAATAAGTATTTTAACCTGGCTTAAATTATGGTGGGATGGCAAAAATCCGTCATTATCTGCAACCGGGCTAACTTCCTGGCTCCGGAATTCAGATTTCTGGTTTGCTGCGTTAGTTTTAGGCGGATTGGCCTTCTTAAATACCTGGGATTTTCCAATTTACGTAGCTTTGTTTTCCGCCACTTATGCGCTCATTCGTTTCCAGCAAGAAGGTTGGTCTATTGCGCGTCTAGGCGATTTTATTGGAACTGCCATTTTATTGGGGGTGGTTGGTATCATCCTTTATTTTCCATTTTATGTTGGTTTTTCTTCTCAGGCGGGCGGAATATTACCCAGTTTGAGTTTTTTCACACGCGGTGTGCAATTTTGGGTGATGTTTGCAATAATGCTAATCCCAATTCTTGCCTGGTTGATCTGGTTATGGCGAAGACAAGGCAGCAGCGAGCTATTTTGGAAAGGTTTGAAATTTTCGGCTGCGATTACATTTGGCTTATGGTTGCTATCCTATTTAATGGGCTGGTTTGCCCTCAGCCTGCCATCCATCGGCAATATTATTCTAGATATTCAAGGCGCCAGTGATAAGCTTACTTCGATTGGATCATCATTGATCAATTGGGGTGGCCTTTTTGCAGGTGTGCAAGGCAGTTCTGACATCACGGTCTTACTTCTTGGTACTATTGGCAGGCGGTTGATTGAACCGGGTACCTGGATTACGCTGATTGGCTTAATTGCCCTGGTTTGGGGAATGCTGGCCAGTTTTAGACCGTCATGTCCGGTGAATGAACTTGAGGAACAGCCGCTCTCTCTCAAAGAAAATCCCAAAAATTTTCACCTGATGAATGAAAACTCAATATTTCCTGATGCCAATGCTTTCGTGCTCTTATTGGTATTTGTAGGTTGTGGCTTGGTTTTAACTCCGGAATTTTTCTATCTACGCGACCAGTTTGGTTGGCGGATGAACACAATTTTTAAGTTTTATTTTCAAACTTGGATTATTTGGGGATTGTCTGCGGCATTTGCCTCTGTCCTCTTGATAAACACATTGAAAAAATTCTGGGGAACGATTTATAAAATTGGCTGGGTAATATTGATCCTGCTTGGATTAGCTTATCCGATTTTTGGTATTTTGACAAAAACCGATAATTTTAAGCCATCCGAATTTACCCTGAATGGGAACGCATATTTTCAAAATGGCAATTCGGATGAGTGGGCCGGCATCAATTGGTTGCAACAGGCACCTTTAGGTGTTGTGGCAGAAGCGGTCGGTGGAAGTTACTCTCAATATGCACGCATCTCTACTCAAAGCGGAGACCCAACCGTGTTGGGTTGGACCGGTCACGAAAGTCAATGGCGCGGCGGTTCTAAGGAGATGGGTTCCCGAGAAACCGATATTTCCACATTGTACAAAACATCCGATTGGAATACGGCCAAAACAATCCTGGATGAATATAATATTCGATATATATTTCTCGATGACTTAGAACGCAGTACTTATCACGTTAATGCGGTAAAATTTCAAAATAATCTAAAAACTGTTTTCCAGCAAGGCTCAGTCATAATCTATGAATATGATGGATCGAATAACTGAAAGGGCGCAACTTTGAGTGAGTTGTTAGGCAGGTATATAAGAGTTGATGAGATGAATACAAACCCGGCCAAAAGATGATGAATGAACCGACGATACGTGAATATGCCAATATAAAATTCGGCAAACTCACTCTTGAGCATATATTGTATGGAATTATTTTTCTATTTGGATTGCTTTTAAGGTTCGTTCGGTTAGGGTCTATGAATCTAACTGGGCCGGAGGCTGCATTGGCTTTACAAGCGCAGCAGCTCGCCCAGGGTACTCATCCACAGATCAACCCACAGGCGGGTTATGTCATTTGGACCAGTCTGCTTTTCTTTGTTTTCCATACCAGTCAATTTTTAGCCCGTTTCTGGCCGGCAGCCGCAGGTTGTTTACTCATTTTAGCTCCCTATTTATTCCGCCGTCAACTTGGACACAGCGTAGCAGTAATCTTGAGCCTTGCATTAGCAATTGATCCGAGTTTGTTAGCTGTGTCGCGTCAGGCCAATGGAACAATTTTTGCGATCACCTTTCTGGTATTGGCAACTGGTTTTATCCTTGAAAGGAATGTAGCCTGGGCAGGTATATTCAGCGGATTAGCCTTGCTCAGCGGGCCATCATTGTGGGAAGGTTTACTTGGATTAGGGTTGAGCCTGATTTGGTCTATTTTGATTGGCCGTAGAATGGCGGATGATGAAGAAAAATCTTCAGAAAAATCCCAAATATCAACTCCTCCAGTGAGTCAATGGCCTTGGCGAAATTATTTCATGTGGGTTATAGGTGCCATCCTGGTTGGCGGCACGGCATTAATGACTCAGCCAAACGGTCTCAGTGCAATGGCGTCCGGTTTACCGGCATTCTTAAAGGGTTGGGGAACACCCTCTAATACAAATTTATTACAATTTGGGGTGGCTTTACTTGTGGATGAACCTCTGCCTTTAGTCCTGGGCCTGTGGGGAATGGTTTGGGGATTATGGCAAAAGAATGAAATTGACCAATTTCTGGCGCGTTTATGGCTGGTTCTATTTGTGTTAGTTTTAATTTATCCTGCGCACCAGATAGTTGAAATTGGATGGACAGTAATTCCTCTATGGGTACTGGCAGCCCGCCAGATTAGCCGATTGAAAATTGACTTCTCTGAAGATTTTTTACCCACCATATTGGCGACAATTTTAACAATTATCTTGCTTATATTTGCCTGGATGAATTTTATTGGATTATTCAATGCCCCAGACCAGGACCCGACATTCATCCAAGTTCATTTAGTTGGAATTGTTGCTGCTTTAGCGTTGGTTCTCATGATTGCTCTTTTAATCGGTTGGGGTTGGTCACGTAGAGCTGCCGGGAGTGGATTGATTATAGGTTTAACCAGCTTATTTGTGATCTTCACCATCTCCGGATCCTGGAATTCAACCGGGCTAGGCAACCATCCCGAGGCGGAACTTTGGCTGGCGGGTCCTTTTTTTAGTGGTGAAACCAATCTGCTGCAAACGGTGGGTGATATTTCAGAATGGAACACAGGCCGTCGAGATACTCTTGACCTTACGATAGTGGGGGTTAATTCACCAGTGCTGCAATGGTCTCTGCGAAACCAGTTGAACATTACAAATGAAGATTTCCTTCCCTCTGGTGCAAAACCATCGATGGTGATCACAAATGAACAACAAAAATCATTATCATTGGCTGCTTCTTATAGTGGGCAGGCGTTTATACTCGAAGAAAGTCCTTCATGGTCATTAATGTCCCCCATTGAATGGATGCAATGGGCAATTTATCGAACTGCACCTCTACAAAAACAAGCCGTTATTTTGTGGGTGCAAACAGACCTTTTCCCAGGCATGGGAAATCCGCAACCAGGGCAATAGTCATCAAAGCATAGGGCATTATGAATATACCAAATATCATCGCCATTGATGGCCCGGCTGCCTCTGGTAAGTCTACTCTTGGCGAACGTCTGGCTGATTACCTGCATTATTTGTATTTTGACACCGGTGTCATGTATCGCGCCGTAACATTAGCCGCAATTCGCGCCCATATCTCACTGGACGATGAAATAGCCGTTACTCGTCTGGCTAGCCAAGTTCAAATTGATGTTCGTCCACCTTCACAAAAGGATGATAGAAAATATGATGTTCTATTGAACGGCAAAGATATCACCTGGCAAATCCGTAATTCTGAGATAGACGCAAATGTCTCACAAGTCTCAACATATATTGGGGTTCGTGAGGCCATGACCGTTCAACAACGCCGGATTGGTCAGCGTGGTCATGTAGTGATGGTGGGGCGTGATATCGGTACAGTGGTGCTCCCAGAAGCTGCTTTAAAGATTTATTTGGATGCTTCGGTTGAAGAAAGAGCGCGACGAAGATACCGAGAGCTGTGCCTTCGGGGTGAACAAGTTACTTTTGATCAAATCTATAATTCTCTAATACGCCGCGATCAGATCGATTCTACACGTGAGGTAGCTCCATTGAAACCTGCGGAGGATGCGGTATTTATCAACTCGGATGGATTGAATGAAGATGAAGTGTTCCAAATAGTCAAATATTTGATAGAATAATAAACACGAATGAGGGGGAGTGCAGTTGGTTAATTCAGATTGAATCAGAATATCTTTCAGGAGAAAAAATGGGTGCTATCCCAAAACCTGGTAAAAGGCTTTTCCCGGTTCGTAAGAACGCACACCGAAAACCAAATCGCGAAAGATCTCTTTCAGAAGAAACACTCTGTGCTAATCATTATAAAAATATGTGGAACGATTGAATTGGATAGCGAAGAAGGCATTGGTACAACTATTAATGTCAAATTACCAATTGATCAAATATATCGGGAAGAATAATATTTTCCCGAAAAGATTGATGAAATCTTTATGAGAAATATTCTAGTAATAGAAGGTGAAGAAAATGTCCGGGAAAACATCCTCGAACTATTAAGCGCCGAAGGGTATTCGCCCTATGGAGCAAAAAATGGCGAAGAAGGGATTAATCTAGCGCGAGAAGTGCATCCAGATCTGATCATTTGCGATATTTTGGTGCCAAAATTGGATGGATATAAAGTTCGAAGTATTTTGATCAAAGAACCCAGCACAGCCAGGATTCCTTTCATATTTCTGACGGCAAAGACAGAACGGGACAATATGCGTAAAGGCATGGATCTGGGTGCTGATGATTACATCACAAAGCCCTTTACCCGGAGGGAGCTATTACAATCCATACAAGTCCGTATAGAAAAGCAAGGGATGCTTGAGAGATTGGCACGAGAGAAAATGGCATCTTTACAAGTGAATGCTTCTTTAGGTTTACCACACGAGCTCTTGACTCCATTAAGTATCATTCTTGGGTATTCTGAATTAATGGTTGAGCCAGGATACCAGATGAACCAGGAACAAATTCTTAGGATAGCTATTGATATCAATCAGGCAGCTCAACGGATGCTTAGATTAATTCAAAATCATTTGCTTTTTAATGAGCTGGGTTTGGCTATCTCCGATCCAGATAAGATTAGCACAATTCGCAGTAGTAGAGTAGTCAGCTCATGGATCACCATTTCTGAAATTTCTAGTGTTATTGCCAGGCGTATGAATAGAGAGCGTGATTTAAAAATCAACCTGGTGGATGCTTCCCTTAAAATTTCTGAAGCTTATCTTCAAAATATCATTGAAGAAATCCTCGAAAATGCCTTTAAGTTTTCATTACCCGGAAGTCCAATTGAGCTTTCCGGCATTCTTATTTCACAAAAATCGAGTTATTTATTGAGAGTTGTGGATTATGGACAGGAGATGAGCCAAGAACAAATTCAATATATTTTAGGCTATTCCGACTCAGGGCGAAGCTTTACTGAATTATAAAACTTGGGGATTGGGTTGTTGCTCGTAAAACGGCTGGTGGATATTCATGGTGGCGAATTAAGCATGACCAGCGCACCAGAAAAATCAACGGTTGTTGAAATAATATTACCGCTTGCTTAAGACATAAGACGAATAACTTCTTGATAAAACCTGTTAAGAAGAATTTTCAAGATAGACGTTCTGACTGTAACTGTATAAAGAGATCTGATGCTATAATTTTGATATTCTAATTTTCTTTGACAATTTATGCAGCCGATTATCAGCTTGATTACAGCTTTGCCTTATATAGACCCGCCCTATTTATTATTAGGTTGGTTGGGTTGGTTTGTGTTGCTGGGAATTATTATCTGGGCTTGTCGCCATTGGTGGGAGCCCATCCAGATTAATAGCACACGCCAGTGGATTATTTTGATTGTTCTGACTCTGGCTGTGCCATTCACTGCGTTATTTATCGGCGGTCAATTACCCGGTGACAATATCTTACCGTTACCCGGCGTACCCCTTGATCCTACAGCCCCGGCGCTGATGTTCTTTTCAGCCTTACCATGGGTTTTAGCCGGCGGTATGCTGGGTCCACTCCCGGCATTATTGATAGGCGTTTTTAGCGGTCTAATGACAGCCATGTGGGAAACCCATAATGCCTTTACGCCCTTGATTATTGGCGGTTTGGCTTTGTTATTTAGCATTACCGTACGCCAAAGATACCGAACTCAATTTTATGGTTTTTTGAGACACCCGTTGGGCGCGGCAATAGTTCTATCATTCGCATATACGCCGGTATTGCTTTTAACCTCCTTTTTCGCAATTAATGGTAGCCTGGCAGTCCGTTTAGATTATGCGCTTACTCAATCCTGGCTGATGATGTTGGCCAGAGGCGGTGAGCTGATTATCGCTGGGTTGGTCGCAGAAATATTTTACATCGGGGGCTGGAAACCCTGGAGCAGACAAACTCCCCTCCAACCTTCACCATCTGAGTCAAGCCTGCAGATACGCTTCTTTTATGTGACTTTTCCCCTTGTACTTGGGTTGGTGCTTTCTCTAACAATTGGGGATTGGGTTGTTGCTGGCAACACAGCCAAGCAGATGATCCGTGACCGGCTTTCCAGTACTGCCCAGATGGCTGCCAACGGCCTGCCTTATTTTTTAGAAACGGGTCAGAGTTTGATCATGTCACTGGCGGATCCTGGTTTAATTGATCTGAGTCAATCTCAAGCGGTAAACGAATTATCCAATAAACTGAGATCTGTGCCTTATTACCGACAGTTATTTTTAATGGATGCCCAGGGTAACCCGGTCGCTGGATACCCAATTAATGATTTTGATCAAATCCGTGCCACTACGGAAGAAAAAGTTGGTATTCACCTGGCTCTTCAGGGTGTGTTAATGCAAACCTACACCATTCCACCCTGGCCGGGAGAAAATTCGGCTCAGATTTCTTTCCTGGCGGCGATTCGGGATAGTAATGGCCAGATACGCGGCGTATTGTTGGGACGGACGGATTTGGATTCGAATCCCTTCACCCAACCAGCCATTCAGGCATTGGATGATCTGAAAACATTAGGCGGTGAAGGGGAAATATTGGATGAAAATCATATTATTCTTTATCACCCCATCCCATCACTGGTTATGACTGGATACACCGGGCGAATCACCGATGCACCAGAGTTCTTCAACGATACTTCATTAACTGGAACGCAGCAATTGGTTTTTTACCAACCTGTCGTCGGACGACCCTGGGCGGTGGTGATTACAACTCCGGCTGAACTGCCCCAACAACTTGCTTTGAATATGGCATTGCCCTTATTGGTTATTTTGCTCCTGTTTTCAATTATTATTTTTATTTCGCTGAGATTAAGTTTGAGATTAGTTACAGCATCGCTGCATACATTATCTCAAGAGGCTACCTTGATTTCTCAGGGTCAGCTAAATCATTCCCTCCAAGGACAGGGACCGGATGAAGTTGGCCAATTAAGTGCGGCCTTCGAAAAAATGCGTATCAGTCTAAAAGCGCGTCTGGAAGAACTTAATAAGCTTTTAGTTGTCAGTCAGGGAGTGGCGGCCAACCTGGACGCAGATGACGCAGTTGAGCCGGTTCTTAGAGCAGCTATGAGTGAAGGGGTCTCGATGGCCCGGATAGTTTTTGTCCGGGAGGTGACCCTCGAGTCTGGCCTTGATAAGTTCGTAACTTATGGCTATGGGCCAGCATCTGATCTGTATTCTTATCTAGATGAGCAGATTTTTGAAATGATGCGGGTGCAAGATATTTTAACCATATCTAATACGATGCGGATGCGGCGATTAAGTTTTAGACCTGGATTACCTCATCCGGGGGCAATTATTAGTCTGGCACTCCATCATGAAAGTCATTATTATGGTGTTTTATGGATTGCATATGATCAACCACATGTCTTTTCTGAAGAAGAAGGCCGTTTTCTCAGTACATTAGCGGGCGAGGCAGCCCTGGCTGGCGCTAATGCTCGTTTATATGCGAATGCTGAGATTGGCCGGCAGAGGTTAGAGGCTGTCCTCTCCTCAACACCAGAACCTGTGCTTGTAATCAATGAACAAATGCAATTATTGTTGTTAAATCCGGCCGCGATACAAATACCCGGTTTGGTTCGGTCGTCCGCTCCCGGCTGCCCAATAAAGGATGCAATAGGGCATCCCGAGTTATTGGATTTGATCACACTACCTTCGGCTGAAAAACTATCTTCGAAAGAGATTACCCTTTCAAACGGTAAAATTTATTTCGCAAGTGTTGCACCAGTTGTGGCAGAAGGACGTCCGTTTGGTAAGGTTTGCCTGTTACGTGACATCTCACATTATAAAGAGCTTGATTCTCTAAAATCTGACTTTGTTGCAACAGTCAGCCATGATTTACGGTCTCCACTCACCTTGATGCGAGGATACGCAACTATGTTGCAAATGGTGGGTGAATTGAATGATCAACAACGCAGCTATGTACGGAAAATAGTAACCGGCGTGGAGAATATGGGTAAGTTGGTCAATAATTTATTGGATTTGGGAAGAATTGATGCCGGGATTGGCCTCCAGATTGAAAAAGTTGATCCTCAGTTGATTATAGAGCACATCATCAGCTCTTTACAGCCGCAGGCTACCCAAAAGAATATTCAGCTGTGCCAACCCGATCACAGTCAGGCAGAAACTTTAATTGATGCAGATCCGGCTTTATTACAACAAGCAGTATATAATCTGGCAGAAAATGCGATAAAATATACATCAGTAGGTGGACAGGTAAAAATTAATTTCGAGTTATTACCTTCCATGGCAGTCTTCGAAGTACATGATACAGGCATTGGAATTGCACCATTAGATCTACCGCACGTGTTTGAAAAATTCTATCGAAGTGGTAGGCGAGAGGCCTACCAACAGCGGGGTACTGGACTGGGATTGGCAATTGTAAAATCAATTGCTGAGAGACACGGCGGGCGGGTTTGGGTAGAAAGCCAATTGGGGAAAGGAAGTATCTTTTACCTTGGTGTACCTTTCCATACGTCCTGAAAATGGTGACATTGCTAATTCTTAGAAAACTCTTAGATAATTTATGCCCATAATCAATATTTTGTGGTATAATTTTAGTTTGCATATGTATTGGTTTTCGTCTTTATTATATATTTAAGCGCCTGGGAAACGGGTTCTCGTGCGCTTTGTTTGTTTTGAATCTCCGAGGTTTTCGTTAAGGAGGCGTTATCGTGGAAACTAAAGGTTTGGTTGCGTTGCGCATCAGCCTGGCCTCTCCAGAGACGATCCGAAGTTGGTCGTATGGTGAGGTACTTAAACCAGAAACAATTAATTACAGAAGGCTGCGCCCGGAGAAAGATGGGTTGTTTTGTGAGGCTATTTTTGGCCCGACCCGCGATTGGCAATGCTATTGTGGTAAATACAAGAACCCACGTTACAAAGGTATTGTGTGTGACAAATGTGGTGTAGAAGTTACTCGATCATCCGTGCGCCGCGAACGCATTGGTCATATTGAGTTGGCTACTCCCGTTGCACACATCTGGTATACACGCCGGATTCCCTCTTATCTTGGACTTTTGCTGGATATTTCTCGGCGAAACCTGGATCGCGTTCTGTACTTTGCACAATATGTCGTGACTTATGTCGATGAAGATGCACGTCAAAAAGCATTGAAACGTTTGGAAGATGAAATTAGTGTTTCTGAACGGGAACAAGCATCCCAGATTAATTCCAAAATCCTGGAAGTTAAGATGAGCCGGGATCGTAAATTAGCCGAACTCAATCAGCGTAAAACTGATCTGGAGACAAGGGCTGATGAACAGATTGCTGCCAAGTTGGAACCAGTTATCCAGGAAGGGCAACATCTGGAACGCTCTCTGCAGGAAAAAATCGGAACCGTGACCCATAGTCCAATTGTTTTTGGCACAACCAACATTGAGATTGTTGATGAAGGCCAGACAATATCCAACCAACATATTGCTCATATCCAAAAGATCGTCAAAGAGCGGCTGGAAGAGATCGAGAGTGAGTTCAAAGATCAGCTACAAAGGGATCTTGAACAAATTAAAATGTCACTTGCGCAAGTGCGCGCAGAGGCCGATGAACAAATGGAAGGCCTGCGGAATGAGCTGGAAGACCAATCTGCTGCTTCCCAGAGCCAAAACACACACCAGCGCGATGAATTGATGGAACTGCGTCCGTTTGCATTTTTGAGTGAAAGCCGCTATCGTGAGCTGAAATCTCGATGGGGACAGGTTTTTCGTGCCGATATGGGCGCAGAAGCGTTTTATGATATCTTGCGGCGTTTAGATCTTGATAAGCTTTCCGAGGACCTTTGGGTAGAGGTGCGCACTTCTAAGAGCAAGCAAAAACGAAAGAAGGCAACGACCCGTTTAAAGGTTGTAGAAGCTTTTCGCCGTTCAGGAAATCGGCCTGAATGGATGATTCTGACAGTCTTGCCTGTAATCCCGCCCGACTTGCGCCCGATGGTCCAATTGGATGGCGGCCGCTTTGCAACTTCCGATTTAAATGATCTATACCGGCGTGTAATCAACCGCAATAATCGCCTGAAGCGACTATTAGAGCTTGGTGCCCCGGATGTTATTGTCCGGAATGAAAAACGCATGCTTCAGGAAGCGGTAGATTCATTAATTGATAATTCTCAGCGGGGTAAGGCTTTATCTCGGCGTGGTCGCCGGGAATTGAAGTCCTTGAGCGATATGCTGAAGGGCAAGAAAGGTCGTTTCCGCCGTAATTTGCTTGGAAAACGTGTTGATTATTCCGGTCGTTCTGTAATTGTGGTTGGTCCTAGCTTGAAGTTGTACCAATGCGGTCTGCCAAAGACAATGGCTCTGGAGCTGTACCGGCCGTTTGTAATTGCCCGTTTGGTGACTCATAATTATGCTGCCAATGTGAAAGGCGCTCGCCGCTTTATTGAGCGTAATCGTCCAGAGGTTTGGGAAGTGCTGGAAGAGGTCATCAAAGAGCGTCCAATCCTTTTAAACCGGGCTCCAACGCTTCACCGTTTAGGTATCCAGGCTTTCGAACCGATCTTGATCGAGGGCAGCGCGATTCAGCTTCATCCGTTGGTTACCACCGCTTTCAATGCAGATTTTGATGGCGACCAAATGGCTGTACACGTTCCCCTCTCTGAAAAAGCAGTTTGGGAAGCTCGTAACTTGATGCTGTCTTCTAAGAACCTGCTCAAACCAGCCGATGGTGAACCGATCATCAGCCCTTCAAAAGATATGGTCCTGGGTGTATATTATCTGACCGTTCAGGATGATCGCCCCCATCCAGGTGATGGCCGTTATTTTTCCGATATTGATGATGTTGATCTGGCTTATAGCCTTGGCCAGGTAGATATCCACGCAAATATTAAAATCATGATGGAGAGCTGGTACTCTGAAAAAGGTACCCGTTTGATTTCCCCTCGTAAAGAAATTATTTCAACGACGGTTGGACGGGT
>DATFYI010000006.1:0-12603 GCA_035315125.1 Anaerolineaceae bacterium | reverse complement strand
CTACCCCGCCCTTGCCGCTCATAATGGCAATCACCTGTTTGACCTGGTTGAAAATATTCAATTTCGGCAGGGCCGGCGCTGCACCGCCTAGCACGACTTTCCGTTCTTCTTCAGTCATGCCACGGAATTCAATATTCACATCACTTACGCCGGGTAATGCCTTAACTACTTTACGGGCATTCGCAGCCATCTGTTCACGCATGGGGCAGCCAGGTACAGTTAAAGCCATCGTAAAATGGACCGGCCCTTCTGGACTGATCACCAGATCATGGATCATCCCCAGCTCAACCAGATTTCGGCCAAGCTCAGGATCTAACACCTGGCGCAGGGAATTCATAATTTCTTGTTCGGTGGGCATAGCATCTCCTTATCGTCATCGCATTATACCAGCATCGTTTTCTTAAACCTTTCTAATGGATTCCTGATTGTAACGGTTTAACAATTCGGGTAAACTATGACTGAGTTTTCGATCCGCTTTTTGGAGGTGAAAGATGAGTCTGAAAATAACCTGGTATGGGCATGCAGCCCTGGGCCTGGAGACGGGCAATTACCACATCCTGGTCGATCCATTCCTGACCGGTAATCCGGCCGCCAGTATCACTGCCGATAAGGTTCCGGCTGATTTTATCTTGATTACGCACGGTCACAGTGATCATGTTGGCGATGCGGCCCAGATTGCCAAACGGACCAAGGCAACCGTGATCAGCAATTTTGAGATAGCCGGGTGGTTCGAAAAAAAGGGTGTCAAATCGCATGGGCAGCACCTGGGCGGAGGTTATCAGCATCCTTTTGGTTATACCAAATTGACCCTGGCGTTGCATGGCTCGGCTCTGCCGGATGGTTCGAATGGCGGAAATCCGGCTGGCTTTTTAATCACGACGAATGATGGCTTGAAAGTATATCTGGCCGGAGATACCGGTCTATTTGGCGATATGCGTTTGATCGGTGAAGAGGGCCTTGACCTGGCGGTTATACCAATCGGCGACAACTATACCATGGGCCCGGAGGATGCGCTGCGAGCCGTCAAACTGCTTGAGCCAAAACACGTTATCCCGATCCATTACAATACTTTTGATCTGATCTCTCAGGACGGCAAGGCCTGGGCCAGGCGTGTGACAGAGGAAACCGGCGCTAAAGTGCACGTTCTAAAACCCGGGGAGACCTTTGTGTTAGAGAAATAGCTTGAAACAGAAATATTTGTAATGGCAAGCGAGGGTCAAGGGAATGCAAGCTCATCATTCGGACCCTCGTTTTTTTATGGTTAATGTTCTTATGCATTCATGTGCTCTGGAGGCTTAATCTTGATAGCTTTTGCCAGTTATTGGCGCATAAGATTGGGATTGTTCTCTGGAGACCCCGACATTAATCTGCATCTCGAGCAGGTCACCTGAACCAAAGCTATAAAAATAATCCTGCCTGGCTAAAAGGAGGCAAGCATGCCGCCAGCCCCGAGCGAAACGGAGCGAGTTAAATTCTATAACCTTTCCCTGGCAGATCGACAATTGCTGCTGTCGAGCCAGGCCGGTCTTAGCCTTACGGATCTGGCATCTTTGAGCGGTACCACCGGTCTGACGATCGATCAGGCCGACCACATGATCGAGAACGTGGTCGGCACTTATGCCCTGCCGCTGGGGATTGCCCAAAATTTTGTCATCAATGGGCGCCCGGTGCTGGTCCCAATGGTCATCGAAGAGCCCTCGGTCGTGGCTGGAGCCTCCTTTATGGCGCGCCTGGCCAAAGCTGGCGGTGGTTTCTCCGCTCATGCTACTCAACCGGAGATGATCGGCCAGATGCAGATTCTGGATTTGACGAATAACGCCCAGGCCCGCTTGATTCTGCTTGAAAATAAAGAACGCTTGCTGGCGGAAGCCGCCGCCGTCGATCCGTTGCTCAACCAGTTGGGCGGTGGACCGCGCGATTTGGAAGTGCGCTTGATCGAAGATTCGGCCATCGGGTCTTTCCTGGTGCTGCACCTGATCTATGATGTGCGGGATGCCATGGGCGCCAATGCCGTCAATACCGCCATAGAGCGATTGACGCCGCTGGTCGAATCCCTGACGGGAGGGCGGGTGCTGTTGCGTATCCTTTCGAACCTGGCGAACCGTCGCCTGGCGCGCGCCCGCTGTGAAATCCCGCTTTCTGGGCTGGCGTTTGAAAATTACAGCGCCGAAGCGGTGCGAGATAATATTATCGCGGCCTGGGCATTTGCTGCCGCCGACCCATACCGCGCCGCCACCCATAATAAGGGCATCATGAACGGCGTGGATGCGGTGGTGATTGCGACCGGCAACGATTGGCGAGCAGTGGAGGCCGGCGCTCATGCTTATGCAGCCCGCAGTGGCCGTTACACCAGTCTCTCTACCTGGGGAAAAGACAGGGATGGCAATCTGGTTGGGACGTTGGAAATGCCGATGGCGGTTGGAATTGTGGGCGGGGCCACTCGGGTTCATCCGGGCGCCAAAGCCGCTTTGAAACTCATGGGCGTAAAGACCGCGGCCGACCTGGCAGAGATTATTGTATCGGTTGGGCTGGCCCAGAATCTGGCAGCTTTACGGGCGCTGGCTACCGAAGGCATCCAGCGCGGCCACATGAGCCTGCACGCTCGCCAGGTCGCGATTGCGGCCGGGGCAGAGGGGGATCAGGTCGATCGCCTGGCGCAGCAGCTTGTCGCCGAAAAACAAGTGCGCGTCGATCGCGCCGAAGAAATCCTGAAAGAATGGAAAAAGAAAATATAAATTTGTCTCCCGCAGGCGGACAAAAAGAAACCTGGAGCTTATCGCATGGAAATCTCGACACATGAACATCAGCATAAGGACATTTCGTTCCTGAAACCGGTCAAGCCGGTTGGCATCATGGGCTACGGCGCTTATGTCCCCCGCTACCGCCTGCCCGCCAGCGAGGTGGCCCGCATTTGGACCGGCGGCAAAGGTGGGCTGCCGATCAAGGAAAAGGCTGTGGCCGGCCTGGACGAAGACGTCGCCACCATGTCAATTGAAGCTGCCCGCAATGCTCTGGCGCGCGCCGGCATCGATCCATGTGACCTGCGGGCAGTATGGGTTGGCTCCGAGTCTCACCCTTATGCGGTTAAGCCCACCTCGACCATTGTAGCCGAGGCGATTGGAGCCACGCCGAACACTCAGGCGGCCGATTGGGAATTTGCCTGCAAGGCCGGCACCGAAGCGCTGGTCGCTTCTATGGGTCTGGTGGGTTCTGGCATGGCCAGCTATGCTCTGGCGATTGGCATGGATACGGCCCAGGGACGTCCGGGTGATGCCCTGGAATACACTGCCGGCTGCGGCGGAGCGGCTTACATTGTGGGGCCGGCCGAAGAATCCCTGGCTGAGATCGAAGAATCTTATTCGTACGTGACGGATACGCCTGATTTCTGGCGGCGAGCCGAGCAAAAATACCCCGAGCATGGCCAACGCTTTACCGGTGATCCGGGTTATTTTAAGCACATCACCGAAGCCGGAAAATATTTGATGGAAGCCACCGGCACGACCGCCAAAGATTTTAGCTATGCCGTTTTTCACCAACCGAATACAAAATTCCCACAACGCGCGGCCGGGATGCTCGGCTTCAGCGACGAACAGATCAAACCCGGTTTATTGGTACCGGTCATCGGCAACACTTATGCCGGGGCTGCATTGATCGGTCTGAGCGCCGTGTTGGATATTGCAAAGCCCGGTGACCGCATCCTGATGGTTTCCTTTGGCTCGGGTGCCGGCTCGGATGCCTTCATCATCCGGGTCATGGATGCCATTGAAGCTCGTCGGGATCTGGCGCCGCATACCGCCGATTACATTGCTCGCCGCACCCAGATCGATTACGGCACGTACGTCCGCCTGCGCGGCAAGCTGGCCATGAAATAATTTGGACGAGGAAAAATTATGACTGAAGTCGTCATTGCTGGAATTGGCCAGGTACCGGTTGGGGAACATTGGGATGCCTCGCTGCGCAGCCTGGGCACGCGTGCTGTCCTGGCAGCATTGCATGACTTTGCTGGTTTGAAACCACAGGCCATGTATATTGGTAATATGCTGGCTTCGGTTGTTTCACACCAGGCCAATTTGGGAGCTTTATTGGCTGAAAACATCGGGTTGGATGGTATTGAAGCCTATACCGTGGAAGCAGCCGGCGCTTCCGGAGCGGGGGCGTTTCATTTGGGCTATCTGGCGGTTGCTTCCGGCTTTGTCGATACGGCTGTTGTGTTGGGTGTTGAGAAATATACCGATATGGTCGGCTCAGAGCTCGAATCGGCCGTGGCCCAGTCCACTGATTACGATTATGAGGCTGTCCAGGGTGTTACTCCCACCAGTCTGGCTGCGCTGCTGATGCAGCGTTACATGTACGAGTATAAGGCGCCGCGCCAGGCCTTTGCCGAAATTCCACTGCTGGCGCACGCCAATGCAGTCAATAACCCCAATGCCATGTACCGCAAGCCCATCAGCCGCGAGGCCTATAATCGGGCCGAGTTGATCAGCGATCCGCTCAACCTGTACGATATGGCTGCCTACGCCGATGGCGCCGCCGCCGTTGTGCTGACCCGGCCTGAATTGGTACCGGCTGGATTGCCCCAGCCGTTGGTGCGGATTGTGGGTTCGAGCGTGGTGGTCGACAGCCTATCCTTGCATGACCGGCGCGACCCACTGCTTTTTGAGGCGGTCACCGCCTCCACCGAGCGGGCCTGCCGCCAGGCCGGCATCCTGCCCGGCGATGTGGACCTGTTCGAGCTGTGCGATGCTTTCTCGATCTATGCCTTGTTATCCCTGGAAGCGGCCGGTTTTGCAAAACGCGGCCAGGGCTGGTTGCTGGCTCAGAGCGGCGAGCTTTGTCCGGGCGGTAAGCTGCCGGTTATGACCATGGGCGGTTTGAAGGGTCGCGGCAACCCATTGGGAGCCAGCGGTGTTTACCAGGTGGTAGAAGCGGTCACGCAGTTGCGCGGTCTGGCGGGCAAAGCACAGATCCCCAACGCGCGTCTGGCGATGGTGCAGTCGCTGGGCGGCCCGGCCTCGACTGCCATTACGCATGTATTGGAGCGGTTGTAAGCGCGGCGTTGGGCAGGTTGAAGCCTTGTTTGAGACCCATTGAGAGTTATTATTCCCACTCTGATAGGTTTTGATAGGGACTGCCCGATAAACTAGTCTTCGTATTGGCAATCTTATTAAGGAGTTGAAGAAAATCTATGGAAATCCCACGTCATTGGCGACTGAAGCAGCAGCGTTACGCACTGGTCGGTGAAGTTTGCCCGCACTGCCAGGCCAAGCTGTTTCCTCCACGGGATGTTTGCCCGCACTGCGGCGGAGAAGCAAAACAACAATACACCTTCAGTGGGCAAGGTGAAGTATTTTCATACACGGTCATGCAAGATGCACCGGCCGGGTACGATGAAAATGCGCCTTACACGGTCGCAATTATTAAGCTAAAAGAAGGCCCCATGATCACCGCCCAGCTGACCGACCTGGGTGAAAAGCCGGTCGAAATCGGCATGCCGGTTGAGATGGTCACCCGCAAGATCCGCTCGGATGGTGATGAGCGCGGCATGTTGGTGTACGGGTATAAATTTAGACCGGTACTTGCCGGTCAGCGGTAAGCACTAAATTTCTAAAATGATTCAATAGAGCGCCTTCCAGATCAGAAGGCGCTTTTTGTTTTGTAATACATGCATTCTTATGGAATTAGAGATCTTTGAATCAAGCAAACGGATTGTCCATGCCCAGAGTTGGGTATAAACCACTCACGGTTAATTGGACTGTATATCGAGCCAGCTCTTCTGCTGCCATAGGCATATCGTTTTCCAGCCACCATTCAAGCACGCCGATGATCGCGCCGCCAGAAAAGCCGGCAATAAGCTCCGAAGGGAAAGGCTTTGCAGGAACCAGCATTCGCAGCGCCTCGAGCCGTTCTAGACTGACCTGGGAAACGAGGTGGCGCAGCCGGGTGATAAAAGCCGGCACGCCATATTCGCCAAGCATGACGCGGTAATAGTCGGCATTCGCCGCAACATGCTGAAAAACAATTGTCAGGTGGCGTTCAGAAATATCCATGCTCAGATTCTGAGCTGAAATCGGCGTAAACTGGGCGAGCAGTTCATTGTATGCATCGTTACTGCTGCTCAGGAGTAGGTCTTGTTTATCGCGATAATGCAGGTACAGCGTGCCCCTATTTAAATCAGCGCGGTCGGTGATATCCTGCACAGTAATCGATTCATAGCCTTTTTCGAGAATCAGGGCGATCAGCGCTTCGCGAAGTGCGCGCCGCGTCCGGATGGAACGCCGGTCCATCTTTTTTTCGGCATGTTCCAGGTCATGATCCATAGATTTTCAACACCTGTTGATTATTCAACATTCCATTGAAGTTCATGATTGACATGGTTTTCATTTTATCTATAATTTTCAGTATACCAACAACGTGTTCTTTAGTCAACGTTATGTTGATAAACATAGGGTAAATACGAAGAACAGAGGCTAACCATGAAAGAAAACGAAGTCATCATAAAACGCCAGAAATATAACACTCGCTTTAAAAATAGCGATATGGATTTTACGTTCAACTGGGCTGTAGGCGTGAGCCAGATTATTGGAATGGCACCGTCACAAATTTTCTATGCACTGCACGATGTCAAGGATGGAGATCCCAGAGGCTGGCGTGAGGGGTTAAGCAGCCAGGCCGGCCTCCTGAAAGGGCAGGCGAAAATCCTACTGGCGAATGAACAGCAAGTCGCGGCAGGGCAGGCCTACCTTGGCGCGGCTTACGCTTACCGCGCAGCTGTTCAGTACACCAGTCCAAAATCATCGGAATTTATGGATTGGGTGCATGAAATGGAACGCGTTTTCCAGGAAGGGGTCAAGCTGCTGGGTGTGCCGATGTGCCCGATCGAAGTCCCTTATGCGGGAAAATCTCTGGCCGGCTACTATCTTGAGCAGGATGATCAGGCCCGACCGGTGGTTGTCATGATTGGCGGCGGGGATACCTTCCGCGAGGATTTGTTTTACTTTGCGGGTTATCCAGGTTGGAAGCGCGGTTATAACGTCTTGATGGTCGATCTACCCGGTCAGGGATTGATGCCCGCCCGTGGCCTGCCTATCCAGGTCGATATGGCGGCGCCCATCCAGGCTGCGCTGGATTGGTTGGAGATGCATGCGGCTGCCAAATCAGAAAAGATCGCCATCTATGGCGTGAGTGGTGGGGGATATTTCACTGCCCAGGCGGTTGCTGTAGAAAAGCGCATCAAGGCCTGGATCGCAGCCACCCCAATTTACGATATTGGTCTTGTGTTTAAACGCGAAGTGGGAGCCGCAATGCAAGCGCCGGGATGGGCCGTCAATACGGCTATGCGGCTGGCCAGTTCGGTCAATGAGAGCGCCGCGATCAATCTCGACAAATACGCCTGGCAGTTCGGCATGCCGGATTTCAAAAGCGCGACCGATGCTGTACTGAATCAGGGCAAGGTGGTGGATTATACAGGCATCCAGTGCCCGTCGCTGATCCTGGTGAGTGAGGGAGAGGCCGCTGAGCTTCAACGACAGGCTCAGGTAGTTGCCCAAAACCTGGTAGATCGAGGAGTTCCTGTCACGCTGCGTGATTTCACGGCCGAAGAAGGCGCAGACTGTCACTGCCAGCTGAATAACCTACGCCTGGCACACATGGTGATCTTTGACTGGCTAGACCGTGTTTTTGAGCATGATCCGGGGGATGTACGGCTGCGAGTCTAAGGTTCCCTAACCCCAGATAATGAAACCGGGGGTGTTTGCCAAAAAGTTTATACCAAGATGATTAGCAGGAATTTGTTAAATCAAAGTTATCAGTATAAATTCAGGCCGGTTTTAAGATAAAAAGAAGGGAGTGGGAAAATGAAGCGCTCTCCAGAAATGGAGGACGCTTTTTTTATTAATCAGAGTTAAGAGTCAGGCAACAATATTGTAAATGTTCCGGCGGCACCATGCCGGCCTGGGAATTCCCGATTGTCAAGTTAATCATCGTGAGATATGAATCTACACAGGAAAATGATAGGATTTGGCATCCTGCTTATGAAACTTGTTTCAGGAATCATTGTAAAATGAATGGTGCTATGGAGATAAAAATGGTGCGTTCAAAAGCGAACACACCCTGCTGGTAGTTTTATCCGCCAAATCACACCCTTGCCGGTAACGCCTGCCATTGGGTGGCTAATCCATAACACAACGGAGAGTCAGGTGATGAATACAAAACTGTCGTGGTTCCAAAAACATTCGCTGTTGGGATACTTTCTTTTAGCGTATGCTATATCGTGGGCCATTGGCATCCCATTGGCGTTGATCGCTCAAGGGAAACTAAATTGGCATCTTCCTTTTTATTTACAATATTTATATGCTTATGGACCGATGTTGGCAGCATTGATCATGACAGGATTTACCAAAGGGAAATCCGGCCTTAGAGATATTTTCAATCGATTGACTGACTGGCATATGCGCCCTATGTGGTGGATTGTCGCTTTTTCTCCAGTGGTGGGCTACTTAATAATTGTGATTATCCAGCGGTTTATTCAAGGAACATGGGCAGACTTTAGCCTTTTGGGAGAGGTTAGTTTTCTTCCCAATTTAGGTATTGGGGCTCTTTTTCTTTGGATTCTTACATCTGGCATTGGTGAAGAGACTGGTTGGCGCGGATATGCCCTGCCTAGATTACAGCAAAAAATGAATGCCTTATCCGCGACGGTAGTATTAGGCCTGCTTTGGGCACTATGGCATTTACCACTTTTTTTCTACGTGTTTGACCCAAATATTGCCATTGGATGGTTTTTCAGTTTGCTCTGCGCTGCGATAGTGTTCACCTGGCTTTATAACAGTACGAAAGGGTGCCTTTTGGTGGTTGTACTTTGGCATGGTACATTCAACTATATTACATCATCGAAGGCAGGAGCAGGCTTGGAGGCTGTAATCTTGAGTATCCTGGTCATGGTTTGGGCTATTGTACTTATTTTTATCTACAAACCAGCGAATTTGTCTGAGCAGGAAAAGCAAACTATCGCGTGAAAAAAAGATTAATTCGCAATGGCGTAAACCACAACCTAACACAGCGTGCACCCGACAAGTGGGATTCTATGCGATTTACCAAGTCAGGAGAATTGAAATGACTGCGCTGATGATGGCAATTAATCACAACGATATCCTTGCGGTACAAAACCTGCTACAAAAAGGTGTCGATGTAAACGAGTTGGATGCTAACCAGGATGCACCTTTGGTGATAGCGGCTTACAAAGGCTATACGGAGATCGTCGAAAAACTGCTTGAAGCGGGCGCAGATATTACCGCAGTTGATCCAGGGATGCAAGCGACGGCGTTACATGCAGCAGCGTATGCCGGCAGAACTGACGCAGCGAAGGTATTGATTGCGTATAAAATCGACATTGATAAACAAGGGCCGTATAATGGATATACGGCATTACATGATGCGATCTGGCAGAATAACATCGAAACGGCGCAGGTAATTATTGAAGCGGGGGCAAACCCGGAAATCAAGTCAAAGGATGGCCAGACAGCACTTGATCTGGCGAAATCAAAAGACAGTAAAAAGATTGTGGCTTTGATAGAGCAGAAAATAAGAACGGGAAAATAAAGGCCGCCCGGTACCTTCTGAGGCTTATATCTGGTCTCCTCAAAATAGCTTGACAGTCACAGAGGAGGAGGTATAATATAAAAAAACCGACCAGTCGTTTTTTTATATTATAAGGAGAACCACTTTGCCGCATATCTCACCCCAATACGAACAAGCACAGGAAAAACGGATCATCGCTGGCGCAGCTCAGGTTTTCGCTGAGTATGGATACCGGCAGACCACGATTGACCAGATCGGTCAGGCGCTTAAACTGAGCAAAGGCGCTATCTACATCTACTTTAAGAGCAAAGAAGATTTGTTCGTCTCGGTGCTGGAATCGATCTACGAACAACGTTTCACGATTCTCTCGACAGCCTACCAGATGGATGATCCAATCACGGTCAAGTTCGAAAAAACCCTCGATCGCCTGTGTGGGTTGGTGAGCCAGGATGACCGCGTTTTCATCCGGCTTTGGATTGAAGGGTTCCTGGAAAGCGAGCATATCTCCAGGCTGGAGGCCATCAAAACTGATTCGCGCCAACAATTCCACCAACTGCTATACGGCCTTCTACAGGAAGGGCAACGCTCCGGCGAAATCGAACCGAATTTGAATTTGTCCAATGCTGCCGATGCGATCATGGCCTTCTCGGACGGTTTGATGCTGCACAGTCTGGTCCAGGGTTGGGGAATCGATCCCGATCGTGTCAGGAATATTTTCCATGATACTTTCTCCCAACTATATCTCTGAACTTTGAGTTTGGAAATTTCTCTCTGCCACCGTCATTTTCATAGTCACGCAGTTTCGCATCGAAAAAAATATGACCGAGACCAAAAATACAAATTCGAAAATCCGCGTCCTTCTTTCTGAAGGATCGAGCACCAACGTCCGTGAAATGATTTCGGCCTTGGGACCGTTGGGGTACATCCTGGATATAGCCGATCCGAACCCAACCTGTCTGGGACGTTTTTCACGCTATATCCATAAAGTGTATCGCTGTCCTGTCTCCGGACAGGACCCGATCGGCTATTTGAATTGCGTCATCCATTTGCTCAAACAAAACAATTACGATGTCCTATTCCCGGCGAACGAGCAGGCCTATTTGTTTGCCTGGGCCAAGGAGCTTCTTACTCCCCTGGTGGGAATAGCGGTCGCCGATTTTTCGGCCTTCAACCGCCTGCAGACCAAATCGGCGTTCATGCAACTGCTCGATGAAATCCAACTGCCGCATCCGACTACCCGAACCGCGTGTACCTGGCCTGAGATCGAACGGATTGCACATTCCTTTTCGATGCCGTTCTACATTAAAACCTCGTATGGAACTGCCAGTATCGGGGTGTGGCGTGTCGAGCAGATGGAGGACCTGGCAGACTTAAAAGGAAAGCTTGACGAAGGAGAAATATTGGATGGCCGTACCGAATTCCTGATCCAAGCCGCCGCGGGCGGGGATTTCGAACAGTCGCACGCCATCTTCGATCATGGGCGCCTGCTTGCCTTTCACTGCACCCGGCGTTTACTGGAAGGCGCACAGGGCGGGGCTGCTGTCAAGGTTGGAGTGAATCGTCCCGTCGTCCGGCAGGATTTCGAGAAGATCGGGCATTACCTGGATTGGCATGGGAGCCTATCGATCGATTATTTTTGGGATAAGCAAACCGGGCAACCGACCTATATCGATGCCAACCCGCGCATCACCGAACCCATGAACGCGGTTGTCAACGGGATCAACCTGGCCGATATGCAAGTCCAGCTTTCTTTGGGGAAGGAGATTTCCTCGACACCGTCTTCACAAACCTCGCTGAAAAGCCACAGCACCATTCAGAGCATTCTGGGAGCGGCCGGTCATCGTGACTCACGGCTGGATGTGCTCAAAGAAATCGTGCAGGTGGCATTCAAAAAAGGCATTTATCAAGACAGCCAGGAAGGGATGACCCCGGTCAGGCGTGATTTTCCGTCCATCCTGCCGCTTGCGGTGATATTCGCAGCTCTCCTACTCGATCCCAGGAACAAACAGCCGATTACTTTGAAGACCATTTCTAATTATTCACTGGGTTTGATTATAACCAGACTGCATGCAATGAAACCCCAAGAGTTGGGATGAGGGCTTTACGCCCGTCCACGTATGATCAATCAAAAAGTCTTTATTAATGACGTGAGTTCTTCCATTAGCCTGGCTTCTGAAATATTCTTTTGCGAAACCCACCATTTAACGGTGAATAGAATCGCCCCAGTAAAGAAATGAGCCATGGTCTGCGGTGATGCCGGGAGGGCAACTCCATTTTCAGCATCTTCCTTTAATTTCTGTGTAATATCCAATGTGATTTGCCTGGATAGAATGTCCATAATGGTTGGAAACATATTGCTATCGAGAATTGTTTGCACCAGTTTTTCATTCGAACTCAGAAAATCCAGGGCTTGCTTGATAATGTCAATATAAAAAGACCGCGAACGCACATTGTCCGTGGGTTGTCGAATTTGAGCGTAAAACTGCGTTTGTTTTGCCCGAACCACAAAAGCAAAAAATTCATATTTGTCCGCGAAATGCTTGTAGAAGGTGGCCCTCCGAACCATCGCTCGATCGCACAGTTCATTGACGGTGATAGCCTCGAACTTTTTTTCGCCCAGCATTTGCCAAAAAGCGTCGGTGAGTGCCATATGGGTTTTAATGATTCTCAGGTCCGTTTTTTGCTCCACTGCGCTCTCCTTTTCGGAAACATTTAATATGTAGATGTCAATTAAGTGGCATTCATCGCGTTTTGTGCGTTGACAGGTCGACTTGCAGTTATTATACTCTGTTATTGAACAAATGTCAATTAAGTGTCATTATCACTATAAAAAAGGATGAAAGGAAAAAATGTATACTTATCAAACTCTGTATCATGCTCCCAGGCCTGAAGGGATTGAGCGCCGAAAGGCCTATATTGTGGGTGGTGGCATTGCCGGTCTCGCTGCTGCGGCTTTTCTTGCAGATGATGCCAAGATGCCCGGGGAAAATATAACTATCCTCGAGCAGCTTTCCGCCGTTGGCGGCG
>DATFYI010000005.1:0-2028 GCA_035315125.1 Anaerolineaceae bacterium | reverse complement strand
CTGGCAATAAGCATCCAGGAAGGCTTTGGGAGGGGGTTGAGAAGTGCTGGGATGCTGCGTTTCCCCGGGCAGGCGTGCGTAAAACTGCTCGGCAGTCATTTCCACACGATCCAGGTATTGCTGAGATCCAAAGATGATGGTGAGAGGCACAATTCTTATATCGAACTGCTTTTCCCAGTCAGGGGGGATATCGCAGGTACTATCGGTAACCAGGGCAATCCGGTGGGACATATCATTCTTCTTCCAGATGATTTATTTTTGGGCACAACCGATCATTTTATGCCAATCAGGCCATCCTTGAAAGGGGCTGGGGTTATATTTATGGTCACATTCAATGAACAGTACAGATAAAGCTGACTGGAATGACCAGTCTTAAACCTGGCCTTTAATAGAATAAACCTTTCGAACAGCACCGCCAGGCCGGATGACTTCCTTTTCAAAAGACATGCCGAGCTTAACTGCCACCCGCTCGGAGGCTTTATTGTCCGGTTCAATCAGAGCGATCAAGCGCTTGAGATTCAACCGTTCAAAGGCGTAGCTGATTAATGCCTGCCCGATCTCGCTGGCGTAGCCCTGGCCCCAGGCAGCCGGTTCGATCAGATAGACCAGCTCGATTTCGCTCACACCTTCCACATCTTTGCACAGCAAGCCGCAGTGCCCGATCACCCGGCCAGTAACTTTTTCGATCAGCGGCCAGAGGTCGTAACGTTCTGCGAAGGGCTGTAAGCTAACTTTATCAAACTCGCTCTGCAACTGATCTTTATGGCGGGGACCGCCCATATAACGCATTGCCAACGGGTCAAGCCAAAGATTGATCAGCGCCGGAACGTCGCTGGCTTGTTGCACCCTCAAAACCAGTCGCTCTGTCTCTATGATGATGCGGGATGAATTCTCCATGGCGTCCATAAATTTACGATTGGGTTCCAAAATAAGCAGAGAGGCGATAGCCACTCTGCAAATGAAGCGGATCAACCCGCTAAATCGGGTGTCAGGTCATAGCGCATGCGCGGTATCGGACGCTGCCAATCCGACAGTTTTTCACCAACTTTGTAACAGCCCACGTGCTCGTAGAATGCCTGGGCGTTAGGGTCTGCATCCAATTCGATCGAGAGCGAGCCAAAAGAGCGGGCCTGAGATACTGCATGCTGGAACAAGATTCGTCCAATGCCCTGACCGATGAAAGCCGGTAAAACCCACAGATCATCCAATACGGCAGTTCTTGATCCGTCCCACAAGCGGTACCAGCCAACAATTGAAGACTCAAGCACGCCCTTGTAAACGACAGCAACAGCAATAGACTGCGGGGTGATGATGGGTCCTTGGGCCCATTTAGCCATAAGCTCCTGCGAGTAACCCCAATACCCTTTGGAGAGGATGGCAATTTCTTTGAGCGTTTGCGAATCGGTTGGCAGGGCGCGGACGATCTGAAGCATGAGAATTCTCGTGGGTGATTATTTCTCGAACAGTTCAATTATAGACGATCCGGCCCAAAATAATCAGCGAACGGCTTCAAATCGAAACTTACTCTGGTTTAATAACGGAGAAAAGCTATAACACGAATAGGACGAATTAGAAGAGAAGATTTATCACGGCCAGGGTAAATTAAGGAGAGGGTCAATGTGTGTTATACTAAGAGGGCAAAATATGAGGCTTGTCTAGAATTGCTGCCAGACCTTTTATGGGGTGGCAGCAATATTATTTTCCCGGCCTGAAATAGCCGGGTGATGAGGATGTGAATCAAAATGGAAGTAAAACTGTTTATTGGCAACCTTTCGTTCTCAACCAGTGAGGATGAACTGCGAACTTTGTTGGCGCAAGCGGGTACGGTGACCTCAGCAGAATTGATCAAGGACCGTGATACCGGGCAATCGAAAGGGTTTGCATTTGTGGTTATGGCGAGTCAGGCCGATGCGGTAAAAGCGACTCAAATGTTCAATGGTTACAGCCTTAACGACCGTGAAATGAAGGTCGGCACGGCCCACGAACGTGAAAACTCCGGGCGAGGCGGCTATGATAGCAAAGGCCGGG
>DATFYI010000004.1:0-5439 GCA_035315125.1 Anaerolineaceae bacterium | reverse complement strand
GATGGCGGCGTAGATATCCACGCTCGGCCGGCGGATGCGCGCCTGCGTATCCACATCCAGGCCCCACAGCCCATAGCGCTGCGTCCAGCCGCGATCCCACTCGAAATTATCCAACAGCGACCAGTGGTAATAGCCTTTGATCTGCCAGTTGAAATTAACCGCCCGCCAGACCTGGTGAAGGTGCTCCACCAGATAGTTGGGGCGGATGTGATCTTCAGCATCATCGATGCCGTTCTCGGTGATCAGGATGGGCTTGTGGAAATGGCGCGCCCAATTCAAAGCTGTGAACATGCCCTGCGGCACGTTGGCGATAAACCCGGATGCGCTCACCTCGGCCCCGGCCGGATAGCTGCGCCGGTGCATTAATTCGGCTGTCTGGCGTGGATCGAATGTCACCAGATCGGTCGAATAATAATTGAGTCCAAAGAAATCCTGGGTATTGATCGCCTCGGGCAGCGAGGCGTGGTGATATAAAAAGCGCAGCTTGCCGTTCACCAGAGCATTTGGAAAAGCCTCGTTAAAATTAGCCGAAAGCATCCTGGAGATCCACACATCCGGCGGGAAGTTGGGATGGGCCGGTTGGAAACCGCGGTAATTGAGGGTATAGCCCACCTGCGCCTCGGGTTGGATTTCGTGGATGGCCCGGTAAGCGGCGGCGTGACCGCGCAGCATGTTGCGGAACACCCGGAACGCCGCTCCCAGGTCATGTTTGCCGGACGGGAAGGCCCCCAGCATGTAGCTGGAGTAAACGTACACGTTCGGCTCGTTGATCGTCACCCAATAAGTGACGTAGTCTTTGAGGGCCTCGACCACCTTGCGTACGTAAGTGACAAACAGTCCGGTAATTTCCTCATTCTCCCAGGCGCCCAGGCCGGATGGGAAACAGCGTCCATCGCACAGCCAGATCGGATCGGTGAAATGGTGCAGCGTCACCATCGGCGCCATCTTGCGTTCCACCAGCCCGCGTACGATCTGGCGGTAATAATCCAGCGCATCTTCGTCCCAACGATCCAGCTCCGGCTGGATGCGGCTCCATTCTATTGAAAGGCGGTGGGTATTCTGGCCCGTCTCAACCGCCCGGTCAAAATCTTCTTTCCAGCGCCCGCCCCACCAATCGCAGGCCAGGCCCGAGCGCTGCCCGTTGGCAATACGCCCCGGTTGTTCTTCCCAGGCCCACCAGTTGTTGTTCTTATTGTTGCCCTCCACCTGGTGGGCGGCCGTGGCGGTGCCCCATAGAAAACCCTTTGGAAAATAATAGGTGCCTTGCGGCATTGAAATCCTCCTCGTGCGGTGTTGAGACAGCAGTTAGCAATCCAGGGGGAATTATACACGCAGTGTCGTAGGTTGGGTTGAGGGGCAAAGTCTTTACAGACCCACCAAAGTCCTGTTGCCCCGAAACCCAACAAAATACCAGGATGTTGGGTTTCGCTTTGTTGTGTGAATGACACGGACGTGAATAATTCGCTCAACCCAACCTACGCCTGGTAAATTAATTACTAACTGATCGTTTTTAATCAGCAGCACATTGCAGAGAAAAACTTTCTGGTGGTACGGAAAGTTCTCTCTTGATAATTTTACAATTTGGAATTGTGATTAGAAAAGTAATGTAATCAGCGTATTGGAACCTGATTTATGAGTTTTTATATCCGTAAATTTGATATTAACCACAAATAAAATTCTTAATTAACTCATGACCTCTTTGATACCGCGCACAAGATCATCTTTTTCCAGTCCCACATGAACGTTCTTTTCGATGGCATCGTAATTGATCACCGTGAAACCGGTGGGATTGCATAAACCATCCATTTCGAGTTTTATTTCGATCCGGCGACGAATTGTATGGTGTTCATCATAGGGATCCGAATATTTCTCTTTCGGACCTGCAAACCAGGCTACATGGCAACAATAAGTACGCATATAATCACTATTTTTTTCCCAAATGCCCTGTCGTTGAGCAGCAATAAGCTGATCCAGAATCTCATCCACCATAGGGCCATATTTGCTGTAAATTGCGTCCCGCTTTGCTATTTTCTGTTGGTGTTCATCACCCAATTCAGTTAAATCTTCTTCTGGTTTAATCTGAAGATCTGTAAATGGATTATTCATGATACCTCCCCATTTATTTACTTAACAAATGACATTGTCTATACATTTAGTATACAACTCCACAATTTACTTTACTATCCCCTAAATACGTCGAAATAAAAGTTGTAGGTTGGGTTGAGGGGCAAAGTCTTTACAGACCCACCAAAGTCCTGTTGCCCCGAAACCCAACAAAATACCAGAATGTTGGGTTTCGCTTTGTTGTGTGAATGACACGGACGTGAATAATTCGCTCAACCCAACCTACGCCGGTTTATCCGGTTTCAGGAAATCAGCTAATAAAATAGTTGGTTAAGAATGGCAGGCGCATGTACAATTAAACACAAACCTCAGGAAAACCGAGCTTGGAATACCGTTTTGCAGGAGCACAGCTTATGGAACTAATCGGCGTACAAATTGAAAAACCGGATGAGATCAACTTTATTCTTGGACAGACCCACTTTATCAAAAGCGTCGAAGATATCTACGAGGCTCTGGTCACCAGCGTGCCGGGCATTAAATTCGGCCTGGCTTTTTGCGAAGCCTCGGGCGCCTGCCTGGTGCGCTGGGCCGGCACAGACGAAGCCATGATCGAGCTGGCCAGAAAAAATGCCCTGGCTATTGCGGCCGGGCACAGCTTTATCCTGTTCCTGGGCCAGGGCTATTACCCGATCAATATCCTGAATACCCTTAAGAACACCCCGGAAGTCTGCCACATCTTCTGCGCCACCGCCAACCCCAGCAGCGTCATCCTGGCCGACACGGGCGATGGGCGCGCCGTCCTGGGCGTAGTGGATGGCTTAAAACCTAAAGGGGTGGAAGATGAGTCCGGCATCGCCTGGCGCAAAGGCTTTTTACGAATGATCGGTTATAAGTTCTAAAGGAGAGAACCATGAAGAAAGTACTGCCCATTCTTATGCTGATTGTTTTTCTGGTAGGCTGCACATCCACCCAGACCCTGAGCGATTCGGCCATGCAAACCAAGGTCGCCGCCATCCTGACCGCGCCCGTCACCGCTACCAGCCCGGCGACTGACACCCCCACCAGTACAGTCACGCCGACAGACACGCCCACCGATACCGCCACCGTCGCTCCCACCGACACGCCCGCCATGACCGACACCCCCACCGCCGCGCCAACCAGCGCCACGGCTCAGGCCACATCGAGCGGGGCGCCCACGGCCACCGTTGCGGCCACCTCCGCTGTTCCAACCGTGAATGCGGTCACCCTGACGCCAGCCGCTACAGCCACCTTTGCTCCGGCCGATCCGCGCTCCAAACAGGGCAAGCCCACCTGGATCGACAATATGGCCAATGACCAGTACTGGCCAACCGGCGCAACCGAGGATACCGATCTGAACTTCACCAACGGCCACATGTACCTCAAGGCCCTCAGCGGTCGTTTTGCCTGGCGCCTGGCCACCATCGGCACCTACAATGATTACTACGTCGAAACCACCGCTCACTTTATGGCCTGCTCCGGCTCGGACAGCTACGGCATCATTTTCCGCGTGCCGGATATCACAACGGCAGACCAGGGCTATCTGTTCGGGATCACCTGCGCCGGCAAGTACTTCCTGCGCAAATGGGATGGTAAAGCCGCGCCCAGCGGCCACATGTACTACATCATCACCGATAAAGCCAGCCCGACCATCTTAGCCGGTCCAAACCAGACCAACCGGCTGGGCGTGATGGCCATCGGCAGCCATTTGCTGTTCTATATCAACGGCAAATACGTGGAAGACGTGCAGGATTCCAGCTACCCCAAAGGCTACGTGGGCGTCTTTATCAACGAAGACAACACCCCCAATATGGTGGTGGAAGTCGACCAGATGGCCTACTGGCTGAACCCGGCTCAATAAACAGCATACATTTCAATCAAACAAAAACCCCGCAGGTTATCCTTGCGGGGTTTTACTATTTTAGATTACCCGAGCGCCGGAATAAAATTACTGCGTTGCTGCAAAATGGGCCTTGAGCGAATTAACGATGTAATTCTGCCAGAGCGCCACCGTGGCGCTTTCTTGATAATCATGGGTCGAAAAAGTCTGAAAAATCAGCCGGCCATTCAGGCAGGAGGCCAACACCCCATTCGAAGTTTTCTGGCTCTGGGTGATGCCTGCCAACAGAGTGGCGTTCGAACCCGGCGCCAGTTTGATAATATCGCCGGCGTCATTCGTCCAATAGATCGTGGGGCCGAGCAGCGGCTGCACCACATTGGGGTCTGAAAAAATCGGATTGAACTGGTCCAACCAGTAAATGGAATAATTATAGAGGTTATAACCCGGGGCGCGCGTCCAATTGCGCTGGAACTGGATGCCGCAGCGCATCAGCAGCGGCGAAATACGGCCGTTGGCGATCTGGTCCAGATACCAGATCTCCACCACCACGGCCACATTGCGGTTCACCTGCTCATTGATCAGATCCCAGAACTCGCCGCGTACACCCGAACGGGCCTCGGCTCCCACAATGATCAGGTCCCATTTTGTGGCGGAGTTAAGATTGGTCATAAAATCCCCGACCGCATCCCCCACTTTGACCACGTTCCCGCCGGTCAGGCCCAGCCCGGTCAGCGCCTTGGAGATGCGCGTATCGAGCGCCGGATAACCCTGGATATCCTCAAACACCAGGATTTTTGCCGTTTGAATGCGCGCCAGCACGTCTTGAGTGGCAGTTGGGCTGGGTTGAACGTCAGTCGGGGCAGGCGCGTTGGTGGCGAGTGGGGTTTGGGTGGGGTATGGGGTATAGGTTGGCAGCGGCGTTTGAGTTGCGACCGTAGGGAGCGCAGGGAGCGGTTGGGTGGCGGTCGCTGGAGCTTTTAATGCCAGCTCAGTGGCCTGGTTGGCTAGAAGGGTGGCCTGCACCTGCAGAGCTACACGGGTGCCTTCCAGGCCGTTGCCGGCCGGCGCACTGCCCCCCGGAAAACTGCACGCCAGCATAACGCAGACAATCGCCAGAATGACCATCAATTTTGGCAGGCCGGTGCGTAATCTCATATCTCCTCCCGGATTACACTAGAAAAGCACGAATATAGGCTTATTTTATAATGAGAGTTAAATATATCGTAAATGAAAATGCAGAGGAAAGTTATAAAATTTGCATAAAATCCAGGCCCTCACTCTACCCGCGCCTCCAATTTGAACTTTTTAGAGTATTCCCGAGATTTTTCTCGTCCACTGCTGGTCTCCTGATGATCTTTGTCTACTTCAGCAGGGCATTTTTTGCTTCCACTTTTTCGGGACAATTCCAAAGTGAGTTTCCAGGGTATTGTCAGGCAATGAACAAATAATGATGATATTCACACCCAGTACTCATAACATCATTAAACTATTGTCATACAATATAGATAATACAGGTA
>DATFYI010000003.1:0-9944 GCA_035315125.1 Anaerolineaceae bacterium | reverse complement strand
CTTTAAAGACTCGAATTGAAGCCGGTGAGTTTGTTGTTTTAGGTAAGTCTTAACATTTTCAAGACCCACCAACTCATCCAATTCTTTCATAACCATCGGAAGCTGCTCAAAACTATCCGATAGACCCAGGCGATATTTTGCAGGTACATCATCGATCAACATGGGTGTTACCGGACTCAACCTTTCCCGGATGATCCGAACGGCCCGCCGACGCTCAATGCTATCTGCCAGATTACGCATCTCGCCGGCGTTTCCAAAGCTCTCATCTCTTTGAGCGTAGATTTGTTGAATAATGCTTTGCAATAAATCGATCTCCCGCACGTCTATGGGGATACCTCGTTGCGACAGCATTTGAGATAGGATTTGCCATAACTCCGATGGCAGATAGTCTGTAAAAGAAAAACAATTATCCTCTGGAAACCGGCGAGCCAGTCCCGGATTAGAACGACGAAAGTGGTCCATTTTTTCAGGATAGCCCGCTGCAATAACAACCAGACGTCGTCGCTCGTTTTCCATGCGCGCGAGTAAGGTCTCAACCGCCTCCTGCCCAAAACCACCACGTTCTTGTTCAGTTAAAACATAGGCCTCATCAATAAATAAAATCCCATCCAGAGCCTGATCGATCACATTATTCGTTTTAATTGCGGTTCCGCCAACATAACCTGCCACCAAATCGCTGCCTTTAACTTCTACCAAATGACCGCGACTTAATATTCCCACTTCATGGTAAAGCTCACCGACCAGTCGAGCCAATGTTGTTTTACCTGTTCCTGGATTTCCAGAAAAGATTAAATGCAATAAAGGGGGCTCGTCAATCTTGGCGTTCTGGGCAGACATATATCCTCGCAAGCGAATCCAATCAACCAGCTCGAGAAACCTCCGTTTAATATCGTCTAAACCCACCAGCTCGTTTAATTGATCCTCAATACGAGTATCAGGTTTGCGTACTGCTTTGAACCAACCCTGGCTTTTTGCAGTATCCAAATCCAACGAATGAATTTCTGCCAATCGCAATAGCCATTGACGTAATGATATCCCTTCTGAGGCCATCCACTGATTGAGCTGACCGACGGCCTGCGGGTTAAATTGATAGTGGTAGAGACGGTGACTATAGCCGATAACCTGTAGAATTTCGTCTTCTCCAGGTGGACCGATCATAGCTAAAGTGCTATAGCCAAATAAGGATTGATTGCGGTTTAATATAGCACTGCTGATTTCAGGCACCGGTAAACTGACTGCAATTTCACTTAAACGGGTGTAATCTGGTGCCGAAAACAAAAAGCAGCAGATATTTTTATTTGCCGCCGGCAGACGAGACCATTCCCCAATAATGCCAGCCGCACTGCGTGGATCGTCAATAAAACGCAGAGCAGTTTCAGCCTGAACGATAACCAGGGCTGATTTAATATCAGAGACATCTTTTAAGATTGTATCCAACAACCGAATTGCATGGATATCACCCATTTTTGTAAGCGGTAAATTTGAACGGGCGGTCTGGCCTGTTTGGTAAAAAACAAGATCCTGAAGCGGGCCATCTTTTAATACCTGCATACGGGTCGAGGAAGGTTGATTATATTGACTGGCCGGAGCGTGATCAATCCTGGATGATGATAACCTTTGGCTTTCATGATCGAGGAAATAGATCGAGCGATGGGGGGAATAGAAAACGACCCTTTGATAGCCGTGTAGCTTTAGCTGCTCCAACATGGCCTGTTCAATATTTTGTTCTTGGTAATCAGCCGAAAAATAAACATCTTCGAGCCCTGGACCATATAAAATGGAGTAACGGCTGTGATTGCCAGGCTCGAAAAGGGCTGATAATCGTTGGTTACCCATAAAAAGACTTTCTGAAGATTAGATCCGGATAGAAGCCGGTTTTGTTAGCTGCCTGCCATTTTTTTGCTGAGAGGTATCTGCTTCAAGCGTGGCTGTTTGATCTTTTGAACCACTAACATGAAGACCATATTGCCGCAAGGCTGTGGATATCTCAAGGGCACGTTGGTGCAGTTCATGTTCAGTGTGTTGAGCAGCATCCAATGAGTGCAAATGGAGCTGGTTTTGGCCCGGTTCACCCTGGATGGGGGAGATTTTGACAATTACCTCACTGCCCTCAAGATTCCCCAAACGAGCACAAAACGATTTCCGCATATCGTTATCACTGTATAAGGATTGCTGGACCTCAAAACCCTGACTGGCTAGCGCTTGAACAACGACATCGGCGATATTGATCCTGAGCTGAGAAGATAAGACGTTCAGGCGTGCCTGGGAAATAGCATTTTCGAGACCAGAACGTATCTCTGGTAAGGTCTCCTGAATATAGGCCTTCAAGTCCTTTGTAGTCCATTGATCATTATTATGTTCAAACTGCGCCAGATAACTGGTTAGCTGATCAACCAGCTTACTCAAATTACCGGATGTCCAAAAATCAACATCAATTTGCACAGGCAGCTCTTTGCCTTCAATATCCATCGCCGAACAAGAATTGCTACGGGTTGCTAGGTGATAAAGATGGCGTGTCTGCTGGCGAGCGGTCGAAAAAAGGATTTCCCTTTCGCTCTGGCTTTTTTCCAGCTCGATTCGTAATTCAGAGCAACGCGTATAAACATCTTGTGCAATAACTAATGCGGCTTCCTCCAAACCATAATCAAGATTTTGCTGCGCCTGGTCTAGGCGGGCTATTAATGAATCAAACTGACCTGGATTAATAAGGCCGGCATTAAAATGGTCAGAAATAAATTGGCAAAGAGTTTGCGCCGCTGAAATCCAGTCCTGGGCAAATTGTTTCTTTTCACTCTGCTGGCGATTAATATTTTGGAAGGAACGGCTTACATTGGATATTTCCTGTCGATGCGCATTCAGTTGCTCGGCGATTAGCTCGTTGAATGTACGGGTTTGTTCAAATAAGTTTTGCGAGTAATTCTTTTGATTATCTTCGATAACCGTCTGCAGGGAGTTCCAAAATTCAGCTTGTTCGTCACTCAACGTCTGATTGGTTTTCTCTTCAATTTCACGAATTTGATCGTTCAAGCCGTCCAACAAATTGCAAAAGTCGTTTTGACGTTTTTCGAGTTGGCTGAAATCTTCCTGGAGATTGGCAGCTTTGTCTTCTTTAAATTCATTCATCAGCTCAGGCAGGTCTTTTTCCATGAAACGTAATTTCATCTCGGCATCATGCAGACGTTTATATTCAGCCGGGCTGATCGAAACGGTGGTTCGTTTATATCCGCTCATACTTCACCAGGTTTAAACCTTTCTGTTGAAGTGCATCAGCTGTTCGATTAAAAGCAGTTTCCATTCCCGTCGGTGGGATGCCAACCATCAATATCTGACCATCCTCTATCTGCATTTCAACCCGGCGCGGGCTGGTCTCAAAATCAAAGTCTTTAAGCCTCAAAGAGAGGTGGTGGATGCGCTGGTTTGAGCTACCCCGAAGACCCCGGTTATCATTCAAGTGAGCATTATAGGCTCCGTCAATTAACACATCTAGTTGTTCAAACAGGTCTTTGACGGCCGGATCGATGGGTGGTTTCAATAATTTTTCGATTTTGTAACCGGTAAAACAAATGATATTCAGGTCACGCCTCTGGCGAGCCAATCTAGCCACTTCTGTCAGCCCGGCTGCCTGTTTCATCGGCTCGCCCCCAGAAAACGTCAGGCCGCTTACATCAGGATTAGCCAGTAACTCATCGACTAATTCATCGATTGCCAGTAGCCTCGCCGGTTTGTAAGGGATCCAATCCGGAGCAATGCAACCCTGGCAATGAAAAGGGCAGCCCTGGACCCAGACTACAGCTCGCAGTCCTGGTCCCAGGGCATGAGTTGCGTCGCAAACGGCTGCTACATTCAATAGGATATTACTGTGAGGTCTATGGGTAGTCATGTACCCATTATAGAACAATTGTGCTATTTGTCAATCCCCCCACCATCCTTTTTTTGTAATTGTTACAACAAAAATATTATCGCGTCCAGACAAATTCCAATAAAATTTTCCCAGAGAAAGCATCAACAACTACATTTAACTCATTGCTGACCCTGTGTTCCGATCCGGGCGGGCCGGAGGATTGTTCCTGGATGCCCTGATAAGACACTATCCAGACCAGGCGGGGATTCAGAAATGTTGGATCCACTTTTTCCCCGGCCTGGGCAGAAGCTTGCAAACCAGCATCGCTAAACATTCCAAGATAAGCCACAATCCCTGTTAAATCGGGAGATTTCTGCAAATATGGATCATAATTATTTGCAGCATTGATGGCACGATCTCCTGATAGAAAAGCTTGAGAAATCCCAGAGCTCTGTGGGTGAACAGGATCTACTGGGGTAAAACTCCAGCCTTCGTTTGCCAGGCCCTGGGCAAAGATTTTGGTCTCAGGCGGATTCGGTTGTATGGAATTTGGAACGACTTTTTCGGCAAATACCCAAGCAAAAGTGAAAATCAGTCCAATACAAACCCAAACCCACAGGATAAGAACGATTTGTGATTTTGCCCTTTGAGAATTTGTTTCACTCATTGTTTGGGGTTCAATCGTTTTCAACATCTTGCTAAAAATCATTTCTATTACAATCTCATGTTATTATAAATGGCAATCAAGTTCAATTGGTTAGAAAATGGATCATCCGAACCCCCTACGACCTGATGAATTGTTAAACGAGTACCAGACCCGCAGGGTTAGAATTATTTTGACCCTGTTCGAAGAAGATTTGCGTCTTGCGCTGCGCTGGTTGGATGGAAATCCAGATTTGGGCATTTTATACCAACGAAAACTGGTACTTTCTGATGAGCTACGCCTGGAAGCCAGACAGGCCATCTTGGATGGGTTAGATGAAATTCGCCGCCTGGCAGATATGCTTGATTTCAAGCCGGAGGTTGAGAATGCCTCCAAAAGTATCATGGGCAGGCTGAACACCGATTGGGAAAACCTGAGCGATCTGCACGCAAGCAATCTAAAAGGTCTGGGGCCGGTCAACCCCGAGCTGGGTAATTATTTGGATCCATATATAGACAGGCTGTCCGATGTGGCACGAAAACTAGGCAATATTTTTATGCAAGGCCCGGACCAGATTAATGCAGATGATCAGCCATCCAACCAGGCGGAGTAAGAGCCTTGAGTTTTGGAAATACTTCAATCAGGGAATATTGACCCACTGCAGGATGGTCGCATCCTGTTTATCAGAGATCATAACCGGAGCGCCGCTGCCGTCGGCCGGGATACGGTAAATGCCGTCCCAAAGATTATAGGCAATCCATTTTCCATCCGACGACCAGGCTAAAGAATGGATTTCAAGCCAGCCTTCCTGAGAGTGCGGGATTTCGAGGGTTCGCTGAACCTGACCGGTTTGCACGTCAATGAATTCCAATTTTACCAGCTCATCTTTTTGCCAGTTGCGATCAAAAGTAACCAGTACTTTCCCATCCGGCGACCAGGCCGGACCCGGAAATGAGAACAACGGGTTCAAGGGACCGCGCATCTGGATTAAACAGGGCATTGTCTGGTTGAAACAGGCAGTGCTTATCAGATACAGGCCGCTTTGCGGGGATGGCTGGTTGCCCATCACAAATGAAAGCCATTTTCCGTCTGGCGACCACTCTACCGATGAACATTCCCCCAGGCAGTTGGTTGTCAACGGTACCTTTTCGTCAAGGGCCGGTGTGAAAAGATAGATCTCAGTGCCACAGGTGGCCACCAACTGAGTGCCATCTGGCGACCAGGATCCGCCTGCGCAGGACATGCCGGTCATAAGGCGCTGCATTTGACCCTGATCCAGGTTAACGGACAATAGGGACCCGAACAGGGTATCGCTCATGCCCTGTTCCTGGTAACGTGATAGGCTGATATGCTTCCGATCGGGCGAAAGGCTCAAGTCGCTGTCGATCCAGGCTGGCGGCAAATCCTGTTCAGTCGTCTGTGAACCGTCGAATGAAACAACACCCAAAATACGTTTATCCCTGATCAGTTGGCCGGGATACGTCTCATAGAGAAGATATTGTCCGGATTTTAGCGCAGTGAGGGGGTTGGTAAAAACCGCAGTTTGGGTTTGTGGGATGGTTGGAATGGCCGTGGCCACAGCCAGAGATGGGACAACCGGAGGCAAGGAGGGACTGCTGGTAGGCAAAGTGGGATTGTCGGTTGGCTGATTGGTCTGAACAATCGGCGCTGTGCTAGCCGCAGGAATCAAGGGAATTGAGCGGCTGCAAGAGCACACCAAGCAGGCCAGTAAAATCAACAAAGAGGGAACGGAGATAGATTTGGGCAGCACAGTTCGATCCCGTTTCTGAAAATCCTCGAATTGGATTATCATTTTCCTGATCCGCTCATGGAAATAAACTTATCTCCATCTGATTATGACACAAAACAGGAACGGGTAGATGGAATTCGCAGGAAAAACGATGGCTTTGCCTCCTGATCAGTCCATACGGGTTAGCCAGGCTGCCACAATACCGATAGCCGCTGCCGGGATCATCCAATAGCCAGCTTTGACCCAACCAATCGTTTCGACCAGTCTACCAAAAATCACGGGACCCAGCAATTGGCCAAAATTCTGCCCCAGCATTATGACCCCCATGCCAATCCCGGCCAGTTGAGGATTGCCCATGACCTCCGAAACTGCGGAAAAAGTAGCCGTGGGAATGAAACCGGCCAGTATTCCAAGCAGGATCATCGCGGCAGGGATCAGCCAGCCATTCAACGAAAATGGGAATAACATGAACACGGCCACAGCCATGCTCGGGATTACCAGGAACGGCTTGCGTATACCTAAACGATCCGAAAGACAGCCGGCCAAAGGCGCCGCTGCAACGACCACCAGCGATGGGATGCTGGTGATAAATGAGGCGCTGCCCAGGTTATAACCGCGCTCAGTTGTCAAAAAGGTTGGGAAAAAGGTTGAAACCGTCCCGACCAAGATCAGGTTAAAACAGGCAAATGATAAGCCCAACAGCCAGATATTCCGCCCGGCCAGGGCCTGTCTCAGATTGGGTGAGGTTTCGGAATGGCGAGGCTGTGCCCCAGGCTGCGGTCTGCCCACAGCCCTGGAAGGCATTCGAACGAGCAATCCATAAAGAATAAAGGCAACCAGCCCAAAAGCAGCCCCAATCCACCAGACTGCCTGCCATCCGGCTGATTTTTCAACGGCGGGAGCAAGGTTGAATATAATCAATCTGCCCAAAGGCACCCAGGTCACCCAAATGCCCATCGGGGCGCCTTGTTTTTCTGGAGGAAACCAGATCGATATCAAAGCCGGGGCAACCACAGCGATCAATCCCATGCCGGCGCCCTCAATCAGGCGGGTGGCGAGCAAGAGTTCTGCACTGTTTGATAGCGCCCCGAGCGCAGAGCCGGCTATCAAACAACTCAGGGCAATCAACCCGGCGGTTTTTGGACCCAAACGCTGCAGAATGACACCAGCCGGCAACGCCAGGATAAAACCTGTGATGGCAAAAATCGTCATCAGCAGGCCGACTGTGCCCAGATCGAGCTGAAAACGCTGCATCAGTACCGGCATCAACGGCGGCACTTTGAATTGGTTAAGCGGGGCGGTGACCCCTGCCAATAAAGCCACAAACAAGATGATCCAGGCATATGCAGGGACTACAGATTGATCTACTTTTTCCCGCGTCTCGATCGGATCGGCCTTTGCCATGATTCGCTCCCGATATCTCTAAGGTGTCGTACGTTTCCAGGCTTGCTATGCTGTCCATAAATAACCAGTCGATTTTACTATGGATTTCCAGTTGATAATAAAAATGGGCTGGGTAAAAATATTCAACGGAGGCTGGAGGATGTTAAGGTAAAATAAAAACGAGCCTTATAAACTGGCATTCTGGAGAAGATATTATGGAAATCGCCGAATACAGGCAAGGGCGTTTTCTGATCAGCACAGATCCGGCGCTGCTGCAAATTGATGTCATCCACAATTTCCTTTCAAACGTATCTTATTGGGCCCAGGGACGTCGCCTGGAGGTGGTAAAAACCTCCATCGAAAATTCACTGTGCTTCGGGATCTATTCAGAAGGGAAGCAGGTGGGCTTTGCCAGGGTGGTCACTGATTACGCCACCTTTGCCTGGTTATGCGATGTGTTTATCCTGCCAGAGCAGCGCGGCTACGGTTTAGGAAAGTGGTTGATTGAATGCGTTGTTAGCCATCCAGCCTTAGCCAGGCTCAAACGTATGATCCTGGCAACTCAGGATGCCCACGAGCTTTACCGGCGTTATGGCGATTTTGTAGCCTTACCTAACCCGGAACGATGGATGGTGCGCATAAATTCCGAGTAATGGGTTGGTTATACTACCTGCCAGAAGTGTATTTTGATTGCGATTGAATGTCATAATTTTGGAATTATATAAGTCCTTTGTTTCAAGCGATATTTTGTTACGGGTATGGAAGAGGCGTATAATAAATTAAAGCATCCGTTGAATTTGTTCCGATACTGATCAGGTAAAAATAAATGATCAGTGGGATTAGTAACTACATGGTTGCCATAAACCCATAATCAAACCCTGATTAAACAGGATTTTGGGAGAAAACTGCTTGGCGCTTCCAGAAAATATGTCTGTGGAACAACTCAAGGGCCAATTACACGCCCTAGCTGAGATCTCCAAGACTTTAAATCTCCCAATCGAGCTGCCTGAATTATTAGAGCTGGTGTTACGCAAACTTTCAAATGTAATCCCTCCAGCGCAAGCGGGAGCGGTAATGTTATGGGACCAATCGGCGGGATTGTTCCGCCCGGTGGCAGCCAATGGTTTTGATCTGCAGACCTTCAAACAGATGGGCTTGCGGGCTGGAGAATCGATCACCGGTAAAGTTTACGATACCGGCAAAGCATGTTTGTTGGTTGGAGCAGAACAAGTAAGCAGCGCTCAGGCCGATTTGCGCCCGGCTAATCGGGTGGTGTTTGCGCGTTCGCTGGCTACGAGTGAGTTATTGCTTTGTACTCTGGCAGCGCCGATTTCCACCAGCGAACAAAAATACGGCGTTCTGGTTTTGTACACCCTTAAAGGCTCCAATTTATTTACAAATCATGACCTGCCATTTATCCAAACCATCGCCGATTTGATTGCATTAGCGATAGATCGGGCGCGCCTGGAAGCTAAAGCTGACGCGGTGCGCGAGGCGCGTGAATCAGAAAAGCTGCGCTCCGAATTGATGGCGACACTTTCTCATGAACTGCGTTTACCGCTGACATCGATCAGAGGGTACACATCCGCATTGCTCATGGATGACATCAATTGGAGCGAAGAAAAGCGCCGGGAATTTTTGCGACGGGCTGACGAAGAGTGCGAAAGCATGGAAGTCATGATTAAGGATATCCTGGATTCTTCAATTATCGATGTGAACCAGCTCAGCCTGGAAATGGAACCAGTGCGGCTGCAATATCTGGCGCGCGACATTGTGTCTGAAATCCAACGCCGGGCCAAAACACACCAGATGATCGTGGATATCCCGGTTGAATTTCCGATTGTTGATGCGGATCCGCGCTGGATTAAACAAGTTTTTAGAAATATTCTGGAAAATGCGATCAAATATTCACCAGATGGCGGGTTGATCGTCCTGCGTGGAGATATACGAGCGACGGATGTTGTCATCAGCATCGCCGATCAGGGCATTGGGATTTCGCCAGAAGACCTGATTCCATTATTTGAGAAATTTTTCCGGGTAAGATCGGCGCTGCATTATCATGTTGCCGGCACTGGTTTGGGTTTACCTGTCGCGCGGGCGGTCATTGAAGCCCATGGGGGGCGCATTTGGGTCGAGAGCAAGGTTGGTCAAGGGACAACCGTGTTCTTTTCATTGCCAAAAGCGGCGCCCGTGCCGGATGAGGTCTGATAACGAAAAAAGCCATGTCCTCTGCAGCGAAAAGGAAAGCGAGTAAATGAACAAACCTCACATTGTCATCGTCGAAGATGAACCAAAGATTATTCATCTGGTACGCGAAGTACTCAGTT
>DATFYI010000002.1:0-7945 GCA_035315125.1 Anaerolineaceae bacterium | reverse complement strand
ACATGCGCTATGTTGATCGTTATCCCTCGGGCTTTCTCTTCCGGCGCATTATCGATTGAATCATACGGACGATACACTGCCTTCCCATAAAACTGGCAGTATTTTGTGATTGCCGCCGTTAACGTGGTCTTCCCGTGGTCGATGTGTCCCATCGTCCCTACGTTTAGATGCGGCTTGTTTCTATCAAACTTCTGCTTTGCCATAAGACCAAACTCTCCTTGATAAAAATTCCCAGAAAGTCAGTTAAGACTAATTATGATTAAGAACTTTCTCGGCAACTGCCTCGGAAACCGGGGCATAATATTCGTATTCCATTGAGAATACTCCACGACCCTGAGTGATTGAGCGAACCTCAGTTGCATAACCAAACATTTCTGCCAAAGGTACTCTGGCGTGCACAGCCTGTGCGTTCCCGGGGCGTATATCCATACCCAGTATTTCAGCACGTCGGGAACTGAGTTGTCCAATGACATCTCCCAAATATTCTTCTGGGACTACCACTTCTACTTTCATAATCGGTTCAAGCAATACCGGAGATCCTTTTTCAACCCCTTCTTTGAAGCCAAAAATAGCGGCCATCTTAAAGGCCATTTCGCTAGAATCGACTTCATGGTAAGAACCATCGACCAGTTGTACCACCAAATCGGTCACTGGGTATCCACCCAAAACACCACTTTCGGACGCTTCGCGTACGCCCTTTTCGACTGCGGGTATAAATTCGCGCGGGATAGCACCGCCGATAATCTTGTCCTCAAAAACAACCCCGGCTCCCCGTCCAAGCGGAGCAAAGTTGAAAACAACGTGACCATATTGACCGTGACCGCCGGACTGTTTGATGTATCGATAAACTACTTTGTTTACGGGTCGTGTAATCGTTTCCCGATAAGCAACTCTCGGCCGGCCAACATTCGCCTGAACGCGAAACTCACGCAGCATGCGGTCCACGATCACATCCAAATGTAACTCGCCCATCCCTGAGATGATGGTCTGTCCAGTATTTTCATCAGAATGAACACGGAAAGTAGGATCTTCCTCTGAAAGCTTGCGCAGGGCTTCACCCATCTTGGCTTGATCGGCGCTCGTTTTTGGCTCGATGGCCACATCGATAACCGGCTCAGGGAAAGAAATATTTTCGAGAACAATTGGGTTTGAAGGATCACATAAAGTATCACCGGTAAAGCTCTCTTTTAATCCCAAAATAGCAGCAATCTCGCCGGCGTAAACTTCGGTTAGATCCTCACGGCGGTCGGCGTACATCCGTAAAAGGCGTCCAACTCTTTCTCGTTTTCCCTTGACCGAATTGTAGACCATTGTTCCCTGGACAATCGTTCCAGAATAAACCCGGAAATATGCCAGACGACCTACATAAGGATCTGTCACAATCTTGAATACTAATGCGCTCAGAGGGGCATCATCTTGGGCTGGTCGCTCGACTTCGATATCCTTTTCTGGGTCTGTACCATGCACCGGTGGAATGTCCGCCGGGGATGGCAAATAGTCAATCACTGCATCCAAAACCGGTTGAACCCCTTTGTTACGCAAGGCTGAACCACAGAAAACAGGGGTGGCGGCATTTTTGATTACCGCATTACGCAGAGCTGACTTAAGCTCTTCGATGCTGATCTCCTGATCTTCCAGGTACTTGGCAATCAAACCATCATCCAGCTCTGCGATTTGTTCAACCATTCTTGCATGTGCAGATTGTGCTGCTTCATCCAGCTCTGTTGGAATTTCACCAAATTGCATCTCTTTGCCGAGTTGATCTTCCCAGAAAATCGCTTGCATAGTCAATAGATCAACTATACCTTTGAAACTGGCTTCGTTGCCAATCGGTAACTGCATTGCAATCGGATTGGCGCCCAGACGCTGGCGAATAGAATCGATCGTCATTTCATAGGAAGCACCAACGCGATCCATCTTATTTGCAAAACAAATTCGTGGAACGGAATAACGATCAGCCTGTCTCCAAACTGTTTCGCTCTGAGGTTCAACACCCTGGGTAGCATCGAAAACTACCACCCCACCATCCAACACCCGCAATGAACGCTGAACTTCGGCCGTAAAATCAATGTGGCCAGGGGTGTCAATGATGTTTATCTGGTAGCCTTTCCACTCAGCTGTAACTGCCGCTGAGACGATTGTGATGCCTCTTTCTCGTTCTTGTACCATCCAATCCGTTACAGTAGTACCATCATCAACGGAGCCCAGCCGGTACGTCTTACCAGTGTAAAACAAGATCCGCTCGGTAGTCGTTGTCTTCCCGGCGTCAATATGGGCGATCACGCCAATATTTCGGTACTGCTCTAACGGATAATTGCGACTCATTTTCTAACTCAATGTCTCATCAATGATAATTAGATTGAATAATAATAATGAACTACACACGATAATGCGAGAAAGCTCGGTTTGCTTCAGCCATTTTGTGCGCTTCTTCGCGCTTGCGTACTGCTGCACCCTGGCCATTTGATGCATCCAGCAGTTCACCCGATAGTTTATCGGCGAAGGATTTGCCGGTGCGGGCTGTCGCGGCCGCGATTATCCAACGCATCGCCAGGGTCAGCCTGCGGGAAGTAGGAACTTCCATAGGCACCTGATAGGTAGCGCCGCCAACACGTCGGGGGCGAACTTCCATCAATGGACCTACGTTCTTGAGAGCCTGCTCCAATACATCGGTCGGATTTTTACCGGTTTTTTCTTGTAAAATATCCATCGCACCATAAAATGAGTGGGCAGCAGTGCTTCTTTTACCACGCCGCATAATACGGTTGATGAAATCCTGAACAACCACATTCTGATATCGAACATCCGGAGTAATTTCTCTCGGTTCTGGTCTTGTCCGTCTCATGCAAACTTCTCCATCAAATCACGCAAAGAATAAAAAGTCAGCTCTACTTAGGACGCTTCGCGCCGTATTTAGAGCGCCCCTGTGAGCGCTTGGCAACACCGGCTGTGTCCAGAGTACCGCGCACGATGTGATAACGCACACCTGGCAGATCCTTGACACGACCACCACGCACCAGGACTACTGAGTGTTCCTGCAAGGAATGACCTTCGCCAGGGATATAAGCAGTCACTTCAATGCCATTGGTTAGACGCACACGAGCAATTTTACGTAAAGCCGAATTTGGCTTTTTAGGTGTCATTGTGCGTACAACGGTACATACTCCCCGTTTTTGGGGTGCGCCATTTTCCTGGCGGATACGACGCTGTTTATTTGTATTCAGAGTGTACAACAAAGCAGGCGCTTTGCTTTTTACTCTCTTGGTCTGTCGACCTTTGCGGATCAATTGGTTGATTGTGGGCACCTTTTTTTGCCTCCGAAAAATATTACTTTGGTCGAATCTACTTCAGAATAATTTTATCTTCCAATAAGGGAGGCCATCGCTTGCTGTGATGGCCTCGCCTTTATTATACAAAGGGCATGGCAAATCTAACCCGTGTTTGGGCAGCGGGAAAGGATTATAACATGCGAGTTTTATTGCGTCAAGACATGCCTTATCCTATATTATCTAATTCTTCGCCCAGACCTAGTAAACCGGTTTCGATTTTTGGCGGTCGCACTCGTTCTTCGTCTTTGCCAAAACGGATGACCTCACCCGAATCCATCACAGCTTCAACTGCCAGACCCAGGCTCTGAAGCTCTTTTACTAATACCCGGAAGGATGCCGGGATGCTGGGTTCTTCAATCTGCTCGCCTTTAACAATCGCCTCATAAGTGTTTACGCGTCCCTGGACATCATCTGATTTCACTGTCAGCATTTCCTGCAGAGTATAGGCTGCTCCGTAGGCTTCCAGTGCCCAAACTTCCATTTCACCGAAGCGTTGGCCGCCAAATTGGGCTTTACCGCCCAGAGGCTGCTGTGTTACCAGACTGTATGGGCCAGTTGAGCGAGCGTGGACTTTGTCTTCGACCAAATGGTGCAGTTTTAGAACTGTCATGACACCGACCGTGACAGGTTGGTCGTATGGGGCTCCAGTTTTACCATCTTTCAACACCTGTTTCCCCAAAATAGGCATTGGGCCACTGGTTGGACTTACATAGGACGAAGCCTGGTCTCGAATGGGCTTCTCCGGATCAACTTCAAACCCATCTTTTTGAAGCCAAAACTTCAAGCAGGCATCGATTACATTGGTATCTTTTTCCCGCAAAGATGGTTCACCGGCCGGTACGTTCTCAAAATCAAGCAGCCTCTCTGGATCGTATCCAGATTCACGCAGCCATTCTTGCAAGGTGCTACGGCGAGCATAAATCTCATCCGTCACTAATCTGGAAACGTCGTAGCCCTTTGGTCCTAACCATTGCTCCAGGTACAAGAGGCGCACTTCCGCGTCATCTCGAATGCTATCAGGCGAATATTCTTCTTGCGTATGTAACCAATTCCAGGCTGCATCAGCAGTTTCTTTCCAGGCTTCATCGATCAGCCAGGCCCGTGCAAGTTCTGCTTCAATTTCAATTTCAACAGCGCCATCAAAAACTGGCGTAATTGCCCTGAAACCAAGCCGACTGGCAGCCCAACCCAAATGGGTTTCCAATACCTGGCCAATATTCATACGACCAGGTACTCCCAGAGGGTTCAAAATGATATCAACCGGGGTGCCATCCTCAAGGAAAGGCATGTCCTCAACAGAGACAACGCGGGAGACGACACCTTTGTTCCCATGCCGTCCAGCCATCTTGTCACCGGCGGTAATCTTGCGGCGTTGGGCCACTGAGACCCGCACCATGATATCAACTCCAGCGGCTAAATCAGCGTTGTCTTCACGAGTAAATACTTTTACATCCACAACTTTACCACGCTCACCATGCGGCATGCGTAGCGAGGTATCTTTAACATCCCGGCTCTTTTCACCAAATATAGCCCTCAGCAAACGCTCTTCCGGGGTAAGTTCCTTTTCACCTTTTGGTGTAATCTTACCTACCAGGATATCATTTGGCCCAACTTCTGCGCCAATCCGGATAATACCATGCTCATCCAGGTCTTTAATGGCGTCTTCACCCACGTTGGGGATATCACGCGTAATTTCTTCTGGTCCCAGCTTGGTATCGCGAGCCTCGACCTCATATTTCTCAATGTGGACTGAAGTAAACCGATCTTCCTGCACCAACCTTTCTGAAATCAAGATGGCATCTTCAAAGTTACCACCTTCCCAGGAGACAAAGGCAACCGTCACATTTTGACCCAAGGCCAGATTGCCGCTAACTGTCGAAGAAGAATCGGCCAACACATCACCCTTATGGATACGCTGCCCTTTGGTCACTGCAGGACGCTGGTCGATGCAGGTGCTTTGGTTGGAGCGCTGATATTTGCGCAAGTTATAAGTGTGATTATCTCCTTCGCTCGTCCGCACTATAACCTGCCGGCCGGTTACTGATACAATTTCGCCGTCTTCCTCTGCCACTAAAACCTGTCCCGAGTCAATGGCAGCATATGCCTCCATGCCCGTAGAGATCAATGGGATATCAGGCGCAATCAATGGAACCGCCTGAGCTTGCATGTTCGAGCCCATCAGAGCGCGGTTTGCATCATCGTGTTCGAGGAAAGGAATGAGCGCCGCACTGACGCCCACTACCTGGTGAGGGGCCACGTCCATATAATTGACGCTATCACCTGAAGAGATTATAAAGTCAGAATGATGGCGGCAGGAGATGCGATCCAGAACAAACTCATCATATGCGTTGATGCCAGTGTTTGCCTGTGCAATCACAAATTTATCTTCGGCATCTGCCGAGAGATATTCAACTTCTTCCGATACAAATGGAAGCACAAAAATAGACGCCCGGTTGAGTTGCTTGATAGTCGGCAACATGGCCGCTGTTACTCGCTCGCCCTGGCGGATAATCACCTCTCCAGTAGTCGGGTCGGTCAATGTCTCGCGCATGGTGCGGTTCAGTAAGCGTGGATCGTTTGAAGAAAGCACTTTGACAACTCGCCTGTAGGGCGTTTCGATAAAACCGTATTCATTTACCCGTGCAAAATTTGCCAGACGGCCAATCAAACCAATGTTTGGACCTTCCGGTGTTTCAATTGGACAAATACGCCCATAGTGAGAGTGGTGAACATCGCGGACATCAAACCCGGCACGCTCGCGTCTTAAACCACCAGGGCCTAGTGCAGATAGTGTTCGTTTGTGACGCAATTCTGCCAGCGGGTTGGTCTGGTCCATAAATTGCGATAATTGGCTGGAACCGAAAAACTCACGCAGCGCTGCCACAACTGGTCGGATATTGATCAGGCCGATCGGAGAGATCTGTTCCTGGTCACGAATGGACATGCGCTCTTTAATTACCCGCTCCATCCGTCGTAGACCGATACGCAGCTTGTTCTGGATCAACTCACCTACCGTCTTAACCCGGCGATTGCCGAGATGGTCAATATCATCTTTATCTTCCATCTCGTTATTAATCATGATCATCCGCCGTACCAGATATACTACATCCCACTTGGTAACTGTGCGATGGGTAACCGGGATATGTTCGGACAGATCAAGCTTTTGATTCAATTTATAACGCCCAACCCGCTCCAGATCGTAATGCCGTTGATCAAATAGCTGCTCCTCGAGGAATTGGCGAGCGTTCTCAAGGGTAGCCGGGTCACCCGGACGCATACGCTTGAAGAACTCCAATAATGCCAGCTCTGACAGAGAATGCCCGCTGGTATCCCAGGGTGGTTCCTGTCGTAAAGTCGAAGGGATAAACAGGCGATCCGGGTTATTATCAACGTCCTGGAATAGCGCCATCAATTCTTCATCGGAACCGGTTGTGATGGGTGAATTGTCCAGGCCATCATTTACGGCTGCCAATGCTCGCAAGAAAATCGTAATTGGAACAGTGCGCTTGCGGTTGAACTTCAAAATGATATAATCGTTCTTCCTGGTTTCAAATTCCATCCAGGCGCCGCGATCCGGAATTAGTTTGGCCATGGCCAGCCGTCGACCGGTAGCACGGTCCACTGGCGCTTCAAAATATACACCTGGCGAACGGATCAATTGCGAGACGACCACCCGTTCAGTTCCATTAATGATAAAAGTACCCTTTTCGGTCATTTCCGGAAAATCACCTAGGAAAATATCCTGTTTGATCGGTTCAGGTACTTCACTACCAGATAGTAATACTGAGACGTACAACGGACTGGCATATGTCAGATCGCGCTCAACACATTCCTCAATAGAATGCTTGGGCTCTCCAAACCAATATTTCAATCCAAATTGCTGTGCTTCGGGTGTTCGCCCGGGGAAGAACAATTTCATACCTTTGTTGTATGACTCGATCGGGGAAATCTCGTCAAATAAATCTGTTAATCCTTCAAGTTTAAGGCGTTTGAATGACTCTAGCTGCACTTCAATTAAATTTGGGAGGCCAAAGATCACCGGGATACGTGCATAAGACTTAGTCTGCAACACAGAAGCCATAAGTTTCTCCTGATTGTATAAACTTGGCTAAAAAAAGTTTTATAAAGCCAAGATTCTAGGCAAAGATTCAACAAGCAAAACGTCATTATACCAATCAATATTGGAAAGGTCAAGATATTTTAAGATTTCTTATAAAAATCCAGTGTCTTGCCTCTAGACGGTAACTATCCAATTTTATGATCTCCCCCTTTACCTGATCATCTGAATAAAATCTCAATAAACCAATAGATGGCTCCTTACCAGGACGCCATCCCATACTGGCAGAACCGGGATTAAAAAATAATTGACCACCCTGACAAAAATTCTCGGCATAGTGACTGTGTCCAAAAATAATCACTCGTGCCTGAGGCGCATTTCTTGCCAGATATTCGTGGTAACGTGCCAGCTGATAGCCTTCAGTATAATAATACCACTTATTAATCCAATAGTGAATAAAGCTTCCATGTCCATGTGTCAGGAAAACAGGCATCCCGGCCAGTTCTAATTCTTGAGTGGTCGGAAGTTTTCGATAAAAAAACCAATCCCGGTTACCCAA
>DATFYI010000001.1:0-17151 GCA_035315125.1 Anaerolineaceae bacterium | reverse complement strand
ACTCGAATGAACGTGCATACCGGATCCGTTATCCCCAAATAGTGGCTTCGGCATAAAGGTGGCGGTCAACCCGTTGGCGCGAGCCACATTCTTTACGAAATATTTGTACATCATGAGATTATCCGCCATACGTACCAGGGTATCGAAACGTATGTCTATCTCGCACTGGCCAGCGGTCGCAACCTCATGATGGTGGACTTCAATCGGGATGCCAGCGGCTTCCAAAGCCAGGACTATGCGGCTCCGCACGTCCTGCAGTGTATCGGTTGGCGGAACTGGGAAGTAGCCTCGCTTGGGTTGGATCTGGGCGCCCAGATTGGGTTTGAGATCCTCGCCGCTTTTCCACCAACCCTCATTACTGTCGATAAAATAATAGGAAGAATTAATTCCTCCGCCATACCGCACATCGCCGAAAATAAAAAACTCGGCTTCAGGGCCCCAATAGCTTGTTTGTGCGATGCCGGTCTGTTTGAGATAGGCCTCAGCCTTTTTGGCCACATAGCGCGGGTCGCGCGTATAGGGTTGGCGGGTGACCGGCTCAAAAACATCGCATACTACTACAAGGGTTGGCACAGCTAATTGGGAGTCGATAAAAGCGGTGGTCGGATCAAGCATCAAAAGCATATCAGACTCATGGATTTCTTTGAAACCACGGATCGAAGAGCCATCAAAACCGATCCCTTCTTCAAACAGCTCGGCAGTCAGGTCGTGGGTAGGTATGGAAAAATGCTGCCATGTACCCGGCATATCGGTGAATCGCAAATCCACCATCTGAACCTGACCTTTGAGTTTTAAGACTTCATCAATTGAGGTTGTTCTAGCCATTCTTTTCTCCTTATTATGATTGAATGATTGCTGTTCCCAGGACAGGCCAGTTTTTTTATCCCCATCCTTTTGTATTTTTTGAATTTTATGACTTCCAGGTTGAGATGTATATTACCCAAATGGGTCATTTTTGCTTATTGATTCCGTTCGAAAAATTCCACGTGGGACTATTTAAGTGGGCTTGATGGCTGTGAAACTATGCTATACTCCCCATTATGAGTCAAGCATCGCTGACCAGGGAATTATTTAATGGTAGCCGTGGGGAAGCTGATGCCAGGGCGCTGCTGGCTCCTGCCAATTTTGAAGATTGGCGGGCAGCCTGTCGCTGCCTGCTGCGTTTGGCGCCCGATGACCAATCCTGGGAGGCTTTTAGCCAGTTTTTCCCCCACCTGCTGGCAGCACTTTCCAAGGCTGCTGGCCCGGACCGGGTGTTAGCAAACCTAGACCGTCTGGTAAGCCGGATCGACAATCCTCTGGCTTATTTTCGTTACCTGGCTCGCAACCCCCGGGCTGTTGAAATCCTGGTAACGCTGTTTGCTGGTAGCCAATTCTTGACCGAGATTTTGCTTCGCAACCCGGTATATTTCGAGCGTTTGGTTGAATACAAGCGTATGGCTGTCGCCAGAAGCGCCGAGCAGCTATACAGCGAAGCCCAGGACATCATTGCTGAATTTAAAACTCCAAACGAAAAACTAGATGCCCTTCGGCGTTTTCAATGTTGGGAGCTGTTACGTATTGGTACCTGCGATCTGTTGGACCTGTATGACCTGAAATCCGTCACCCGCCAGTTATCCAATTTGGCGGATAGTCTGGTGCGAACCTGTCTGAAAATAGCCGCAATACAATGCGATGCGTCCACCGAAGATCTGACCATACTGGCGATGGGAAAGCTGGGTGGTCGCGAGTTGAATTACAGTTCAGATATTGACCTGCTGTTTTTATCCAATCAGCGGCCCATCAAAGCCCAAAAGGTCGGTGAACATCTGATTGATGCCCTGACTCGCGTGACTGACGAAGGATTTCTTTACCGGGTGGATATGCGTTTGCGGCCCTGGGGAGAGGTAGGTCCATTAGTCTCTTCCCTGGCAGGTTACCAGGCCTACCTGGAAAAACATGCCCGCCCCTGGGAGAAACAGGCCTTGCTCAAAGCGCGTATAGTGGCCGGCAACCACGCTTTAGGCCGGGCTTTTCTATCCAATATAAAGCCGTACCTGTTCAACGCCACCTATGAACAAATCCGTTCCAGTGTGTTTGCTATGAAACAAATGACGGAAGCCCAGCTCCGGCAGAACGGCAATGCATGGGGCGAAGTCAAATTGGGTGAAGGATCAATCCGCGACATCGAATTTACCGTCCAGCTATTACAAATGGCCTATGGTGAGAAACAGCCCGAGATCCTCTCAGCTAACACTCTGGATGCTCTGGCCCGCTTGGCTTCCTTTCATTTTATATCCGCTGAAGAAGCACGCATATTGACTGATGGCTATATCTTTTTAAGGACTGTCGAACACCACCTGCAAATGATGGATTATCGCCAAACGCATAAACTTCCACAGGAACCAGCCGATTTGGCCCACCTGGCACGCCGTCTCGGGTTCCACGGCGACCAGCCCGGTGAATTGTTTCTGGCAGCTTACTATCAGCATGTCATCTCAATCCGGTCTGTTTTCCTTCAATATGTTGGAGGCAAAAAAATGAGCCTTCCATCCGATTCGACTAATTGGAAAGAGCCAGTCACATCGCCGGACGTACATCACCACATCGACCGCATGACCCCCGGCTACACAGAACGTTTCCGCCCTAAAGAAATTACTCGCCACGCCTATCTGGCTGGCCAGTTAAATCCCACCAACCTGGTTGAAGTTGATGCAATCCCGTTGCCAAATGACAACTGGCAGGTGACCATTGTTGCCTATGATTATCCCGGTGAACTTTCAATCATCTGCGGTCTGATGTTTGGTTACCAACTTAATATTATCAATGGAGACGCTTTCACTTATGAACCAATATTGAATGGAAAGGCACCGGCGGTTCGGGCAGAAAGCAGCCGCAAGATAGTGGACGTATTTACCATTAGCCCAGTTGCAGGTCATAGGCTTGATACAGATATTTGGGTTCACTACCGGGATGATCTGGCGGGTTTCTTAAACATGCTGCGAGATGGATCGCGGCGCGAGGCTCAGGGAGAGCTGGCTATCCGTGTAGCAACCGGCTTACAAAAAACGGGTTTGCTGGATGCCAGCCTGGTGAAAACCCTTTACCCCATAGAAATAAAGATTGACAACGAGATCAGCGACCGTTTTACTGTACTTCAAATCAAATCGCTCGACACGGTTGGCTTTCTTTTTGAGTTTACTAACGCCTTAGCGTTGAACCACATTTATATCGATCGCATGCTGGTGGATTCGACCGACAATCAAGCCCAGGACACTCTTTATGTAACAGACAACGCTGGTCGAATGATCACTGATCTGAACCGCCAGCGCGAGCTGCGCACGGCTACCGTTCTGATCAAACATTTCAGCCATCTCCTGCCGCTATCGCCCAATCCAGAATCGGCGCTACTGCATTTCGAGGAATTCATTAACGAGCTATTCAAGCGGCCTAACTGGCCGGACGAGTTGGCTTCGCTGGAACGCCCCGAAGTTTTGGATGCACTGGCCCGTTTGCTGGGGGTGAGTGATTTCCTGTGGGACGATTTCTTGCGAATGCAATACGCCAATCTTTTTCCGGTGGTTCAGGACCTGGATGCCCTGTCAACTGGCAAAACCGTAAACCAGTTAAGGGAAGAGTTGGGCGCTGCTTTGCTGCGAGTGCACAATGGCCCACAGCTTCCATCTGAAAAAGCACCCTGGATCGAAGCCCTCAACGCATTTAAAGACCGCGAGATGTTCCGCATCGATATGCGCCATTTGCTAGGGCAAACATCTGAGTTCTGGGATTTCGCCAGTGAGCTGACCGATCTGACTGAAGTGGTAGTCAATTCTGTTTTCCATCTCTGCCACGAAGATCTGCGCCTGGTCTACGGCACACCTCTACTGGAAAACGGCCAGATCAGCCAGATGAGCGTCGTCGCGTTGGGAAAGTTCGGTGGCAGCGAGATGGGTTTTGCATCAGACGTCGAGCTCATGTTCATCTACAATGGAAACGGCCGTACCAGCGGACCCAATGTTATTACATCCACCGAGTTTTACGAGAAGCTTGTACAAAACTTCGTTACGGCCATTCGCGCCCGGCGAGAAGGCATCTTTCAGATCGACCTGCAGCTCCGACCGTATGGTAGTGCTGGCAGTCTATCGGTCTCGCTCGATTCCTTCCGGCGTTATTTTGGCCCAGGCGGACCTGCCTGGGCGTTCGAGCGACAGGCGCTGGTCAAATTACGTCCTGTGGCAGGCAATGAAGAGCTGGGGCAAGGAATTGCCCGCTTACGAGATGAATTTGTATATACCGGTGAGCCTTACAATGAGACCGCTATGCGGGCCATGCGAGAACGCCAGGTGCGCCACCTGGTTAAAGGCGGCACTTTCAACCCCAAATTCAGCCCGGGTGGGTTGGTGGATGTTGAATACTTGATTCAAGGATTGCAGATTAATTATGGGCGCGGCATTCCTTCAGTGCGGCAGACCAATACTCGCCGGGCCATGTCAATGTTGGCTGAAACCGGCATTCTGTCGACTGAGGATTATACTCACTTGCGCAAGGCGCATACTTTTCTACGCTGGCTGATCGATTCGCTGCGGGTTGTGCGTGGTAACGCCAAAGATGTAACCATGCCGGCTGAGAATACAGAGGAGTTTGCTTTTTTGGCTCGCCGTATGAATTACGGCGAATCACCGGAGCTTTTACACACCGAGCAGATCCGTTACACCGAAAATGTGTTGGAGCTGAATGCTCGGCTACTGAGAGGACCGTCTTTATAACTTTTTAACTTCATAAAAAAACCTTACAAGCGGTTAAGAAACATGGCATTTACAACAATTTCATTGGATGAGGCACTGGCACGGTTGGACTTGATCACCCGTGCGATCACAGCTTTGCATAGCCAGGATGAGCCGGCTGTCCAGGCTGCACTTGATTTGGTTATAAAGAGCGCGACCGACCTGGTTCCTGGCGCAGATATTTCGATCAGCCTCACAGATGATGTACCCGAACCCACTTCTGACAAAGTGAAGCTTTTTCCATTAACTGTAGCAGGCAAGACTCTGGGCGTGCTGGTTGCCAGCCAGGCGGGTAGCATTCCATTTCAACCCATCCAACTGGCCTGGTTGGAGCATCTGTCCGGTCTAGCCGCAATCATCCTCTCCTTAGCTGATCAGCTTGATCTGTCCCAGCAAGAACAGACCCTCCGGGAACGCCAACTACGTCGGGTATGGCGAGCGGGCATGCTAATCTCCTCACGTTCCAGTCTGCAAGACACTCTGGATGCTATCCTACGCATGGCGCTTGAGATCACAGATGCCAGCTATGGCATTTTCCGCCTTGTAGACCGGTCTGGTAAATATCTGGTCACTCATTCATTTATTGGACAGGGATTGGCACATCCGGTTGTTGAGAACCTCCCAATTGCGGATACCTCTGTTATGGGTTATGTGGCAAACCGGCGTGAACCGGTGGTGATCTCGGATCTGACCGAGGAACCTTGGAGAGGTATTTATTATCCTTTAGACTATGCACGGGTAATGCGCTCGGAAGTTGCGGTTCCTCTGATCGGGGCCAGTGGGCGGCTGGAAGGCGTGTTCAACCTGGAAAGCCCTGAGGTCAATGCATTTGATAAAGAAGACCGCTACATTCTGCAAATCCTGGCCACTCAGGCTGTGGTCGCAATTCAGGAGATGCGTTTATTGGATGCTTTGCAAGGTATTGCAGCCATGCTTTATACCCATCCACTTGTGCGCATTCACCAGGCTTTGGTTGAACAGGCCTGCGACTTGCTTAATGTGCCCACCAGCCTGATCTGGCAGCTGGATAAGGGCCATCTGGTGGTGCGGGCGGCATCATCGCCGGTTATGCTCGGACAGTCCATCGCTTTGGGAAGTGGACCAACCAGTAGAGCCATCCAGAGCGGTCAGCCAGTCATCCTGCTGGAACTCAAACCGAACGAGGCTGAACTACCAGATCTGGCAGAGGTCGGGTCTGGTCTGATTGTTCCGTTTTCAACCGGAAACGAATCTGGACAGGGTGGAGTTTTCAGTGTTTATACAGCTCCTGGCGACCTGAGAGATTTCAGCCAATCGGATTGGGACAAACGGGTGCTCAATATATTGGGGCATTACGCTGCCCTTGCAGTCCAAAACGCTGCTGACCTGGAGGCCCTACGGTTGGCCGAAGACCAGCGAGCCACTACAGAAACCTTTGCTGCCATCGGCGATATCGCTGCCAATCTGCTGCACCGCTTGAACAACAAAGTGGGTACTATCCCCGTGCGCGTGGAAGGCATTCAGGATAAACGCAAAGACTTGCTCAAAGCAGACCCTTATCTGGCGACAAACCTAGCTGAGATCCAGCGCAGTGCAGCCGAAGCCATGCAAGTGGTCCACGAAAATTTGGATCACTTACGACCGATCCAATTGGCGCCAGTCTCAGTAGCAGCCTGTATCAAGGAAGCCCTGGCGAGTACCCGCCTGCCCAGCAGCGTACAGGTGGAAACTCAAGGGCTGGAAGGCTTGCCGACCGTCCAGGCTGGTGCTGACCGGCTTAGCCTGGTGTTTGCCAACTTGTTAGAAAACGCCGCGGATGCCATGCAAGGGCTAGGCAAGGTGTGCATCACGGTGGCAGTCAAAGGCAGATGGATGGAAATTAGGGTGAGCGATTCTGGCCCGGGCATCCCCACTGAACTGCATGAGCGCATCTTCGAATTCAGCTATAGCTCCCGCGCTGGTCATCCAGGTAAACTGGGATTTGGTCTGTGGTGGGTGAAATCCCTGGTAACTCGCTTTGGAGGCCGGGTAGCAGTTGAAAGTCCAGCACAGGGCGGCACTACATTCATTCTGAGTTTGCCATTGTCAGAAGGCCAGATCTAATGACCCCATTGCGAGCTTTGAGAGCGCTGGTAGTTGAAGATGATCCATCCTGGCAGCAAATTCTGTCAGAAATCCTGATCGACTGCGGTCTGGTAGTCGATCTTGCAGTCAGTTACGAAGAGGCCCAGTCGTTAATCCATCCCATTTCACACCGTATTGCCGTTTTGGATTTATCCTTAAGCGGGCCTGATCACCGAAACCAGGATGGCTTGAAAGTGCTGGAAACAATCACACGACACGACCCTGGCTGCACAAGTATTATCCTGACAGGTTTTGCTACGGTCGAACTGGCTGTGAGCGTAATTCAGGAAATGGGCGCCTACACTTGCCTGCGCAAAGAGACATTCCATCGAGTAGATTTTCGAAATGTGATCAACCAGGCCCTGCTTAAAGCCCCGACAACGGGCAATAAGGATGGAGATGTGTCAACGGTGACCCGTACTTCCGATGCAGTTTTGATCTCTGCTGCGCGCCGGAATATTCCTTTAGGGACAGCTCTGGTTGTAGAAGATGACGCTGGTTGGCGTGAACTGCTTAGCGAGTTGCTGGAGGAGACGGGTTATCAGATACAACAATGCAGTAGCTATGTTGAAGCAATTGGAGCCTTACAAGGAACTGACTTTCAACTGGCTGTTGTGGACCTCTCCCTGGCCAGTTCACTTCAGCCGGAGATCAATCAGGATGGCTATTCCCTATTAGCAACTACCCAGAAGCTAGGGATAGCCACAATCATTGTCAGCGGTTATGCCGATCCAGCAGGGATTGAGCGTGCATATGCCGAATACCATCTATTCGCCTGTTTGGAAAAGCAAGCCTTCGATCGTAAAACCTTCGTACGAACAGTACAAAAAGCTCGCCAGATGAGCGAGGCTGATTTGAGCCTCGAGAGCCTGACCGTCCGGGAGCGTGAAGTGCTTGTATTAGTGGCACGCGGTCTTACGAATAAAGAAATTGCTACAATCTTGACGATCACAACCAACACTGTTAAACGTCATCTCAGATCACTATTTACGAAATTGGGTGTGAACACCCGTTCAGCGGCATCCGCATTTGCAACCAGGGCCGGCATCGGCCATTAATAATCTTCATAATTACTTATCTTGTTCTATGGATTCCTTGACCATTCGAACATATGTACTATAATTAGTATAATATTTGCTCTACACCTTTTTTCATGTAGATATATAATCTATATATACCCGTTCAGGAGAATATAAAATGGCTCGTAAATCTGCTCCACCTGCCCCCCCACTTCCGACTGGACCAAATCCATTAAGTCCGATGGATGACGCTCGTCGAGCCGTGTTGGATAAAGCTCTCAGCGATATTGTTAAGAGATACGGTGAAATGTCAATCATGCGCATGGGCGAAGCGCAACATCTTGCTGTAGAATCCATTCCAACCGGATCACTTTCCCTAGATATCGCTCTGGGAGTTGGCGGCATTCCACGTGGCAGGATCACAGAAATTTTTGGGCCAGAAAGCTCCGGAAAAACAACATTATGCCTGCATCTGGTAAGTGAATCTCAAAAAATGGGCGGTACTGCCGCCTATATCGATATGGAACATGCGCTGGATCCTGCTTATGCAGCTCGCCTAGGGGTGGATATCAACGCGCTTTATATCTCACAACCAGACACTGGCGAGCAAGCTCTTGAGATTGCAGAAACTCTGGTACGCTCCGGAGCCGTGGATATTGTAGTGATTGACTCGGTGGCTGCTCTGGTTCCACGTGCCGAGATCGAAGGTGACATGGGCGATGCCAGCATGGGCATGCAGGCCAGATTAATGTCTCAGGCGCTTCGTAAATTGTCTGGCGCAATCAACCAGACCAAAACCGCGGTAGTTTTCACCAACCAATTGCGCCAAAAGATCGGGGTAATGTTCGGCAATCCAGAAACGACACCCGGCGGGCTTGCGTTAAAGTTTTATGCTTCTGTCCGGCTGGATACCAGGCGGATCCAATCGATCAAAATGGGCGCAGAGATCATTGGTAATCGGGTACGAGTTCGGGTGGTAAAAAATAAAGTAGCGCCCCCCTTCCGCACGGCCGAATTTGATATTATGTACAATGAAGGGATTTCGAAAGTAGGAGATATCATTGACCTGGCAACACAGCTTGAAATTATTACAAAACGTGGCGCCTTCTTTTCTTACGGCGACGTACGGTTAGGACAGGGACGAGAAAATGCCAAGGAATTCTTGCGTCAGAACTTAGAACTGAGCAATGAGATTGAAACTGCGGTGCGCCAGCGCGCCCTCGGGGGAGATGTACCCCTGACGCTCTCTCCATCCGGAGGGGACGAAGATTCGGAAGACGAATAAGCTTTTATCCAGGATCAGGCATTCAGGTCAAACTGCCTGATCCTTTCAAATTGGTTCCAGGAAATATGAATTTTCGCCCTGCATCACTCAAGTTGATTTTCATTTTGACTTTAGCCTGTTCGTTTGTCTATGTTTCAGGTTGTTCGTTCAGGCCAAGTATTGCTTCGCCGGATGCAACGCAGGATGCCCCCTTCATACCAGCTACAATTGTCCCATCCCCCTCTCCAACGAAAGAAAAAACTCCGCAGATCAACGGCTCCAAATCAAATCCAGGTTGTACAGACCAACTCACTTATCTTTCTGACGTCACTATACCGGATGATACCATTGTGTCTGCTGGCTCAACGATGGATAAGCGCTGGGAGGTCGAAAATAGTGGGTCTTGTAACTGGGATTCGGGTTACAAAATAAAATTAATTGCTGGTCCGGATATGGGGGCTTCACAGGAGCAGGAATTGTTCCCGGCTCGCAGCGGCAGCCATGCAACCATCCGTATACAATTTACCGCACCAACGACCCCGGGGAAGTACCGTAGTGCCTGGCAGGCATTCAATCCGCAAAATCAGTCCTTCGGCGACCCATTCTACATTGAGGTCGTTATAGCCGCGCCAACCCCATGAAACAGGGTACAACCGTACTGAATTAAACCCTTTACGATCAAACAGGCGTGATGACGTCATGGTACTATGAATAAACCACTGCAAAGTAAGCAATGGTGGATTTTAATGATCATTGTCCTGATTCTGGGTATTATCTGGGCGGTGATATTGTTTGCGCTGCTCATTTATACAGGCTTTATTAGCCTGCCGGTTCCAGGCTCATCGTTTTCTGTAGGTGGTATCGACCCGAAAATAACCGCCATAATGATCCCGACCATGACGAACACACCATTTCAGCCCCTGCCGACATTCACCTCAACCTCAACCCCAACGATTACCCCCACACCTACCCGCACATCCACTCCCACCAATACTTTTACCCCCACCAAAACCTTTACCAGCACCTCAACTAAGACTCCTTTTCCTACACGCACCCCCAAACCGACCAACAAACCCAACTCGTTACCCGCCCAGGCATCGATTCACGGCATCGTTGGACATGCCCAATCCTATAATTTGGATTGTGAATCACGCTCTGCCACAGATTTGGCTGCTTTTTTTGGTATCAGATTTAATGAAATGGATTTCCAGTCAAAACTTCCAAAATCAGATGATCCTTCCAAGGGTTTTGTTGGTAGTTATAAAGGGACCCGCGGGCAAATTCCACCCAATTCTTACGGAGTCTATGCACCGCCGGTTGCAAAATTATTAAGGAATTATGGCCTGACTGCATCCGACGTAAAAAACTTTTCCTGGAATGGCATTCGTAATGAGATCGCTGCTGGCCGACCGGTAATGGCCTGGGTAGTTGGAGATGTCTGGCCAGGTACCGCGATCTTCTATACTGCCTCGGACGGAAATACCGTTCAGGTCGTGCACTTCGAACATACCGTGATTGTGATTGGCTATGACCAGCAATCGGTGACTATTTTGGATGGTGATACCACTTATAGCCGCTCCATTCAAGAATTCACAAATTCCTGGTCTGTGCTTGGAAATATGGCCATCATCGTCCATTAATTCGATCGAAAAAACGGTGTTTCCGGTTATTAACATCCGAAAACACCGCCTCTAAACTCAAATCGATTGCCTTATCAGGTGCCTGATTCCCAGGAATTAAGATAAGATACTTGCTCAGGACTGAGCTTGTCAATCAATACGTTCATAGCAGCCAGCTTTAGACGGGCTATCTCATGATCAATTTCCTGCGGAACGCTGTAAACTTTTTTCTCGAGTTTTGTGGCGTTTTTGAGCAGGTATTCTACACTGAGCGCCTGGTTTGCAAATGACATATCCATCACACTGGCCGGGTGACCTTCTGCGGCAGCCAGGTTGATCAGGCGACCTTCACCCAGGATATGAATGCGGCGACCGTCTTTCATTACATATTCTTCAACAAACGGCCTTACTAACCGCTTGGCAGTCGCTAATTCTTCCAGAGCCGGGATATTAATTTCGACGTTGAAATGGCCGGAATTTGCAACGATTGCACCGTCTTTCATGACTTCAAAATGTTGCCGGTCGATTACATTAATATCGCCGGTAACCGTAACGAAAATATCACCAATTTTGGCAGCTTCTTCCATCGGCATAACCCGGTAACCATCCATTACGGCTTCCAAGGCGGGTAATGGATCGACCTCTGTAACGATGACATTTGCCCCCATCCCGCGCGCCCGTGAAGACAAACCACGTCCACACCAACCGTACCCGGCGATCACGAATGTCCTTCCGGCCAACAAAATATTGGTAGCGCGAATAATACCGTCCAATGTGGATTGACCTGTACCGTAACGATTGTCGAAGAAATGCTTTGTCATGGCATCGTTGACAGCAACAATAGGGAAAGTCAGTGCATTGTCAGCAGCCATTGCCCGCAGGCGGATCACGCCCGTGGTGGTCTCTTCGGTTCCACCGATCATGGTTGGGATTAAATCGCGGCGCTCTTTGTGCATCGTTCCAACCAGGTCTGCCCCATCATCCATTGTAATTTGCGGTTTATGGTCCAGCGCGGCATGGATGTGCTTATAGTAAGTTGCATTATCTTCGCCCTTGATCGCAAATACAGAAATCTCATCTTGAGACACTAATGAAGCCGCCACATCATCCTGGGTAGAAAGTGGGTTAGAGGCAGTCAATACCACATCGGCCCCGCCGGCCTGAAGTGTCTTCATCAAATTAGCTGTCTCAGTAGTTACGTGCAAACAGGCTGAGATCCGAACACCTGCCAGCGGGCGTTCTTTGGCAAAACGTTCCTTGATCAGCCTTAGAACGGGCATTTCTCGCTCTGCCCACTCAATCCGTCTGCGTCCGCCTTCAGCTTGTTGCAGATCTTTTACATGATAAGTTGACATCCAAAAATCCTCCTAGAAAACTGCGTTTCGTAATATTGTTAGTTATTGATCAGATGATTTTTAGTTCTCTAACAGAACATCCAAAACTCCGCCATCGTCAAAGTACTTTCGATAACGGTCAACAAATTCGGATCTGGTATAGTTGTGATTCAGCGTTCCGCTTTGTTCCAAACAATAAGTTGCAGCCAATGCGCCCATCTGGCCACAGGTCTGCCAATCAAGGCCAAGATCATAACCACGTAAAAAACCACCCCGAAATGCATCGCCCACCCCGGTCGGATCGACGATTTTTACAGGCGGGATGACCTTAATCTGGAAGATGTCACCACCGGTATAGATTGTGGACCCTTGCTCTCCAAATGTGATTACCAATAAATTGACCTTTGATAAGATATCTTCAAGCTTCAATCCTGTGTGCTTTTGCAATAATTGAAACTCGTAATCGTTCAAAAAAAGGCTGTAAGCACCTTCTACCCCCTGGCGTAATTTTTCCGGATCAATTCTGACAACTTGCTGGCCAATATCATACAAATATGGAATACTCAGTTGAGAGCATTCTTCTGCGTAGAGCTGCATGGCGAGCGGATCATTTGGCGAAATAACTACCAGATCAACATCTACCGCAGATAAGCTGCGAATGGAAAGCTCTTTTGCGTGGGCCATTGCGCCAGTATAGAAACTGGATAGCTGAATGTGGGCGAGGTCAGTGTTGGCGAAAAAGGAAGCGGTGTACTCGCCCGGAATGACTTTAATATAGTCCGTATTGATACCATTGCTATTAAGCCAGGCCCGGTAATCCTCAAAATCCTCACCGACCGTACCCATTACGATTGGATGTTCTCCAAGCAAAGCCAACGTATAGGCAATGTTTGGAGCCGTCCCCCCTTTCTGACGAACCATAGAATCAACCAAAAAAGATAAACTCAGGCTTTCGATCCGTTCCGGAAGGATATGGTCACGGAAATATCCAGGAAAGGTCATCAGGTAGTCATAAGCGATCGACCCGGTACAGACAATTGTCATAAACCAGTCCTCTATTCTTCGATCATTAGTTGGGAAATGTTTCAGCCTCCTAAAAAGACAATCCCCGACAGTAAAAGACGCTCTCTCAAAGAGCGTCATCCAAAAAGGCAACTAAAGTTTAACATGCAATCCATTGTTTGTCAAAGTATTGACACTTTCTCAGTCATCCGGTTATAAGTAAGGAACACTGTACATGGTACAGACCAGACTGAGTGCGTAAATCGATCAGAATACCTTGCATCAGCCTGGATTTCCAGGATCAGCATCAATTTGAGAAATAACAAAAATACGACATGAAAAGACGTTGGATATCCATATTCCTGATCATCGCTTTGATCAGCATGGGCTGTGATCTTACATCTATTTCACTGCCACGCCTTTCGGCGGTCACTTCCACTCCAACAGCAAGCCAGACACCAACGGTCACACCATCCTTAACTCCATCTCCTACGCCATTGCCAGCCGCCCAAAACAGCCAGGGAGAACAAGATCTCTTTGTGGGCAATTATGATCAGGCTCTCCACGATTTTCAGAGCGCCATGAGCAGTACCCAGGATGCTGAAACGCAAGCAGAAGCCATGCTGGGAATTGGTAGGGTTGATTATTTGACCGGAAATTGGCAAGGCGCCGTGCAATTACTAAACACGCTGGTCCAGCAGTATCAGGAGAGCCAGGCACGTGTGAAAGCTTATTATTTCCTCGGTCAGAGCTACACACAGCTTAATAACCCTGCTTTGGCGGCTGAGGATTACGGGCATTACCTGAGCTTGCAACCCGGTGTTTTAGATGCCTACGTTCAAGAGTTGCGCGGCGATGCTCTGCTCAGCGCCGGTGACCCGGATGGAGCTATATTAGCTTATCAAGCAGCCATTAAAGCCCCCCGGTTAAGCGATCCTGCTTCGGTTGAAATCAAAGTCGGTCAGGCTTACGCCTCTAAGAAAGATTACGACAACGCCATCCGTACTTATATGTCCATTTATCAAAACTCAAACAGTGATTACGACAAAGCGCAGATGGATTTCTTAACCGGCCAAATATATCTGGATATCAACCAAACTGAACAAGCCTATGCTCGTTTCCAGGATGCCGTTACAAATTATCCAAAATCATACGATTCCTATTCAAGTCTGGTTGAGCTCGTCAAAGCTGGCATTCAAGTCGATGATCTAAACCGCGGCCTGGTAGATTATTATGCAGGACAATACCCATTAGCCGTTGAGTCACTTAATCGCTATGTAACAAACACACCCAAACATGACGGTACACCTCATTATTATATGGCTTTAAGTTTTGAATCTATGGGGAAATATGATTCAGCCATCTTACAACTGGATGATTTGATCCAACAATATAAAGGGGACAGATTTTGGGCCACTGCTTTTGATGAAAAATCGAATATTGAATGGGCTGATCTCAATCAATATGACCAGGCCGCTCAAACCCTGCTTAGTTTTGTCAGCGAGACTCCGAATGCGCCTGAAGCGCCCGGCTTTTTGTTTGAAGCCGGTCGCATTCAGGAAATGGCCAACAAATTGACAGATGCCGCATCCACCTGGCAACGCTTGATCAACGAATATCCTAGTGCAGATCAAAGTTATCAGGCGCTCTTTTTAGCAGGTGTCACTCTATATCGTGCAGGTAATTATGACCAATGTCTCACGATTTTTGAGCGCAGCCTTGTTTTAGCCACCAATCCAGGCGATCAGGCAGCCGCCTATTTATGGATCGGAAAAACCCAGCAGGCCCAGAACAAAACCGATGCCGCTCGCGCTTCCTGGGATCAGGCAGCTCAAAGAGATCCAACCGGTTATTACAGCGAACGGGCCAAGCAGTTGCTAAATGGCACACCGCCCTTTTCGCCAGATCAAAATTACGACCTGGGTTACGATCTGTCGGCTGAACGCCCGGATGCAGAAACCTGGCTTAGAGCAAAATTCTCGATACCAGACAGTACAGATTTGGATAGCCTGGGATCTCTTGCTAACGATCCACGCATGATACGCGCCGATGCTTATTGGCAGCTTGGCTTATATCAAGAATCTGAAACGGCTCTCGCAGACCTGACCAATTCGATAAAAACAGATGCTGCCGACAATTTTCGCATCCTGCCCCATTTGCTTGACCTGAGTATGTACCGTCTGGCAATTACCGCCAGCCGGCAGATCCTTACCCTGGCAAACCTGGACGATGCTGCTTCCCTGAATGCCCCAATTTACTTTAATCACATCCGTTTCGGAACTTATTTTAGAGATCAGGTAGCAGCAGCAGCGCAAGCAGATAATTTCCACCCTTTATTTCTGTTTAGCGTCATCCGGCAAGAAAGCTTATTTGAAGGCTTTATCGAGTCCTCTGCAGGCGCTATTGGAGCCATGCAAATTATGCCGGATACGGGTAAAGAAATCGCAGGCCAGATGGGCTGGCCAAGCGGATATACCACCGATGATTTAAACCTGCCAATGATTAATATTCGACTTGGTTCGCATTATCTGGCGCGCCAGCGCGATTACTTCAAAAATGATATCTATGCCACCCTGGCAGCCTATAACGGCGGGCCAGGAAACACCCAATCTTGGCAAAAGCTTGCTCCGAATGATCCCGATTTGTTTTTGGAAGTGATACGCAGCTCTGAAACCCGCCAATATATTATGCAAATCTTTGAGTTCTTACAGATTTACGAGCAGATTTATCAGCGCAAGCAATAAGCAGATTAATTATAAAAAAGGACTTCCATTTCCTCTTGAAATTGGAAATCCTCAGGTAAACCGGGCGTAAGTCTAATAAACCAGCAGCTTCATCGGCTCTTCCAGAAAAGTCGATAAAAATTGCATGAACTGTGCTGCTTCCGCCCCATCTGTGGCGCGGTGATCCGCTGAGATGGTTGCTTTCATGCGTGTTCCAACCTGGATTTCACCGTCTACGACTACCGGAGTCTGCCGGACTGCGCCAACTGCCAGGATAGCAACTTCCGGTGGGTTAATAATCGCAGCAAAATTCTCGACATTATACATACCCATATTACTGATCGAGAAGGTCGATCCTTCAATATCCTCAGTGCGGACTTTCGATTGTCGGGCCCGTCCGATCATCGCACGCATTTCGTTTGAAATCAGTCTCAGCGGCTTGGTGTCTGCATCCTTACAAACAATGGTTAACAACCCTCCCTCAACTGATACTGCTACTCCTACATTGACATGACCGTGCCGGATGATATCCTTGCCTGATAAAGATGTGTTCAAATTCGGGAATTGACGCAGGCACAAAGCAACCGCTTTAACGATAAAGTCGTTGATTGATATTTTTTGATCTTCTGGCAGGATTTTGTTGCTCTCATTCCGCAAGCGCATCAGTTCAGCCACATCATAATCATGGGTTACGTAAAAATGCGGGATTTGCTGCTTTGATTCAGTCATTCTCCTGCCGATTGTCGTTCTCAAGCGGGCTAATGGGATGGTCTGATCAGCAGGAATCTCACCCGGCACCCAGGCTGCCGGCGGTATAACAGTGCCTGGTGTGACCGCAACCGGGCTTTGTTTTGACAGAACGGGGGCTGGCTGAACGATTGTCGGCGTCATGCTAGATGTTTTTTCAACTGCCAGGATCGCTTCAACATCTTTTCGTACGATCCTTCCTTCTGGGCCACTGCCGGTCACACTACGCAAATCGATACCTTGCTCTATCGCCATTTTTTTAGCTAACGGCGATGCTCGTAAAAATGTGTGTTCGATTGCAGGAGGCACTGGCGCAGGTGTTTGAATTACCTCAGTAACAGCAGGCGCTTGCTCGGCTGATTTGGATGAACTCACTGCTTCACCAATTACTGATGGGCCAGTCTCGGGAATATCCGTTACTTTTTCGTTGGGCGCCGCAATGATCGCGATCGGTGTACCTACCGGCACAACGGTGCCTTGATCCACCAGGGTTTTATAAACGAAACCCGAAAAACCCGATTCGACTTCAACCGTCGCTTTATCTGTTTCAATCTCGGCTAAAACATCGCCTTTGTTG